>DHJA01000283.1:20711-43884 GCA_002404095.1 Planctomycetaceae bacterium UBA4732 | reverse complement strand
TGATTTCAAGACGCCCTCTTAGTCCCTAGAGTCATCTTCTGGTCTTACCTCCGGGGGGGCGGATGAGCATTACTGAACGCCCGGATCGACTGAAACACGCGCAGACCCTTACCGCCGCCATTGACGGCGAACTCGCCAAACGCCAGGCTCCGAAAACAGTCTTGGAACAGATGCGCAAGAGCGCCCTCGCCGACCTGAAGGCCGAACTCGGAGAGCTGGCGGAGCTGCTGGGCACGACCCGCCACCGGCTGGTGTTCATCGGCCAGGTCGGCGTCGGCAAGACCACGGCGATCTGCCACCTGGTGGGACTCACAGCCAATCGAGAGAAGAAAAAACCGTCGAAGGCCGGCGACAAGACGGTGCAGGTCGTCGAGCGCCTGATGGCCACGGGGGCGGGATACACCACGCTCTGCGAGGTCGTGGTGGTGCCGGGAGATACGACCAGGTTCGAGATCGAGCCCTACCCGCGCGAGGAAGTCGAACAAACCGTCTCCGATTTTTGCTTGACTACGTGGAAGAAGGTCCATCCCGACAGCGCGGAGTCCGGGCAGAAGGGCGACCAGGTGAATTTCCCGCCCGAACTGGTGCGAGCCGTCCGCAACATGGTGAAGCTGCCCGAGGGCGAGAGGAGCGAGAACGATGCCGCGCTCCGTCTTGCGCGCGAGTTTCCCGCTGACGGTTACGAGCAGTTTAAGGCTCGCGTGTTGAGCCAGGCGAACCTAGACGCGCGAGTCTTGACCGAGCTGGAGTGTCCGTCCGACGAGCAGGATCCTCGCACGTGGATTAAAAAGACCTTTGATGGTCTGAACCTCGCCCAACTGGAGACGGTCTCGATTCCGCGACGGATCACGTTCCGCGTGGATGTGAAACTCCTCAACCCCCACATGGCGAACGTCGCCGCGGTCGTGGATACCAAGGGAGTGGACGCGGCGCAGTTCAATCGGGAGGATCTGGACCGCTACATTCGCGAGGATAAGACCGCCATCTGCATTCTGACGGAAGCGTTCAAACCCGCCCCGTCGAACGTGATGCCATTGCTCATGCGTCACGTGACCCCGGAAGCTCCGCTCTCGTCGTCGAAATTCGCCCTGATGGTGATTCCACAAAGCGGCGAGCCGGAAGACGTCGTCGGCGGACAGGGACCGGTGGGGCAGCGGATTACCGGCATCAATCTCCACAGCAGCCAGATCGACGATACCCTGAGCAGCCGCGGTCTGAACGGGTTAAACGTTCTCTTCTATGACCCGCTACAGCACTTCGAGCGCGCGGGCGGTACCGATTTTTCCCTTCGATCGGATAACACGCTGGAAGAGGTGCAGGCTGAGCGCGACGCGGTGTGGACCGCGATTTTCGATGCCATCAAGTCACGCGATAACAGGGTCTGGGAGCGGGTCACGCAGATCGGCGACAGCTTCCAGAAAATCAGGGAAGGGAAGGGAAGGGGCTGAACCTCGCCGAAGAAACCCTCGTGCGTCAGGCCAGAGCGAAGATCGCCGAGCATCGCCACGTCACGCTGGCCAACGCCGACCGCTTCTTTGAACTGTTCCGAGCCCTTTGGGAAGGGTCCAGCGGGCGCCACGTCATGACGCTGCGCGCCACGAATAATCGCTACGGGCTTTATCCGCCCCGCAACATCGACATCTACTATGATGCGGTGCCTATCACCGAGCAGCTCGTGCGGATCGCGGTCTCCAGGTCGAAGGAAGCGGTCCTCGAAATCGTTCGGAGTGTGAAAACCAGTTCCCCCAAAGAGTCGGACCTGCGCGAGTTGTTCACCGTGCTCGAGACGCGAATTGATTCGTCATTCGAGAACATGGTGCGGGAAGTGGGCGTCGCCATGCACGACTACCTGAGCGACACGGCGCTATCCCCCAAGGATTCGAGCAACGCATTCTGGACCCGCGTGCAGGCGCAATTCGGCAAGGGCTCTGGCTACCGAGAGAATGTGTTGTCGATGTATGCTGATCAGCTGGACGGCCACGAAGAAGTTCTGGTCGAAGCGGCAGAGGAATCCTGGCGACGGGTCGTGATCGACCCGGTTCTCGAATACTTGGCCGAGGAATAAGGGATGTGGCGGAAACCCTTGAAGTGCCCTGTTTTCGGTATCTCGGCCAAGATCTCGTCGCGCCCCTCGTGACTGAGCCCAAGGATGGCGCGCGCAGCTTCGTCAGATGTCTGGTAAGGGAGCGTCTCGTCTGCTTGACTCCGGAGGAACACGTCCGTCAGGCGCTCGTTTGGTTTCTTACCAAAGGCGGAGCCCGTGCGGCTGTGGTGAATCAACATCTCCGCTTCGGCGTTGAAGAGCGCTCCCTCGACGTGGCAGGCTTCGTCGCCGGTGAGGCCATTGAAGAGCGATTTGCTCCCTATGTCCCTGCCGTGATAGTTGAAACCAAGCGCCGAGAGGCGGAACTGTCAGACCACGTCGAGCAGTTGAAGAGCTATATGCTCCGCGAACGGTGTCGAGCAGGGTTGCTCTTTAACGGGCGACAGGCTACGTGGATTTGTCTCGATGGTGAATTCGCCAAGCCCGAATGGGTCTTGGACCCGTTGACGGACCTGAGCGAGGCCGAGCAGCGGATTGAGCGGACGGCGGTAGAAGCGAGCAGTTTTGTCGGGGATTGCCGAAAGTCCTTTACTGCAGCACGGGACGGAGACTTCGATTCTCTGCTCCGCCTCGTGACGCTCTTCGGCGCGGATACGGGGCTCACGTTCGCCTTGTCGATTCGGTCAAAGGGCTCCCTCGGTTCTGTCCGTGCTTTTAACCCGTGGGTTGATGCCGAGGGCCGGGTTGGCTATCGGGTCCGCGGGGTCACGACTCGCCTTCGGCAGCAGCTTTCGCGGCAGGGCTTTCATGGGCTACTGTCGATTCGGCCGTTGTAGCTCGTTCGACCCCGGGGAAAACAAAGAGCGCCATGCTCTAATTAGATGAACCGGAATTTACGGACGGTGTACGCCACCGTCCGCCGACGGCTTCATATGAGAGTCTGAGAGTACTGTACTCGTCTTCACGAGCCTGCCTCTCTCGTTGGTTTGATCACCTTTTCGCCATACTGGTATATCAGGGGAGCAACCCCACGGCGCCGTATCAGGCGTTGGCGACCCGAGAGAGCGCCATGCTTTGTTAAGGGTTCGCCCCTTGGGGACGATAGGCGTTCTCGGCTCGCGATCCGGGTGCGGTGGAGGTCTACTCCCCTGACCCTTCCGATTGTACCGCGCCGACCCCTAGGTGCGCCAACACCAGCGGCAGGATGTCTCCCAACAGTTGAAACGGAAAAAGGGACATTCATCATTCCCAAAGGATGATGAATGTCCCCCTCTAGCGCCGACAACCTGGGTCGTCAACGGGTTGTCAATCTACCCCCAAAGGGGACTCGAACGGCCTTCCATAAATAGTACTCACTGCAATGAGTTGTGGCAACCGCCGATTCCCGGCGCTGCAGAATCCGGTGCAGTTGGCGCACAAATAACCGTGGCCGGTCTTACCGCGGAGAGCCTCGCCGCGGCGCTGCTCGCCTTGCCGCCGGAAGACCGCGCCCGGCTCGCCGCGCTGCTGCTTGGCGCCACGACCCGCTGAACAGGCTGGGCCGTCGCCTAATGCGTCAAACGACATCGAAATGGTCCGTCCGCCGTCTCAATGGCGAGAACGCGGCAGAACGCGAATAAGGGAGGCGTCGAAATGACAGCTGCGAAAAGACAACTGCGGAAGGACGCGCAGAGCGAAAACGGAACCGTCGTCTACCAACGGCAACACAAACGCGGGCTGACGATGCCCCAGCTAAACGCCCTTGACCTTCTGGCGAGTGGCAAGACCGACAAGGAAACCGCCGAACTGCTGAACCTGTCCCGAACGTGCGTCACGAAATGGCGGTTGTATGATCCGCTGTTTCAAGCCACGTTGAACCAACGACGCGGCGAAATATGGGGCGCGGCCGCCGACCGGCTGCGCTCGCTGATTCCGCAAGCCTTGGGGGTGTTGGCCGGCGAGATGGAGAAGCCCGACGGCCCGAACCGCCTGAAGGCCGCCGTTGAGATTTTGCGCTTGGTTCAGCTGCCGCAAGACGCCCTGGCAATCGGCCCGACCGACGCCGAAGAGATTGTCCGCGGCATCGTCGCCGCCCGAAGGGGAAACGTCCGCGACGTTCTTGACGACTTCCACGACCAACAAAAGGGGCTGCCGCATTTTGCCAACCACGTCCGCGAAGTCCGGCAAGAACTTGAAGCTCTCGCCGCCGAACCCGACGAAGGGGAAGCCTCACCCGTAACGATTGCTAGAATAGTCCCATCGGGCAACCGCCTTGCTAGCGGTTGAACGGCCGGCCCGCCGACGGGATGCTACCCTTTCCCTTCGCCGCGGCCGGCTGGCCCGTGCAAGGGTAGATGTCATGGCGGAACCCAATAGCGTCGGCGAATTCATTTCCTGGTTGAATCAAAACATCTCCAGGCTCGAAGCTCACGCCAATTTGAACAACCTGGATTGCATTGACTACGTGGAAACTTGGCGCGATGCACATGCGTGGGCGTCGGAGCATCTGTCACACCCCGACGTTGAGTTGCTGGGACCGCAACCGATTCCATACCTCCGCGTGCCAGGGTGGGCAGCGATTTTCGGGTTGAAGCGGCTGCGGGATCACCTCACTGGCGAACAGGACAGGACGGGACAGAGCAAGGGGGACAAGCCGGGAAACAAGGGATTGTTGTCGCATACGGCAGCCGTCGGAACTGACGGGGAGGCGGCTGGAGGGGGACCAAGAATACGACCCCGCCGCCGGCCGCTACGTCAGCCTCCGGCCATACCTGGAAGCCAACCCCAACTATATCGCCACAATGCGTGAACGTGTGCCCCCCAATGAAGCACACGACTTGGACCGAATCAAACACTTCGCTTGCCAACTCTTCCGCCATTCCGCGTTCACTGCGGATACACCCAAGCGAATGGATGATTTGCTTCGCGTCCGTTGCAAGGCGGGAACAGACATTTTCGGTATTTCCCTGAAAGATGTCGCGGATATCCTCCAAGCGGAGTGTGAGAGAACGGGCGAGCCGGCCACTGCCAGAAGCGCCGATGCCAAACGCGAAGAGGGCGGGGCGGAGCAAGACGAAAAACAGACGCGCCGCACACGGGGCCGGCCCGCTGATACCGACCTTAAGGCAGACGCCCAGATATTCAGCGCCTGGGGCAGCCGCCGCTACAAAACTTACGGAGAATGCGCCCGTGCGTTAGGGCTGGACAAACGCGAAGTGAAAGCCGCCGTTGACCGGCATAGGAAACGAATCGAACGAGCCGCCAAGTAGCGCCGGACAAAATCGACGCGCCAACCCCGTCAAGCCCTCCGATTTATTCCGGCGCGCGGCAGCATCCCTTTCTTTCCCGGACAATTCACGTCTTTTTCTGTCAGCACGCCGGAATAAATCCGACGGACAAATTATCTGTCCGGAACTCGCCTTTTAATTGGGGTGTCAGGCAAGCGCCGCGCTTGCCGCAACCGACTCTCAAAGGACGAATCCGTGAACACTTCTGTTTTGCCGCCAGAACTGGCCGCGCTGCTAGACGTCCGCGCCGTGGCCGCGCTGCTCGATTGCTCTCCCCGTCACGTCTACAGGGTTGCCGACGCCGGCAAGATGCCGGCACCCGTCCGCGTCGGCGCTCTGGTGCGCTGGCGACGCACCGACCTCGATTCGTGGCTTGCCGCCGGTTGTCCCGCGACGTGGAGGGCGAGCCGTGACTGGCACAATCCTGTCACTAACTGACGGCACTGAAGGCGAACGTCGTAAGCGTGAAGCCCTTTCTCTGTTGCAATCGCGCCGGGCCGTTTTCGTCCGCCGCGGCCGCCGCGCCCTGCTGTTCCGCCTCGTCGCCGTCGGCGAGGCGACTGCCGACGTCGTGCGCGTCAGCGTAACATTGCCGCCCGACCTTAACCCGAAACTCTTCGGCGCCGTACCCGGACCTTTGGCGGAAGCCAAGATCATTCGACCCGCCGGATTCGTGCGCACGTCGCGGCCGCAAGGTCACGCTCGCCCCGTCACCGTCTGGGCGCTGGCCGACCGCGCCGCCGCGCCGGCTCAACCTACCCTTTCGATTAACCGACCGAGCCGGGCGGGGACAAGCCGCCCGGCTCGCAATGGAGATCCCCGCAATGACTGAACGCAAAAAACTCAGTGACATTCTACACAATTCCGAGCGCGAATCTCTGGCGGAAACCTGGAAGCGCACGGAAGCCGCCGCCGACTTCGCGCCGTTGCCAGCGGGCGAATACCTCTTTCGCATCCTGTCGGGCGAGCTGTTCACCAGCAAACAGCGCTCGACCCCTGGATACAAGTTGACGCTTGAAGTAACCGAAGGCGAATACGAAAGCCGCCGCGCTTGGGTTGACCTTTGGCTGACGCCTGCCGCGCTGCCGATGACTAAACGCGACCTCGCTAAGCTGGGAATAACAAGCCTTGAACAGCTTGAAAAGCCGTTGCCGGCCGGCATCCTGATTCGGGGCAAGCTGGCTATACGCCGCAATGACGATGGGAGTGAAAGCAACCGCCTAACCCGTTTCGAGTGCGCCGGCATCGAGCCGGGCGACGCCTTCGAGCCGACGGACACACCCGAAGCGGATGCGTCATTCGACCCTTCTCAGCTGGAAAAGGAACCGGCGCCGCCGCCGCCAAGCCGACGAATGCACGGCAAGCAGGCCGTCGAAGCCAACGGCTCGCACTTGGGGGACCGGCGATGACAGCCGCGTCCATGCCCTACGGCTTTCGCGTCGTCGGGAGCAAGACGGGGCGACGGCGTTTAGTGGACGCCGCCGCCGCCTTCGCCGCGTGCTGCGCTGGCGACTCACGGGCCGAACCCGACCGCGAATCGTACTTGTCCGCCTTCACCTATGGCGACGACTTCCGCCGGCATCTTGCGGAGACCGGCTCGACAAAGGGCTACAGCGGGCCGTGCGGGGGGCCGTGGCTTTGGTGGGACATTGACCGGGAAAACGACCCGGAACACGCCTTGCGCGACGCTAGACGCCTTATGGCGTTCCTCCTTGACCGTTACCCGGTCCTGGATGACGACGATTTGCTCGCCTTCTTTTCCGGCTCGAAAGGCTATCACGTCGGACTGCCGACTTTCTGGGGGCCGGCGCCGTCCGTTCTCTTCAACCGGGCGGCGCGACGTTTTGCCGAGAGTATCGCCGCCGCGTCCGGCGTGAGCATCGACGCCGGCGTATATGACGCGGTGCGTCTCTTTCGCGCACCGAACAGCCGGCACCCGAAAACCGGCTTGCACAAACGCCGGCTGACGCACGACGAATTGATGGCTCTGTCCCTCGACGGCATCCGCCGGTTGGCGGAACAACCCGAACCCTTCGACTTGCCCCCGGTTGCCGTGACGTGCGAGCAAGCCGCCGCCGACTGGCAAGCCGCGGTGACGGCGGCAAGTCAGCAGAGCGAGGAGAAAGCCCGCCGCGCCGCCGTCGCGGACGGTTCGCCGCGTTTGAATCGGGCGACGTTCGATTTCATCCGGGACGCCGCCGACCAAGGGGACCGGCACCGTCTGCTGTTCAGCGCGGCCGCGAACCTTGCCGAGTTCGCCTGTCCGCCGGCCCTGGCGCACGCCCTGTTGACCGAAGCCGCCCTTGATTCAGGACTGACGCCGGCCGACATTCGCAGACAAATTGACTGCGGATTGTCTCATATCGGAAAGGGGGCGGCCGCTCATGGCTAAGGCTTCTTTCATCGGCGGGGCCGACGCCCTCGCCGACTGGCGCGACGACGTTCTTTCCGGCAAGCCGCCTGTTCTGTTTCCAGTGGGAACCGGCGAATTGTCGCGCATAGAAATCGGGCCGGGAACCGTGACGTTGTTGGGCGGCGCGCCGGGGGCCGGCAAGACGGCGTTCGCCATGCAAGTCGTCATCGACGCCTTGCGTCTGACGCCTACCCTTCGGGCCGTCGTCTGCAACGTGGAAATGGGGCCGGCCGTGTTGCTCGATAGGCAACTCGCCCGCTTGTCGGGAATCGACCTATCGGCGATCCGGCATCGGCGACTTGGCGCCGAACACGCCGAACGCATTGACCAAGCGATGAACACCCTGGAACCACTTGCCGAACGGCTCGCCTTCGTGCGACCGCCTTTCGACTTGGCGAACACGGCAGCGACGGCCGACGCCTTCGGCGCCCAGCTGCTCTTGCTTGACTACATCCAGCGCATTCCGTCGCCGGGCGAACATGCCGACAAACGCGGATCGGTCAACGCGACGATGGATTACCTGAGACAGTTCGCCGACGCTGATACCGCCGTCATTGTGGTTTCCGCCGTCGGCAGGACGAAAGACAGTAAAGGCCGTTCGAGCTACTCAGGCGACGGGCTAAACCTTGCCAGTTTTCGGGAATCGTCGGAACTGGAATACGGCGCCGACGACGCTTTCATTCTCGTTCCCGACGGCGACGACCAGGGCGACGCCGTTATCCTTCGGCACTTGAAGAGTCGCCACGGTGAAGCAAAGGACATCGACTTAACCTTTCACCGTCGGCATCAGCGTTTCACGCCAGTCGGCGCGGACCAGGGACCGCGACCGGACGCCGGCAAGGTCAAGTCGGCGCTCGCCGCCTTGTGGGCGCGGACATCGCCGGCGACTGATGACGCGGAAGGGGGCGAAGGCGCATGATGCCGGGAATCATAGCCGTGGGGGAGGAACCGCCGCCGATGGACGGGCCGAACCCGGCGCCGCCGAATCACCCTCACCGGGGCAAGCCGAAGGGGAAGCCGGACGGTGCCAAGTCGAAAGCGGGAGAACGCTTTGCCGTGCTGAACGCCTTCGCCGACTTCGCAATGGCGGAATTAAGCCGAGCGGAAATTGCCGTATGGCTTGTGCTGTTCCGCGACACCAGAGATGGGACGGCGCGGACTTCTTATGACGACATCGCCCGCCGCGCCGGTTGCAACCGGCGCAACGTCGGCCGAGCGCTTCGGCGCCTGGAACAGCGCGGCTTGCTCAAGATCGTCCATCGGGGCGGAATACGGCGCGGCGTGTCGCGCTACTGCGTCTGCTCTCAGTCGAAACGCGGCTGACGCTAGGGACATTTCCAGCACCGTGCTGGGGACATTTCCAGCACCGTGCTGGGGACGTACACGCCCCTTATCCCAGAATGGGACCAGAAGCGCGGTCCACCGCCTGATGCGGGGACCGCGAAATACGACAACGCGGCGCCGTGAGCTACGGGGGTTGACGCCGACGCGCCCTTGTGTGATAATAAACGCACTATGAACGACGCGAACCAACCGGCCCCGATTTCCGACTTGCTCCGACGGACCATCGCGCAGGCCGTCGAAAGCGGGCGGACGAATTACAAGGCGCTGCAGCGCGAAACCGGCGTGACCAGGGCGAGCATCCAGCGCTTCGTTAGCGGCAAACAATTCTTGCGGCTCGACATCGCGGACGCGCTCGCCGCTTACTTCGGGCTGGAGCTGGGAGCGAGTGGCGGCCGGAAAGCGAACGGCAAAACCAAGAAAGGGTAGGCGTCATGGCGAGCATTTCCAAGGGGCCGGACGGACACCGAACCATTCAGTTCATCGACCGCGACCGGAAGCGAAAGAGCATTCGTCTAGGCAAGGCGTCGCAACGATTGGCTGAATCCATCAAGGGCAAGGTGGAGGCGCTCAACGCCGCGCAGATTTCAAGGTGTCCTCTCGATGACGACGCCGCGCGGTGGGTGTCTCAGATCGGCGACGACCTCGCCGCGAAGCTGGCGGCCGTCGGATTGGTTGCCGAGCGAGCCAGTACGTTGCTGGGCGACTTCCTCGATTCCTACATCGCCCGGCGAACGGACGTGAAGCCGAACACGCGCCGCAACCTTGAAGCGTGTAAGGCGCGGCTGGTCGATTTCTTCGGAGCGGCCAAGCCCATGCGAGAGATTTCCCCCGGCGACGCCGACGCCTGGCTGCTCTGGCTTCGGGAGCGCTACGCCAACGGGACGGCCGGGCGGACGGCAAAACGAGCGAAGCAGTTTTTCCGCGCCGCCGTCCGCGCCCGCCTCATCCCTTCGGACTCGTTCCTTGACGTGAAGCCGCCGACTCAGGCCAACGAATCGCGCAAGTTCTTCGTCGGCAGAGACGCGGCCAGGCAGGTAATGGAAGCGTGTCCGGACGCCGAATGGCGGCTAATCTTCGCCCTCTGTCGTTTCGGTGGGCTTCGCTGCCCTTCCGAGCTAATGCTGTTGGAGTGGGCCAACGTCGATTGGGAGAAGAACCGCTTCCTTGTTCACGCGCCCAAGACGGAACACCACGAAGACGGCGGGGACCGATGGGTCCCGATCTTCCCCGAACTGCGGCCGCACCTTGAAGCGGTATTCGACCAAGCAGAGCCGGGGACGGTTCACGTCATCCACCAACGGCGCGGCACAAACCTCAACCTTCGGACGCAACTACAGCGGATCATCCGTCGCGCCGGCCTGACCGCATGGCCGAAGCTGTTCCAGAACCTTCGGGCGAGCCGGCAAACGGAACTGGCGGCGGAGTATCCTTTGCACGTTGTTTGCGCCTGGATCGGCAACAGTGAGGCCATAGCCAAGCGGCACTATTTACAGGTAACTGAGAGTGATTTTGTCCGCGCTGCAAATTCCGGTGCAGTCGCGCTGCAAAATCCGGTGCAGTCAGCGTTCGCCGGGAATTGCCAGGAAGTGACGGAAATGCAAAAAGCCCCGGAAAACCGGGGCTTTATGCAAGTCCTGTCCACTGTATGCAAGTCCTTACAGGACAACGGGATACCCCCAAGGGGACTCGAACCCCTGTCTTAGCCGTGAGAGGGCTATGTCCTAGGCCACTAGACGATGGGGGCGTTTCCAACTCAATCCTTCTTAGCCGCTCCCCGGAGTGTTGTCAAGCAGATGCGCTTGCCGCGAGAAGCGCTCGTTGACGCTTGACCGTCCGGCCGCTATTTTAAGAGTTTGCTTTGCGGCGTCACGACACACATAGGATAGGGCGACAAAACCGATGGTTCGCAAGAAGCTTGGACGGGGTAGGAAGAATCGCTGCCGTTTCTGCACGAAGGAAGGCTGCCCACGGCCGGCCTTCGTGGACTATAAGGACGTGCAGACTCTCAAGAAACTCTGCACCAGCCAGGGTAAACTCTTCAGCCGTAAGCGCAGCGGCAATTGCGCCGCCTTTCAACGGGCCACCAAGGATGCCGTCAAACGGGCGCGGTTCATGGCGCTGTTGCCTTACGTTGGCGAGTGAGGTTATTGGCCATGCCGACTTCACCTTGGAAAGAAGGGGACACGGCCAGGGCTATCAAGTTCTGGGCCGACTACCAAAAACTCCATGACGTTTCGGATCGTCATGGGCAGGCGGTGGGGATCGACCCGGTGAGCGGCCGCGTCTGGTTCGGCGAGTCGGCAATAGAGGTAGTGGAAGGGGCGCGAGCCGATGGAATCGACACTCCTCTTTACGTCGTGCGGGTAGGTTACGACTACTATCAAAGGAAGGGGGGGTCGCGCCGGTGATTCAAGGTTCGGTATCCGGCGATGGCATTCCTATTGTCCATCTTGTTATCGCCGGGCGGGACTGGCCAGCCACAATCGACACCGGCTTCAACGGCGATCTAGAACTGCCCGAAGCTCTGCGCTCGTCCGTGAACCCCCGTTTCCTCGTGCGGGCAAGTTTCTTTCTGGCAGCTGGTCAATCGGTTGAAGAGGATGTTTATCTCATCGATTTTCCCTTCGACGGCTTGATGGTAGAAGCGCAAACAACATTTGTCCCGGACGTGGATATCCTAATCGGAACTCATCTATTACGTCGGCATAGACTCGAAATTGATTTCCCGGCCGCGACCGTGCATCTGGAGCGCCCGTTGTAGGGGCGATCCGACTCATCTTCCCAGGAGATTCCCTCCATGCCAGTGCTAAAACTCCCCGACGGCTCGCGCCGTGAAGTCGCCGTCGGTGCCCGCTCGCGCGACGTGGCCGAGTCCATCGGCAAACGCCTCGCCAAGGACGCCGTCGCCGCCAAAGTAGACGGCGCCGTCGTCGATCTCGACCGCGAGCTTCCCGACGGCGAGGTTTCCTTCGCCGTACTCACGCCGAAAGACCCCGAAGCGCTCGAAGTATTGCGGCACAGCTGCGCGCATATCATGGCACGAGCCGTGATGCGCCTGTTTCCGGGCGTACAACTCGCTTTTGGTCCGCCGACCGAAAACGGCTTCTATTACGACATCGAATCGCCGACGCCCATCACCGAAGCCGACTTCCCGCGCATTGAGGAAGAGATGCGCAAAATCATCGCCGACGCCGAGCCGTTCGAGCGCTTTGAGCGCACCACCGCCGAGGCGCGCGGCCTCGTTGCGGACCTGAAGCAGCACTACAAAGTCGAACATATCGACGACGATCTCAAGAGATATCCGTCGTTGAGTTTCTACCGTCAGGGCGAATTCATCGACCTGTGCCGCGGCCCGCACATTCCGCACGCGGGCAAAGTCGGCGCGTATAAGCTGCTCAGCATCGCCGGCGCTTACTGGAAGAACGACGTTACGCGCAAGCAACTTCAGCGCCTCTACGCCACGGCATTCTTCAGCCAGAAGGAACTCGACGCCTATTTGCGCCAGATCGAGGAAGCGAAAAAGCGCGACCATCGCGTTTTGGGCAAGCAACTCAAGCTGTTCACCATCAGCCAAGCGGTCGGCAGCGGCCTCATCCTGTGGATGCCGCGCGGGGCGACCGTGCGCGGCCTGCTGGAAACGTTCATCAAGGATGAATTGATAAAGCGTGGCTATCAGCCGGTGTATACGCCGCATATCGGCCGTTTGGAACTGTACCGTACCAGCGGCCACTTTCCGTATTATCGGGACGCCCAATTCCCGCCGATGTTCTTTCATCCTCTCGGCCAGGCCGTAGATACCTGGCTCAACCTCTTTGATGCGAAACAGCTGACGGAACCGGCCGAAAAGGCTCTCCTTGCTCTAGTAGATGAGTACGTCAAGGCAACCGCCGTCGCGGAATCGAATGATCAGAAGCATCAGGCGCTGGCGTTACGCGCCATGTGGGTAAATTATCAAAATGCGGAAACGCCGGAAGGAAAGGCCAAGGCGCTTCGGGAATGGCTGGACGGACAGGAAGCGTATCTCCTCAAGCCGATGAACTGCCCGCATCACATCCAAATTTACAAGGCGGAGCCGCGCAGCTACCGCGACCTGCCGGTGCGCCTGGCGGAGTTCGGTACGGTCTACCGCTTCGAGCAGACCGGCGAACTCTCCGGCTTGACGCGCGTGCGCGGCTTTACGCAGGACGACGCCCATCTGTTTGTCACCGCCGAACAGATCGAGGAGGAGGTCGGCGCCAACATCGACTTGGTGTTGTTCGTCCTGTCGAGCCTCGGCCTGAGCGATTACCGCGTTCGCGTCGGCCTGCGCGCCCCTGACAGCTCCAAGTACGTCGGCGCGGCGGAAGATTGGGACAAAGCGGAGCGAACATTGGTTGAAGTGGTGAAGTCGCGCGGCATGAATTACACGGCCGAGCAGGGCGAGGCCGCTTTCTACGGGCCGAAGATCGACTTCGTAGTGCGCGACTGCATCGGCCGTGAATGGCAACTCGGCACGGTGCAGCTCGATTACAATCTACCAAAGAGATTTGAGCTGGAATATATCGGCAAAGACAATACGCCGCATCGGCCGGTGATGATCCATCGGGCGCCGTTCGGCTCGGTGGAACGCTTCATGGGCATTCTGATCGAACACTTCGCCGGCGCCTTCCCGCTCTGGCTGGCGCCGGAACAGGTGCGCATCCTGCCGGTCAGCGAGCGCTTCGCCGATTACGGCAAGAAGGTTGAAGCCGAGTTGCGGACGCACGGCTTCCGCGTCAGCGGCGACTACCGGCCGGAGAAGATCGGCTACAAGATTCGTGAAGCGCAATTGGAGAAGATTCCGTATATGCTGGTGGTCGGCGACAAGGAGCAGTCGGCCGGCACGGTCGCGGTGCGCGATCGGGTGGACGGCGACCTTGGCGCGCTGCCGCTGGCGGAGTTGGTGCAACGGTTGACGGACGAGGTGCGCGAAAGGCGCATCCGGCAAGGGGGCGCGGCCAAGAGTGGGGAGTGAGGTGAGGCGATGAAAAAAAACTCCAATCACACATCGCTTGAAGAGGGAGAGCCAGCGTGGGACGCGGAGCGTTTACTTGCGGCAAAGAGATTGTTGAGCGAAGAAGAGTATCTGAATTTGGACGGCAATTATTTCGTCGAATTTTCACAAGGCCGCATCGATCTTCTGCCTTCCCCTACGACATCCCATCAACGGTTACTCGCCTGTCTGTATGAACTGCTCGCGGCGGTCAATGTTAGAAAGAAGTTAGGAGTAGTTCTAATCGGCCCGCTGCCGGTTCGCCTCGGGCCTGGCGAATTTCGAGAGCCAGATATTCTTTTTGTGTTAAGGCAACACTACGACCTCATGGGCGAAAGGTTTTGGACGGGCGCCGACTTGGTTATGGAGATTGTCAGTCCAGGCGCCAAGAGCCGTCGCCGCGACCTCAAGGAGAAGCGACGCGACTATGCCAAGGCAGGCATTCCGGAGTATTGGGTCGTCGATCAGCGACAAGTAACGATCACGGTGCTACGGTTGGTCGGGGAGAGTTACTCGGTTCACGGGGAGTTCGCCAGAGGCGAGATCGCCACATCCCATTTGTTGCCGGGATTCACGGTGGACGTAACCGCGGCCTTCGACACCCAAAAACCCGAGGGCGTCAAACCCACCAAAGCGAAACGTCGGCCGAAGGCATAGAGAACGTCTGAAAATAGGTCGCGTTGCGGCAGACCTTCGCGGCCCTGTTCACTTCACCAACCGTCACTTACCATTAATCTTGCATCCAGGTAACGCCTTGCGCAGTTCCGCGGCGCCTGCCGCCGTCACGGCGGTTTGAGAAAAGGTTAACGTCTTCAGTGTCTTGAGGCCGGCCAACTCTTTCAGACCCGCATCCGTCACCGCGTTCGTCCCGTCAAGATCAAGCGGTTGCAGACTCTTGAGGGTTGCCAGTCCCTTTAGTCCTTCGTCCGTCAGTCCCCTGTACCCGCCAAGGTTCAGCGTCCGCAAATCCTTGAGGGCGGCCAGTTCCTTGAGTCCCGCGTCCGTCCCTCCACTGCATCCGCTGAGGTTCAGTGTCTGCAAGCCGTCGAGGGCGGCGATTCCCTTGAGTCCCTCGTCCGTCAGCTTGTTAAACTGGAGATTCACCTCCTGCAGTTCCTTGAGGCCGGCCAATTCCTTCAGTCCCGCGCCCGTTACCGCCGTGTTGTAGAGGTCCAGTATTTGTAAGCCCTTCATGCCGGCTAATTCCTTCAGCCCCGCGTCCGTCACCTGGCTGCCGGCGAGATTCAGTCTCCAAACGTCCGCGATGGTTGCAGGTCGCTTGACGCCCTCGCGGTCTGGGAACAGATTCCTATAAATGTTGTCCGTTAAGTTCGCGTAGGTTTCAGGGGGAATGACGCCGGCTTCGGCCTGGCTCAGCGCGTGCAGAAGGCCGATTTTCCGTAACGCCCGCAACGTCCCGTCCGTCACATTGATGTTCAGCGTCTTCAGCGCTTTGAGGCCGGCCAATTCCTTCAGTCCCGTCTCCGTTCCTCCGCCTCCGGGGGACAGCGTCTTCAGCGCCTGAAGGCCGGCCAAATTCTTCATCCCCGCCTCCGTCACCCCGCCGAGCGTCAACGTCTGCAGCGCTTTGAGACCGACGAGTTCCCTCAGTCCGGCGTCCGTCATCTGGGTTCCCCCCAGGTTCAGCGTCTGTAGGTTCTTGAGGCCGACGAGTTCCTTCACTCCCGCGTCCGTCACCGCGTAGTTGTCTCCGAGGTCCAGCGTTCGCAGATTCTTGAGGGCGGCGAATCCTTTTAGACCCGCGTCCGTCGCCTCGCAAGAGTTGAGGTTCAAGGTTTGTAGACCTTGGAGGGCGGTCACTTCCTTGAGTCCCGCGCCCGATGTAGGGCTGACTTTCGACACACTGCCAGGGTCCTTCCGCACCACACCCGACATATTGGTAAAGGCAAGGTCCAACGTCTGCAGCGATTGGAGGCCGACCAGTTCTTTCAGACCCGCATCCGTTACTCCGGTAAAGCCGAGATACAACCGTTGCAGCTTCGCAAGACCGGCCAATTCCTTCAGGCCAGCGTCCGTCAATTTATTGCACCCGCTGAGGTTCAGCTCTTCCAGCCCTTTGAGGCCGGCGAGTTCTTTCAGTCCCGCATCCGTCAACCACCCCTGGTTTTGCCCGATGTTCAGCGTCCGCAGTCCCTTGAGGCCGGCCAGTTCCTTCAGGCCCGCGTTCGTCAATCTTTGACAGTTGCTGAGGTTCAGCGATTGCAGGCCGTCAAGGGCGGCCAATTCCTTCAATCCCGCGTCCGTCACTTGAGTACCCCGAAGGTTCAGCGTTTGCAGTCCCTTGAGGCCGGCAAGTTCCTTCAGTCCTGCGTCCGACACGCTACTGGACCAGCTGATGTTCAGTGTTCGCAGTCCCTTGAGGGCGGCCACCTCCTTCAATTCCTCGTTCCTCGCTCCGCTGAGTTCCAGCGTTTGTAGCTCTTTGAGAGCGGACAGCCCCTTTAGACCGTCGCCCTCCAGATAAGTAATGTTGACATTCAGGGATCGCAGTCCCTTGAGGTCGGCCAGCCCCTCTAGTCCGAAGTATCCCGAAATGAAATCGCATTCACTGAGATTCAGCGTCCGTAACTTCTTGAAGCCGGCCAATGCCTTCGTTATCCGGCTCGTTACCACGGTATGGGAGAGGTCCAGCGATTCCAGCGCCGTGAGGCCGGCCAATTCTTTCATTCCCGCGTCCGTCACCTGCGTATGACTGAGGCTCAACGTCTTCAGCGCCTTAAGGCTGGCCAATTCTTTCAGCCCCGCGTCCGTCACCTGAGTACCGGCGAGGTCCACCTCGACGACGGGTTTTGCCGGATCCTTGTCATCTCGGACCACCTCGCCGCCGAGCTTGTGGACGGCCTTGACGGCTTGGTCCTCGGCGTCGTCGGCGTACAGCGGGACAGCCGCAAGCATTAGGACACAAACGGCGAGGGGACGAAAATGGTTCGGCATGGCTTCAGGCTCCTAAGCGATGAGGGATGACAGGAGTAATACTACCCGTCAACTTCGGTGATGGCCAGCGTGAAACGGCTCATTCGGCTAACAGACCGGGGAGGTCAACAACGCGCCGAACCGTGCTATCTCGACATTTACCCTCCGGATCAAAGAGTATCGCTTTCATTCCCGCCGCACGGGCGCCGGCGTAGTCATTGGCGAAGTCATCGCCGATATAAACGATCCTTGTAGGCGCTATTTTTGTCTTGCGACCGATTTCCTCGAAGAACGGATCGGCCGGCTTACGGAAGCCGACTTCCGAGCTAATGACCATTGTTCGCACCGGCCGCAATTCCGGCAGTCCGGCGACCACGCCGCGCAGCCGCGCGTCGAAGTTGGAGCCTATGCCGACGTGCCAACCGCGCTCGGCCATAATTCGGAGGGTCGGGCCGGCTTCGGCTTGGACGCGCCAAGCGTCCGGCCGGGCGAAGTGGGCATATAGCTCCTGGAAACACGCCTCGGGGTCGGCCGCGTCCGAAAGGGTTTCGGCGACGATCGCGCGCCAACGGGCGTATTCGCGGTCTTCGTCGGTGCGCCAACCGCTGAGGCGGTCGATTGCTTCCTGACGGCGGAAGGCAACGCGAAAATGAGCCGTAATCGCTTCAATGTCGAGGGCGCTGCCGTAGCGTCGGCCGACGGCGGCGTACACGACGGGCGCCGGCGGATCGGGATGAATCAGCGAACCCACGGCGTCGAAGAATACGGCGCCAGGGGCGGATCGTAATTCCTCGATCATGACGCCGCGCCTTTCCTTGTCCTTTTTCCCCGCGTCTGGTAGGCTCCTGCCATGCGCACTATACCGCTTTTCCTCGTCCCGGTCCTCCTGTTCGCCGCCGTCGCCGCGGCCCATGGTCAACCTTCGCCCGCCGCAAAGGACGCGCCTTTGGACGCCCGCTTCCTCCGCCTTTACGCCGAGACGCGCGGCTTCCAACTCGGCCGGCCCGTCCGGCCCAAGCCGACGGCCGACGGCAAGTTCGTGCTGTTTCTGCGCGCGAAAGCCCGCGTTCCGAAACTGAGCCTCTTCGAGTTCGACACGGCCACCGGCAAATCGCGCGAACTGCTCACGCCGGAACAATTGCTCAAAGGCGCCGAGGAACACCTCAGCCCCGAGGAGAAGGCCCGCCGTGAACGCCAGCGCGTCAGCGTCGGCGGCTTCACCGACTTCCAGCTTTCGGCCGAGGGCAATCATATTCTCGTGGCTCTGTCCAGCAAACTGTACTTGGTGGGTCGCATTACGGGCAAGATCGAAGAACTGCCGGCCGGCGAGGGCGTGATTGTCGATCCGAAATTTTCGCCCCAGCGCGCCGGCGTCGCCTACGTTCGGAACCACGACCTTTACATGATGGACGAGGGTCTGACTTCCGAGACGCGCCTCACGACTGGGGGCACGGAGAAGAAGACGCACGGCCTGGCCGAGTTCGTGGCTCAGGAAGAGATGGGCCGCTTCACGGGCTATTGGTGGTCGCCGGACGGCACTTCCATTGTTTACGAAGAGGCCGACGCCGAAGGCGTGGAGGTGTGGCAAGTCGCCGACCCGATACATCCGGATCAGCCTGGCCAGCCATTCTTCTACCCGCGTCCGGGCAAGGCGAACGTCAAGATACGCCTGGGCATTGTCGCGGCAATGGACCGCGAGCGCATTATCAAACCCCAGGGCGGCCAGACGCTCTGGATCGAATGGGACGACAAAAAATATCCCTATTTGGCTGATGTGAGATGGCCAAAGGACGGCCCGTTGACGCTGACGGTGCAAAACCGCATGCAGTCGGAGTTGGTGTTGCTGAAGGTCGATCCCGCGACCGGCAAGACAACGCCGCTGTTGACCGAGCGCGACGCCGCGTGGGTGAACCTGCGTCACGATTGCCCGCGTTGGCTCAAGGACGGCTCATTCCTTTGGGTGAGCGAAGACAAGGCCGGGCCGCGCTTAGAGCGGCGCGACAAGGGCGGCGGCCTTCAATCCGTCCTCGTGCCGGCGGAGGCCGGGTTTCTGGAGTTGCTCGACTTCGACCCTGCGGCGGGGCGGATCGCCTACCGGGCCAGCACCGACCCGACGGAATCGCAGCTGTACATCGTGCCGCTGGAAGGCGGCAAGGCGACGCAAGTGACAAAGAAGGCGGGCGTACACACGGCCGTTTTCGCCAAGGGCCATGAGGTCTACGTCGAAACGTTTACCTCGACCGCGGCCATGCCGAAAACGACGTTCCATACGGCGGACGGCGTCCTAGTCGGCGAGCTGCCGTCCGTGGCGGAAGAACCGCCGTTCGCGCTGAACACCGAAACCCTCAAAGTCGGCGACGACCCCGGCTTTTACGCCTACGTCGTCCGGCCCCACGACTTCGACAAGACCAAGCGTTATCCCGTGATCGTCCACGTATACGGTGGGCCGACGCATTTGCAGGTCCAGGACGCGATGGCCGGCCGACTCATCGACCAATGGCTGGCCGACCAGGGTTTCATCGTCGCGGCCGTGGACAATCGCGGCACGCCGGGCCGCGGCCGCGACTGGGAAAAAGCGCTGAGTACGCACTTCGGCAGTGTTCCGCTTGAGGATCAGATCGCCGGCCTCAAGGCGTTGGGCAAGCGCTTTCCCGAAATGGACCTGGAGCGCGTCGGCATCTACGGCTGGTCGTTCGGCGGCTACCTGTCCGCGTTGGCGGTGCTAAAGGCGCCGGAAGTTTACAAGGCGGCGGTCGCCGGCGCCCCGGTGGTGGACTGGTTGGACTATGATACGCACTATACGGAGCGCTATTTGGGACTTCCCGATACCGAGGCCGCCGCTTACAAGGAGGCGTCGCTGCTGACTTACGCGGCGGACCTGAAACGTCCGCTCTTGCTGGTCCACGGCACGGCCGACGACAACGTCTACTTCCGGCACACGCTGAAACTTACCAACGCCCTGTTCCGGGCGGGCAAGGACTTCGATCTGTTGCCGTTGGCGGGCATGACGCACATGACCCCCGATCCCGTAGTGATGGAGCGTCTGTACGAGCGGATCGCCGGCCATTTTCACAAGGTTTTGGGCAAGCCGGAGGCGCGCAAGGCGCCTTGAGATGTACTAGCAAAAAGCGAGCGGCGGGGATGAACTCCCTTAGCGATCAAGCTTTTGGCGACGCCGTGATCCCTTGCCGCGACCGCGGCGGTCACGGACAATACGGGAACCATGACCGACTTCACCGAACTTCGCCGCGACAGTCTGGCCCGTCACCTGCGCAAGCACCTCGCCGGGGAGGTCCGCTTCGACGTCGGCTCGCGCCGCCTCTACAGCACGGACGCCAGCATCTACCAGATTGAGCCGCTCGGCGTCATCCTACCCAAATCCGCCGAGGACATCGTCGCGGCAGTGCAGATCACCGCCGAAATGCACGTGCCGATCACGCCGCGCGGCGGCGGCACCAGCCTCTCCGGCCAGTCCATCGGCCCCGGCGTCGTCCTCGATTGCAGCAAATATCTTAACGACGTCCTCGACATTGACCCTATTGCACGCACCGCCCGCGTTCAGCCCGGCGTGGTACTTGACGCCTTCAACCGCGCCCTGGCGCCGTATAACCTCCTTTTCGGGCCGGAAGTGTCCACATCAAGCCGCGCCAACCTGGGCGGCATGATGGGCAACAACTCGGCCGGCTCGCGCTCCATCGTTTACGGCAAGACCATCGACCATGTCCGCCGCCTCGAAGTCGTTCTCGGCGACGGCAGCCGGGCGTCGTTCGGTTCCGTCACTCCGGCCGAGTGGGACCGCCGGGCCGAACAGCGCACCCTGGAAGGAGGAATTTATCGCCAGGTAGGTGAGATCGTTCGGCGAAATCGGGAAGAGATTAGGCGGCGCTTCCCTCGCATCCTGCGCCGCGTGAGCGGTTACAATCTCGACGTGATCGCCGACGGCATGGACGACAACGCGGTTGGGTTGCATCAGTTGCTCGTCGGCAGCGAAGGTACGCTGGCCATCGTCACCGAGGCCGAGTTGGGTCTGGTTGCGAAGCCGAAAGCTCGCGGCCTCCTGGTGCCGCAGTTTTCTTCGCTGGCGGCGGCGATGGACGCGGTGGCGGCCTGCTTGGAATATAAGCCATCGGCGGTCGAAGTAATGGACCATTACCTGCTAGAACTGACGGCCGGCAATTTGGCCTTGCGGGAGACGATGAAGGCCATCCGCGGTCGGCCGCAGGCGGTGTTGATGGTGGAATTCCAGGGCGACGAAGAGAAAGAAGTGGCCGACCGCGTCGAGAAGCTGCGCCGGCGGTTGGAGGGCGTCAACGGCCTGACGGCGTCCGTGCCGGCGCTCGATCCGTCGGTGCGCGATCCGCTATGGGACTTGCGCAAAGCGGGGATGCCGCTGCTGTACGGAATGCGCGGCGACCGGAAGCCGGTGACGTTCGTGGAGGATTGCGCGGTGGCGCCGGAGCGGCTGCCCGAGTTCATCGCCCGCTTCCGCGAGACGCTGCGGCGCCACGGCACGGATGGCGCTTTCTACGGCCACGCCAGCGTCGGTTGTCTGCACATCCGCCCGCTTATGAACCTCAAAGACCCTGACGACGTGGCCCGAATGCGCCGCATCGCGGCGGACGTTACGGACCTCGTATTGGAGTATGGCGGCTCGCTCAGCGGCGAACACGGCGACGGTCTGGCGCGTAGCGAGTGGAACGAAAAAATGTTCGGGCCGACGGTGTACCAGGCATTCCGCGAAGTAAAAGCGGCGTTCGACCCCGACGGCCTGCTCAACCCCGGCAAGATTGTCGATGCGCCGCGGATGACGGAGAACCTTCGCTACGGCCCCCATTATCGGCCAACGGAACTCCCCGTTGTCTTCAATTACGACAAGCAGGAAGGTTTTGTCCGCTCGGTCGAAATGTGCAACGGCAACGGCGCCTGCCGCAAGACGCAGGGTGGAACGATGTGTCCATCGTTCCGGGCGACGCTCGACGAACGCGACAGCACGCGCGGCCGGGCCAACGCGTTGCGACTGGCCATATCCGGCGAGCAACCGTTGCGGGAGATGAGGAGTAAATGGGTCCGCGACATCTTTGACCTGTGCTTGATGTGTAAGGCGTGTAAGGCGGAGTGTCCCAGCAATGTGGACGTGGCCAAATTGAAGGCGGAATGGCTGGAATTAATCTACCAGGGTCGGCCGCGACCGCTCAGCCATTTGCTCGCGGCCGGCCTTCCCACCATTAACCGACTCGGATCACCGTTTTCTCCTTTGGTGAACTGGCTGCAAAATCAGCGGCCGTTGCGCTGGCTGCTCGAAAAGACGGCGGGCATCGACCGTCGCCGCAGTCTACCGTCGTTGCACGCCGGCCATTTCCGCCGCTGGTTCGCCAGGCACAAGCCTGACGCCGCCGCCGGCCGGATCGGGCGCGTCCTCCTGATGGATGATTGCTTCACGACGTACAACGAGCCGGCCGTCGGACGAGCAGCGGTGCGCGTGTTGGAACGCGCGGGCTATGCCGTCGAGCTTACGAATCTCCACTGCTGCGGCCGGCCGGCGCTCAGTAAAGGATTCTTGCGGGCCACGCGGTCGCTGGTGCAGTCCCAAGCGCCGGCGTTGGCGCGGCGCGTCGCCGACGGAACACCCATCCTCGGCTTGGAACCGAGTTGTCTCTTGACGCTTTCCGACGAGTGGACGGAATTGGCGCCGGGACCGGACGTGCAGCGCATCGCGGCGGCCGCACACCTGGCCGACGGCTGGCTGGCGAAGCAGGTCCAGGAAGGACGCTGCGCCCTGCGGCTGCGGCCGCTTGAGGAAAAGTGCGTGCTGCACGGTCATTGCCATCAAAAAGCGTTGGTCGGCGTGGGCGGGACGGCGGCGGCGTTGCGGCTGGTCCCCGGCCTGGACGTGACGGTGTTGGACGTGGGATGTTGCGGCATGGCCGGCTCTTTCGGATACGAAAAGGAGCATTACGACCTGAGTGTAAAGATAGCTGGATTGGCGCTATTGCCGGCGCTGGCGTCGGTGCCGGAATCGGCCGTGGTCGCGCCGGGCACGTCTTGCCGTCATCAGATCAAAGACCTGGCGGGGCGGCGGGCGCATCATCCTCTGGAAATGCTGGCCGCGCAGCTGACGCCCATAGGTATCACCACAAGTACTCCCTCCCCCCTTGCGGGGG
>DHJA01000283.1:18420-20619 GCA_002404095.1 Planctomycetaceae bacterium UBA4732 | reverse complement strand
CCCCCGCAAGGGGGGAGGGAGTCAATCGGCGAGACGTATTTTTACCGCTCTATTTGCATGACGGCGAATCCGAATCTATGGTTGTGCAAATAGAGACGCCGGCGCATCGCCCCTCGCGTAAACCCCTGGAGCCGTCATGAGCCAAGAGCGCAAGAAAGTCTGGATTCACGCCTTTCAGACCAAGATGCTGATGCGGATCGGCGTTTACTGGCTCATCTACCTCGTAACTCTTTGGAACCTTCTGTTCGCCTGGCGGCTCCTCCAGGAAGGACCGGGCAATATTTTGGAGCAGTACGGCCGATTCCTCCAGGATTACTATCCTCCGTTAATCCTGTTGCTCGTATTGCTGCCGATCGCCGCTAGGGATGCGGTTAAGTTCGCCCATCGACTTGTGGGGCCGCTAGTCTGCGTTCGCCGAGGTCTCCAGGACTTGGCCGCCGGACAGCCGATCCATCCCATCCGCTTCCGTGACGGGGATTACCTGCTCGAACTTCGAGATGATTTCAACGCGATGCTGGAAGCCTTTCAACGCCGCGGTGTGCCGGTATTGAAGCCGACGGAGCCTGCCAAAGTGGATGGGCAACGCAAAGGCGCCTGAGACGGCCCAGCGTCCGAACATGGAGATATTCTCGTATGCAGATCTCTCTTGACTCTCAAGGATCAGCGGTTGCCGAAGGGGATGTGCCGCAAGGGCGGTCGCGCCGCAAAGGGCGGCGCGGCGCCACGAGCATGGAATACTGCGTGATGGCGTCGTTCATCCTGTTGGTGCTGATCGCTTCGGTCCAAGCACTCGGTTTCAAGGTGGGCGGACTGTTCACGTCGAACGCCGCCGCCACGTCGAAGTTTTCCGGCGGCCCCCCTCCCGGTCCCTGATCAGTAATCGAATTCGGCCCGCAGGAAAACGCCCTGATCCGTCAGTTCGCCCTTCGAGCCGCCGAGCCGGGCCAGGTCCCACCAGCGCTCGAACTCGTAGCCGGCCGTGAAATGGACGAACTCCAATCGCGGCGGCGTATAGCTAAAGCCCGCTCGTAAAGTTAGCACCGGCACGGACTGCGTTCGCTGCTGCGTGTCATCGAAGCTGAACCCTGTCCCGTCGGTTTGGACGCCTCCATCGTGAAAGCGTTGGTGGATCTGCCCCACCAAGACGGCGCCGTCGATGTTCCCAAACGCGGCGAAGCCAGGCAGCAGCCCGATACGCCGTTCGGCGTCGAGGGCAAAATGCGGCCCGGCGCCGATGAAGTTGTTGCTGGCCTGCTGCTCAAAAACGCCATTACGAACGCGAGAGTCGAAAAAGACGTCTGCCAGGCGGGCGCCGACGCGCCATTTCAGATCCCAAAAGGGTCCGGGCGAAAAGCGAGCGCTGGAGTAGTCGAAATCGAACTGATTCAGGTCGAGCCGGCTGCGCACATCGAAGACGCCGGCGGCGTTAGCGACGGTCCCACGGCCTTCGGAGATCAGGAAGCGGTAACTCGCCGACAGGTCGCCGAAGCTATCTGGGAACCGATATCCCAACTCGAATCTCGGCGCCACGGTCCAGTCGAGGCTGGTTTGCGGCACTTGCACACTGTTGGTCGAACCATCGGGAAACGTGACGATTCCGTTGAGGCGATTCTTCACGGCCGGCTTGACGAACTCCAATTCCCAGTTAAAGAACAAACCTACCTCGCCGGATGGGGCGTCGGCCCAGCCATTCGGCCCCGGATCGGCTCGTTCCGAAAACGGCGGCGGCGGGCCTGGAAAGGGCGCGGCGCGCGGGGCGCCAAGACTCGGCATCACCGGATCAGGCGTCGGCGCGGGCGACGGCAACACGGGGACCGGAGCGGATGGCAACGGCTGCGCCAGGGCGATGGACGGCGACAGCATGGCGGCGGCGCCCAGCAACGCCGCCGTCAACAAAGTCGGGCCTTTAGCGACCATCGCACACCCTCCAGAGTCCCGTGGGTCAGCGCTCTACGCGCAGGACGGCGGTGATAGCCGGGGGTCGATTGACGGTCAAGACCGATGAATGGCTTTTCGAGCGGGCTGGAGTTGTACCTTCTGATGAAGGTCCTCGCATCCCCGGACTCGTGAGTACACTTCGCCCGGGGCTTTATTTCAGTCGCCCGAAGGGGCTCCGGCCGCGGAATGTTGTCCGGTCTTGGAGCCCGGCTGAGGGCGACCGAAATAAAGCCCCGGGCGAACGTACTCGTGAGTCCGGGG
>DHJA01000283.1:0-18375 GCA_002404095.1 Planctomycetaceae bacterium UBA4732 | reverse complement strand
ACTCGTGAGTCCGGGGTGCGAGGGGGGCGCCAAAAAACATCAAAGCAGGGCGGCATAATCCTCTTCAATGCACTGAAGCGACAAGCCGCCAAGAAAACTGGCGTAACACATCCACGCGGCCAGCGCGTGCAAGTCGGCGAACGGCGGCGGCACGAAACGCGGCGAAACGACCAGCCCCTCGTCGGCGAGTTCCGCCAGCGTTCGCAGATCATTGAGATTGGTTTTGCCGCAGAAAAGCAACGGCACGCGCCGCACTTTGCCCCGGCTCACCGCCAGGCGGATGAAGTTGTATACCAGCACGAAACCACGGCTGTAACATAGGTCTTTCGTGAATGGGCCGGTCCCGCGCGGCAGGCCGCCGCGGAAGATGCGCGTAGTGTGCTGATAGCTCTCGCGCGGGTCGTAGCCTTCCGATAGGAAGAAGCGGTACACATCCAGGAAGTCGGCGCCGTTTTCGGCCAGAGCCACGCCTTCGATGCGGTGCGTCAGCCGGCGCAAGCGCGCCGGGTGCGAGGCGAACGCCAGCACTTCCGTCAGCACCGCCAGCCCTTCCTGCGTCGTCGTGGACGACGGCGGCCCTTTGCCCAGAAAGGTACAAACCGGCTGCCGTTGTCCATTCAACGTGGTGCCCAGGTGGACCCAGCCTTCGTGGACCTCCAAAAGCCGTACTTCGCGCGGCGTGAAACGGGCGTCGCCGCGAATCTTGATGTAATCGCAGCCGGCCGCCGCGTCGGCCACGATGCCATCGGACAAGCGCACGCGCACGGCCGCCGGGTCTTGGAAGAAGCCCGTCAGCCGTTCCGAGAGGATTTGTACCGTCTGTCGGGAGTCCAAAGTCGGCCGTTCGCGGCTGACCAGCGTTTCGCTCGCCAGGTTGTCGAGCATGGAGGCCATCGCTCGGCCGAGGTCCGCCAGCGTCGGGGCGCCGGCGTGGAAGCGATCTTCGGAACCGCCGTATAAGCGCTTTGAGAGAGCGCCAAAGGCGGGCGTACCGCGCTGGACGATCAGATCGACTACGGCGCGATACTCCGCACACATGCGCGTCAGCATACGGCCGGCCGCGTGTTCGACGCCTAACGTCCGGCGCACGTCGCGCTCGATGGCGCGCAGTTCTTCGCGCTTGTGTCCGGGGTGGAAAGGGAGCGCTCGCGAGGCGTACAGATCGCGCGTCACGGACGGCAGTTCGCGGCCGTCGGCGGCGAAGAAGGCGCGCTCAACGTCGTCGCCCCATTTAACGGCGTCGAGAATGCGAAGGGGTCGTTGCGCCTCCACCAGCCGGTCGCTCAGGCCGCGGATTAGCGTTTCGTGGGAGGACAGCGTCGGCCGATAGAGGCCGAGAACGCCGTCGGCGGTCATTGCGTTAGCCATCGTCTCGCAACAAATGCGAGGGGCCGGGAAGCCAGGCAAGGGAGCCGGCGCCGGTCCGCCTCAGTCTTCGTTCCATCACACGGGTAACCGCAAGCGGCCTCCGCGCTTGCACGCCTTGTAGCGGCCATGTCATTCCAGGTCCAGAGCGATGTTGGCGAATGTAGGCCACTCGCGGAGCGAGTGGCCCACCATAATCCAAGCCACTCGCGGAGCGAGTGGCCTACAATCATGCGGGAATCGGCGGTTCCAGCAAACGATTGAGGGCGTTCATCCCCAACTCCGCCAGCTGTTTCGCCGGCGTCTGCCACAATACGGGGTTTAGCAATTCCAGCGACACATAGCCATCGTAGCCAATGTCGCGCAACCGCCCCATGATCGGTTCGAGGCGGAAATCGCCCTCGCCGGGCAGGATGCGGTCGGCGTCGGTCGCCAGCTCGCGCGGCACGCCGGCCACGTCGCACACCTGCACGAACGCCAGGTTGTCGCGCGTCAAAAGGGCGAGGTCGTCGAACTTGCTCGGCCCGGTGTAGTAATGAAAAACATCAAGGTTGACGCCGACGTTCGGCTCGCCACAGGCCGCGACGAGAGCCAAAGCGGTGTCGAGGCTGGAGCAGAACGTGGCCGAGCCGCGGAACTCCAGCGCCAAGCGCACGTCGAACGCGGATGCCCATTGCGCCGCTTGCGTGAGCGATACCACAGCCCGCTCCAAGTCGGCTGCCTCCACATTGCCGACGAAATCAGCCACTACGAGGAGAGTGGGGATGCGGAACGTCTGGCAAAGGTCGAGGCGGCGCTTGAAATGGTCGTAGTGGGCTTTGCGTTGCTCCCCCTGCGATAAGAGCAGGCCGCCCTGATAGGCGGCGCCGGCTAGGGTCGTCTGATGATCTTCAAGCAGCTGACGAGTCTCGGCGACGGAGTGACTTTCGAGGTGGGTTTCCAGCTTGGTCAGCCAGACTTCCAGGGCGTGACAGCCGCCTTCGGCGAAAGCCTCCACGTCGTCGGCGAACGTGCCGGGCAAATAGGCGGCTTCACTGATGCAAGGTCTCATACCTTCATACTAGCTCGCGGCCGATGGATGTCTATTCGGCGAACGGCCGGCGTAAGCCGGCTGGTGCGTCCCCCTGTCTGCGACTGTATGCCTTACCAGCCGGCTTACGCCAGCCGCTCGCCGAATAACAAAGGAATTCTCCCCCTTCCTCTCCGCGCCCGATCTATAGTTGCTATGTTAATAGAACCGTTTGCCCACGGCCCGTGTCGTATTCGCGTCTGCTATAGGTAGGCCGATGCCGTCGCCAGCCAATAACGACGAACTCCTGGACTTGGTGCGCAAGAGCGGCGTACAGGACGACAAACGCCTCGAAGGCTATCTGGCCAAGATCGAATACCCCAACGGCGTTCCGCCGGAGCCGTCGAAGTTCGCTGGCGTCATGGTCCGCGACGGTATGCTCACCCATTTCCAGGCCGAGCAGTTCCTTCAGGGCAAATGGCGCCGTTTCACCATCGGCCGTTATAAGGTTCTCGAACGCCTCGGCGCCGGCGGTATGGGCAGCGTCTACCTCTGCGAACATAAACTGATGCGCCGCCGCGTGGCCGTCAAAGTCCTGCCCACCGCCAAGGCTGAGGAACCCGCTTCGCTCGAACGCTTTTACCGCGAGGCCCGTGCCGTTGCCGCCCTCGACCACCCCAACATCGTCCGCGCTTACGACATCGATCAGGACGACAAGCTCCACTTCCTGGTCATGGAGTTCGTGGACGGCGCCAACTTTCAGGAGATCGTCAAGCGCAGCGGGCCGATGGACGTGACGCGCGCCGCCCATTACATCCGTCAAGCGGCGCTGGGGATTCAGCACGCCCATGAAGCGGCCGGCCTGGTCCACCGCGACATCAAGCCCGGCAACATCCTTGTGGACCGTAACGGCATCGTTAAAGTCCTCGACATGGGCCTGGCCCGATTTTTCCACGATACCGACGACATTCTTACCAAGAAATACGACGAGAACGTCCTGGGCACGGCCGATTACCTGGCGCCCGAACAAGCCCTCGACAGTCACGGCGTCGATATCCGCGCAGACATTTATAGCCTCGGGGCGACGTTTTATTTTTGCCTAACGGGACGGCCGCCTTTCGCCGAAGGCTCGATCGCGCAAAAGCTCATCTGGCATCAGACCCGTCAGCCCAAGCCGGTGCGCTCAATCCGCCCGGACGTGCCCGAAGAGATAGCGGCCATCATTGAAAAAGCGATGGCCAAAGATCCCGCCCTGCGCTATCAAACGCCGATCGCCGTGGCCGAGGCGCTGGCGCCGTGGACCACGACGCCCATCCCGCTGCCGCCCGAGTCGGAGATGCCGCACCTCAGCCTCGCGGCGATGGGCGGAGGCGCCCCCGGCGGCGACGCCACTCTCACGAGTTTATCGCGAACCGGCTCCTCGGACCCGCCGTCCGGCACGCGCAAACCCTGGCAGGTGGCCAACGGCACGCCGTCTTCTACCGCGACCCCACCGCCGCCGACGCCTGCTCCGCCAATGGCGCCATCGTCGCCGGATGTCAACTTGCATCCAACGAGCGCAGCCCCGGCCGCCTCGCCGACGCCCCAAGTCGTCCGCCCCGCCGCCACGGTTCAACCCGGCTCCAAGGCGCCTGTCCGGCCCGTCCTCGCGCCCGTCCCCTTGCGGCCGACGCCGGCGCCGACCCGGCAAGCGGCCGCGCCGGTTCAGGCGCCCGCCGCGCCCTTTGAGGAGGAAGCCGCCTCTTGGGAGAAGCTGGTTTCCGACACCGATGACCCGACGGCGTATCTCGACACCACGCCGAAGTCGGGAAAGCGATCCGGGGCGTCGCGAAAGAGGCCGAGCGGTCGGAACTTACAGGCGCCAACTGTTTTGACCCGCCGTCTCTGGATCGTCATAGGCGTGGCGACGGCCGCGGTCCTGTTGCTTGTCGCCCTTATCACTTGGATTGCGATAGCCGTGTCCTCCGGGCAGAAACAGCAGCAAGGCCAGACCCCGCGCCCGCCTCTCCGCGTCGATCCCAGCGGGGCGGGCAAAGCGTATACGACGATTCAGGAGGCGCTCAATCACGCAAGCGCCCACGATCACATCCATTTGATGACGAATATTTCCGAAGGGAATGTCAACATACCGCAAAAAGAGAACCTGGTTATTGAGTCCGCGCCGGGCCAAATGGCGACCTGGAAGTTTCCGGCTGGTCTGTCCGACTCCGATAAGATGCTCGCGGTCGTTTCCGTTACCGGGTTTGAATTGAAGCACGTCACCCTCGACGGCTCCCAAAAGGCGAAATCCCTCATCACGCTCTACGGAAGCTGTCCCGGCCTGAAGCTGACGGACCTCGAGTTGAGATACTTCAAGGATTACGGCGTTTCCGTCATCGGCTGCGATGGGACGCCCACCCAGCCAGTCGATTTGTTCAATCTCCGCATCACTACTGACAAATCGAGTCAAACGGGCCTTTTCTTCGACTATACCGGCAACTCAATCATTAAGAGGCCTAAGTACATCACGGTTCGGGGTTGCTCCTTCGCAGGTGAGGGGGCCAAATTGACAGCCACCAAACTGGAAGACATCGCAGAAGTGAAGTTGGAAGGCACAAGCCCTTTCACGCTGGCGCCGCCGAAGAAGTAGCCTTGAACATTTCTTCGCCAGACGATCTTCCTCCTTTTCCTCAAACTGTACTGGTCCTACCCGCAGCATCGGGTAAAATAGAAGTGAGTAGGTGCTATATCCAGCCCGACGGCGGGTAGGAGCGGAAATGGCTCTATCAAGCGGCCGACGCGCTTTGCACCCCGTCCTACCTGCACCAGCGCAATGGTAAAGACGCCGGTATACTTGGACAACCACGCCACGACGCGCGTCGATCCGCGCGTTCTGACGGTGATGCTGCCGTATTTCACGGAGCAATACGGCAACGCCGCCAGCCGGCAGCACGTTTTCGGCCAGAAGGCGGAAGAAGCGGTGGACCTGGCGCGCGTACAGGTCGCCGAATTGATCGGCGCCGAAGCGCGAACCATCGTCTTCACCAGCGGCGCCACCGAAAGCGATAACCTTGCGATCAAAGGCGTGGCCGCCGCCTACCGTAAGAAAGGCGATCATCTGATTTCCGTGGCGACCGAGCATAATGCGATCCTCGATCCGCTGCGGCGCCTGGAGCGCGACGGTTATTCCGTGACGATCCTGCCGGTGGACCGATACGGCCGTGTGTCGGCGCGGCAGGTGGAAGCGGCTCTGACCGACCGAACGATCCTGGTCAGCGTGATGGCCGCGAATAATGAGATTGGTACGCTTCAGCCGATCGGTGAGATCGGTCGATTGTGCAAGAGTCGCGGCGTACTGTTCCATACCGACGCGGTGCAAGCCGCGGGAAAGATTCCGCTTGACGTGGACGTGATGGGCATTGACCTACTCAGCCTATCGGCCCATAAAATGTATGGGCCGAAGGGCGTTGGCGCCCTTTACGTCAGGCGCCGCGATCCGCACGTCCGTTTGGAGCCGTTGTTCGACGGCGGCGGCCATGAACGCGGCTTACGCAGCGGTACGTTGCCGGTCCCGAACATCGTTGGCTTCGGCAAGGCGTGCGAACTGTGCGCGGCGGAGATGGGTGACGAAGCCAAACGGCTGTTGGCACTGCATGAACGGTTGCGAACGGGAATCCAGGACCAGTTGGAGGATACGACCCTGCACGGCTGCCCGACGGAACGGCTGCCGAACAACGTGAACCTCGGTTTCGCCTATATTGATGGCGGCGCCCTGATGACGTTGATGCGAAGCGTAGCGGTCAGTTCCGGGTCGGCGTGTACGTCGGCCAGCGATGAGCCGAGCCATGTGCTAACGGCCATTGGCGTTTCGGATGAATTGGCCCGCGGCAGTATTCGCTACGGCCTCGGTCGGTTTACGACGCCAGAAGAAGTGAACTACGCCGTCGAAGAGACGGTGCGGGCGGTGCAGCATTTACGGGCGATCAGCCCGGAGTACGAGCTGCGCCGGAGTGCGACGATTGTGTGACGCCCGTCGCAACGGCGGCGGGCGTTTCCCCTGGCCTTCGGGCTGGGGGCGGATTGAAACTGACCCAAACAGGAGAATGATCGTATGTCAACCGAGATGATGACCGAGGTGATGACCGAATTGGCGCTCCCCCAGGCGAAGAACACGACGACCATCCAGGTGAGCGAAAAGGCGGCGGACAAAGTACGGCAGATCATCGCCGACCAGCAGCCGGCCAACGGCGCGGCGCCGGAGAAGCTGTACCTGCGTCTGCGCGTGGTGGGCGGTGGTTGCAGCGGCTTCCAGAACAAGTTGGACCTCGACCCGCAAGTCAACGAGAAGCTGGACGACGTGTTCGACTTCCACGGCATTCAGGTGGTGGTGGACAAGCGCAGCCAGATGTACCTGGAAGGCGCGGTCGTGGACTATCACGACGAACTGCACCGCCAGGGTTTCAGCATCACCAACCCCAGCGCCAAAAGCACCTGCGGTTGCGGCAGTTCTTACACGATGTGAGGAACGGCGGTTTACTAACCCGAAGCGCGAGCGAGGGATTTTATCTCAATTCCTCGCTCGCGCTTCGGGTTGGTAGAGCCTTTCCCTACAGAAGAGAGAATAACGTGACACTGAAATTCATCAAGAAGAAGGGCCTGCTGCTGCTGGCAATCTGGCTTATCCTACAGGGGGTGATCCCGCTGCTCAAGGCGCCGTCGGGTGTCGCGGAATACTTTCCTTTGGTCCTGGCGATCCTAGCCGTGGTCGCGGGGATGCTAATCCTGCTTGATTGGTGAATACGGATATTTGAGGGCGTTTAGCTCAGTGGTAGAGCGTTCGCCTTACACGCGAATGGTCGGGGGTTCGAGCCCCTCAACGCCCATTTTTGACTTTCAGACACATGATAGCTTCATCCAAACACCGCACACAGTCGCAAGTGTTGTTCCGGGTCCAGCGCTTCCGCGCGGATCGTCCCTTCGATACCCAACTCCGCCAGTTTCGCATCTACCTCTTCTTTGCCGAAGTTTCCGTGCGGCAGGCTGACCAACGCCCCGCGCAGGTTCTTGCGTCGATGAACGTATAAGTCGCGCAAGAAATGACGAAATCGCACCACATCGCCGACGCGCTCGCGCTTGGCGGCGTTGGGCCGGATCAGCATGATGGCCGATTCCACCTGCGGACGCGGCCAGAACACCGTAGGCGGCAAGCGTCGCACAATGGTCACGTCCGCGATGCTCTGCGTCATAACGGCAAGCGCGCCGTAGGGCTTCGTACTTACCGTAGCCGTCAGTCGCTCCGCGATCTCCCATTGCACCGTCACGACCAGGCGCTCGGGGTTGAGGTCGGAGAGAAGCACGTTGGAGATGATCGGCACGGCGATGGCATAAGGCAGATTGGCCACCACCTTGAACCGCGGGCAGCGCGTGCGCCGCTTCAAGTCGGCTAGGTCGCGCAGCACATCGGGATTTAGCTCATTCTTGCTTTTCAAAGCGTCGGCCTGGATTAGGGCCACGCGGTCGCGGTGCTTGTGGACGGCTTCGTCGGTCATGATGGCGAAAGCCGGATCGACTTCGACGCTGGCCACGGCCCCCGCCTTTTCCAGCAGGCGCACCGTTAGGCTGCCCGTGCCGCTGCCGACCTCCAGCACGAGGTCGTCGCGCGTCAGTTCGGCCGAGCGCACCAGAAGGTCGATGAGGTTCAGGTCGATGAGGAAGTTCTGTCCCAGTTTGTTCTTGGGATGAAGGCCGCGCTCCTCAAAGAGGGTGCGCAGATAGGAGACTGTTTGTCGTGGGGACTGATCCGAAGATGGCATAAGAAATTTCACCGCTGAGACAAGCATTTCTGAACATATTTGGCCAAAAGGTCCGTTTCCAGGTTCACCGGGTCGCCGGGCCGTTTGATTCCGAGCGTGGTATGGGCCAGCGTGTGCGGGATTAGCGCAACGCTGAACCGGCTTTCTTCCACATCAACGAGCGTCAGGCTCACGCCGTCCACGGCAACCGATCCCTTGCCCACCATTTGCGCCGCTAACTCCGGCGGACAAGAGAACCAGAATAAAACCCAGTCGCCGTCGGACAGCAGGCGCTCCACGCGGCCGACGCCGTCAACGTGGCCCTGAACGATGTGGCCGCCGAGCCGGTCGCCGACGCGCAGCGACCGCTCCAGGTTCACGGGATCGTCGATTCGGAGGTCGCCGAGGTTGGTGCGGCGCAGCGTCTCTGGTCCCGCCTGGAAGCGACACGTCGCGGCGTCATGGGCGACGACGGTCAGGCAGCAGCCGTTGACGGCCACGCTCTCGCCGAGCGATAGCTCCGCCGTAATCGCCGCCTCGATCAGTAGATCGCGCCCCTCCCCTGTTGGGATTGCCTCCCTCACGGCGCCAAGCGCTTGGATCAGTCCGGTAAACATACGGATGATCTTAGGGAATTGTGTGGGTTTGCCTTGTGGCGGGATGCGTGAAGACGAAAGCGTAATGAGGAGCAGGCGCCCAAATTCATCATGAATAAAGTCCGAACATGACCGCTCGGAGTACATCGCGGAGACGAATCTCCCGATCCGTACCGATGAGGGAACGTGGCGTATCCCCCATGAAGACCGTATTAGGAATATCAAGCCAAAGTTCCGCGTCAGGGATAATAGCCCTTACGTCCACCAGGATGTCGGGCGATTCATGCGGAAGCAGATGGTAACCTAGCGGGGTGAGGGGAAGGGACGCCATCAGCGCGGCGTTTGACGTTTCGGTTTCTGTCATGGTTTGTTACTCCGGGCGGGTCGTCCTTCCCATTTATGTTAGCACACCGCGCACCAGCCGGCAGCGCGAGCAAGGGTTTCTCTCAAAACCCTCGCTCGCGCTTCGGGCTAACAGACGCGCTCACGTCCCCTGTTCCCACCCCGTCATATACGCCTTCTGCTCCGACGTAAGTTCGTCGATGGTCACGCCCATCGACTCCAGTTTGTGGCCGGCCACGTACTGCTCCAGCTCGGCCGGCAACGTATGCACGGCCGCCGTCAGCTTGCCCTTCTGCTGGAGGCAGTATTCCGTCGCCAACGCCTGCGTGGCGAAGCTCATGTCCATCACGCTCGGCGGATGGCCTTCCGCCGCCGCTAGGTTCACCAGCCGCCCCTGGCCGAGTACATACACGCGGCGGCCGTTTTTCAGCTGGTACTCGTCCACGTGCTGGCGCACGTCGCTGATGACCTTGGACGACAGCTTTTTAAGCGCAGGAAGGTCCAATTCCACGTCGAAATGTCCGCTATTACAGACCATCGCGCCGTCTTTCATCACCTCGAAATGCTCGCCGCGGACGATGCCGGCGTTGCCCGTCACCGTGATGAAAATATCGCCGATTGGCGCGGCCTCGGCCATCGGCATCACCTGGAAGCCGTCCATCGCCGCTTCCAACGCGCGGATCGGATCGACTTCCGTCACGATCACCACGGCGCCGTGGCCGCGCGCCCGCAGAGCCACACCCTTGCCGCACCAGCCGTAGCCGGCCACAACAATGCGCCGGCCGGCCAACAGCGTGTTCGTCGCCCGGATCACGCCGTCCAGCGTGCTTTGGCCGGTGCCGTAGCGGTTGTCGAAGAAGTGCTTTGTCTGGGCGTCGTTCACCGCGATCACGGGGAACTTGAGTACGCCGTCGCGCTCCATCGCCCGCAGACGGTTGACGCCCGTGGTCGTCTCTTCCATGCTGCCGATGACCTGGCCGATGACGCGCTGCCGCTCGGCCGGCGACATTTTTTGCGCCCACGACCGCACCTGGGCGTGAACGTCGTCGAGCCGTCCCAACGACACGAAGACCATCGCCGACACCAAATCGGCGCCGTCGTCCATCGTCACTTGCGGCTCGTGTTCCAGCGCGGCGACGACGTGCTTGTAATAGGTGTCGGTGTCCTCGCCGCGGACGGCGAAGACGGAGATGCCGAAGTCCTGAACGAGGCTGGCGGCCACGTCGTCCTGGGTGCTGAGCGGATTGGAGGCGATGAGGACGAGGTCGGCGCCGCCGGCCTGGAGGGCGCGCGCCAGATTGGCGGTCTCGGCCGTGACGTGCAGGCAGGCGGCCATGCGCACGCCGGCCAGCGGCTTCTCTTTGGCGAAGCGCTCGCGTATGCGCGCCAGGACCGGCATGTCGCTATCGGCCCAGAGAATGCGCTTCTTGCCTTGAGGCGCCAATTTCAGATCCTTGACATCCGAACGCTGCTTGGTGGCCGTGGTCATTATCACTCCGTAATGGGGGTTGAGCCGCCAGTTTCCGTCGCGGCCGCTATGGGAACCATTTTACGAAAATCCCCGCGCGGGCACAGTGAACCCGCTCCAAGCGAACGTTTCGTAGCGCGAGCTAGGAATCGAAGCGAAGTTCTGGCAGAATAAGGAAGCCCCGGACGGAACGGCAGACGTGGCGCTTAGATCACACGCTCCCCTTTTGGTCGCGCCTAAACAGTTAATCGAGGTTCTTCCCATTATGGCAGAAGTGAAAGAAACCGATCTCGTCGTCCTCGGCGCTGGGCCGGGCGGTTACGCCGCCGCCTTTCTCGCCGCCGACAAGGGCATGAAGGTCACGCTTATCGACGCCCGTGAACGCATCGGCGGCGTCTGTCTCAACGTCGGCTGCATCCCGTCCAAGGCGCTGTTGCACACCGCGAAAATTATTACGGACGCGCGCGACGCCGGCCCTATTGGCCTCCAATTCGCCCCTCCAAAGATCGATTTGAACGGCGTCCGCGGCCATATGGTCAAGGTTGTCGATGCGCTGACCGGCAACCTCGGCCGGCTCGCCAAGGCGCGCAAGATTGATTACGTCGTCGGCCGCGGCCGATTCCTTGACGGCCAGACGGTACAGGTGGAGGGCGGCGCCAGTTTCCGCTTCAAGAATTGCATCGTCGCCACCGGATCGTCGCCGACGAAGCTGCCCTGGCTCGACCTGCCGACGCCGCGCGTCATGGATTCGACCGGCGCCCTGGAATTGAAGGACGTGCCGGCGCGATTGTTGGTCGTCGGCGGCGGCTACATCGGCCTGGAAATGGGCTATGTCTACGCCGCCCTTGGCAGCAAGGTCACGGTCGTCGAACTGACCGACGGCCTGTTGCCGGGCGTGGACCGCGACTTGGTGAAGCCGTTGCACAAGCGCCTCGAAGGTCTTTTCGACAAAATCTATCTCAATACGAAGGTGGCGAAGCTGGAGGAGACGCCGAAAGGGATTAAGGCGACCCTTGAAGGGGCGGATGTCAAGGACAAGGAACCCGTCTTCGACCGCGTGCTGACGGCCGTGGGACGTAAGCCGAACAGCCGCGACCTCGGCCTTGATAAGGCCAACGTCGCGGTGGACGAGAAGGGTTTCATCAAGGTCGATGAACGGCGCAAGTCGTCGGCCGATCATATTTACGCCATCGGCGACGTGGCCGGCGAGCCGATGCTGGCGCACAAGGCAACCTACGAGGGCAAGATCGCGGTGGAGGTGATCGCGGGCGAGCCGGCCGTCTATGACGTGCGCGCGGTGCCGGCCGTGGTCTTCACCGACCCGGAGGTGGCGTGGTGCGGCCTCACGGAAGCGGAGGCGAAGAAGCAGAACCGCGAGGTGAAGGTGGTCAAGTTTCCGTGGGTGGGTTCCGGCCGGGCGATGACGCTGAACCGGACGGAAGGCTTAACGAAACTGATCGTCGATAAGGAGACGGACCTCGTGCTGGGCGTGGGCATCGTCGGCGTGGAGGCGGGCGAGATGATCGCGGAGGCAATGCTGGCCATCGAGATGTCGGCGTCGGCTCGCGACCTGGCTCTGACCATGCACGCCCACCCGACGCTATCGGAAACGGTGCTGGAAGCGGCGGAATCGCTGTACGGTCTGGCGGTCCACATGCTGCCGAAGAAATAAAGAGGAACGAACCACTGAGGCACAGCAGTTTCCATAAAGGAGCGTTTATGTCTCCAACTCGCGCGCCTCTGTTTCCAACCGTTTCCCTGGTGTTGCTCCTGTGTGTCTGGCTGGTCGGCGGCTCGTTCGTTGCCAAGGCAGAGGCGGCCTCCGCACCGGCGAAGCCGGCTCGCACGGACGCCTATGGCGATCCGCTGCCGCCCGGCGCCCTGTTGCGCCTGGGGACCGTGCGTTGGCGGGCCTGCGCCAGCTTTCTTGCCTTCACGCCGGACGGCAAGACGTTGGTGACGGGAGAAATGAATCCAGAACCCGCAGCCCACTTCTGGGATGTTGGGACGGGAAAAGAGATTGGTAGTTTTCGCGCTCCGGAGGTGCTTACAGGCTTGGCCGTCTCGCCGGATGGAAAGATGTTGGCGGTTGGAGGCTTCGGGGTTTTCTTCGCGCGTGTTCCCGACGGCAAAGAGATTCGGCGGATCGAAGCGGAATCGGGCAGCTTCAGTAGCCTCTGTTTTTCCCCCAACGGCAAATGGCTGGCCGCCATTAATTGGGATCACCACTATCGTGTGTGGGACGTGGAAAAAGGGAAGGAAATCCTATCCGAGGAAAAAGAAGGCGAAGGTAAGACCGCCTTCTTGGGATTTTCGCTCGACGGCAAGAAACTGTGCGTCACGCGCCGCGACGGCGGCATCAACGTCTTGGACGTCGCAACCGGAAAAGAATTATCGGAAGGGCAGCTAGGGAAAACATATGGCTCGCCTCCCACAGCCAATTTTTCGCCAGACGGCAAGAAGCGGGTCTTTCAAGAGAGGGATGACAAATCCTTCTCACTGCGAGACTCCTCGACCGGTAAATTGATTCAGGCGTTCAGCCCTGCGAGTGGAAAGTCTGTGCCTATCGCCTTCTCGCCCGACGGCAAGCATATCGCTTCGTGTGACGAATACGATTTTCCGCCTACCATCGGCCTGTGGGACGCGGCCACGGGCAAGGAGCTTCGTAAACTGACGGCCCTAGGCGCCGCCTTTGATGGCGCCGCGGAACCCGTGTTTTCGCCCGACGGCAAACGCCTGGCTGCATCCGGGTCTTGCGCGGGCCTCCTTCACGTATGGGACTTGGAGACCGGCAAGGACGTCTCCCAGATAAGCGAACACCAGGGTGTCGTCACCTCGGCAGCCTTCTCGCCGGACGGGCGCACCGTACTGACGGGCTGTGCGGACAACGTCATCCGCGTGTGGGACGCGGATAAGGGGATCGTTGTGCGCCGAATCGAAGTAGATCGGGTACTCCGCGATGCTTCCGCCTATTACATCACGTTCTCCAAGAACCGTAAGGCTGCCGCGGTAATAGGCAGCATCCGATCCAACGCATCGCTGTGGGATCTGGATTCGGGAAAAATGCGAGCCCTATTGGACGATGGAGAGTACGGAACTTGGGTGGCCGGATTTGCGCCGGACGGAAAGACGCTGGCGGCAAGAGGTAACAACCCAGGTAACAACATAACGGGCATCCACATCTGGGACTCGGCGACTGGTAAAAAAGTAAGCAAGAACATCATCGACGCCGAGGGCCAAGGGACGTTCGCGTTCTCGCCCGACGGCAAGACGCTTATAGTCGATGGAGACGGGGGAGAATTGGCGCCTTGGGACGTGGTGCAGGGCAAAGAAACCCGGAAATGGTCATTGCCGAACGGACGAAGGGATAGACTCCAGTTCGCGCCCACCGGCTCGATGATCGCAGGGGCCGGAGACGGGGGCGTTGATCTGTGGGACGCCGCCACGGGCAAGGTACTACCGGCGCTTCGCCTGCCCGAGTTGGAATTCCCAGCAGGCTTACTCGATTGCCTCGCCTTCTCGGCCGACGGCAAGACAGTCGCCGCCGCCGGCAGGACGGGCGTGATTTACGTCTGGGACGTGGGCACGGCGAAAATGCGGGACGTGCTTAGGGGCCACCGGGACTGGGTCACGTCCCTGGACTTTTCACCCGACGGCGCCCGGCTCATCTCGGGCAGCCGCGATGCGACGGCTCTCATCTGGGACTTGACTGGCATAGCCGATGAAAAGGGTACGAAAACTCTCACACCGGAAAGGCTGGCGGCGTTGTGGAACGAGCTGGCGGACGCGGACGCCGGCAAAGCCTGGCGCGCCGGCTGGCGGCTGGCGGCCGACCCTGCGGCGAGCGTGCCCTTTTTGCACAAGCGTGTGCGGCCGGCAGAGGTGGATGCAGCCCAGGTCGCCAAGTTGCTGACGGCGTTAGAAGGCGACGCTTTCGATGAACGAGAGGCGGCCACGGCTGGACTTGCGAAACTCGGCGATTTGGCAGAACCGGCCGTGCGCAAGGCTCTGGAGGGAAAGCCCTCACTCGAAGCGAGGCGCCGGCTGGAAGAGCTTGTGAATAAGCTCGACGGCCCCGTCACCGTACCGGAACAAGCCCGCGACCTGCGTTGCGTTGAAGTGCTGGAACACATCGACTCGCCGGAAGCGCGACGGTTGCTTGAGGAACTCGGCAAGGGCTTGCCGGATACGAGACTGACGCGGGAGGCGAAAGCGGCGCTGGCCCGACTTACCCGGCGATGAATTGGTTCCACAGTCCACAGAGGTCCAAAGCGGTAATCAGCAGGCAGGAACCCCATCCGGCGACGAGGAGGAACCAGCCGTTGGCGAATTTCCCCATGTACAGCCTGGAACTTGTGAAGTGCAGCAAGGGGAACATGGCGAACGGGAGTTGTAGGGCCAGCAAGACCTGACTGAGAACGAGCAAGTCGGTCACGCTGCCCCCATCGCCGCGTAGGCCGATGATGACGATGGCCGGCGTGATCGCCAACGCCCGCGTCAGCAGCCGACGAACCCACGGCCGGATGTGCCAGTGGAGGAAGCCCTCCATCACCACCTGCCCGGCCAGCGTCCCGGTGATCGTGCTGCTCTGTCCGCTCGCCAACAAGGCCACCGCGAACAGTGTGCTGGCCGCGGCCGTGCCCAGCAGCGGCGCGAGCGTAAGATACGCCACTCGTATCCAGTCGCTGTTGGCGTTGAACGCCACCACCTCCCCGCTCGCCAGGGTTAGATCAGTCCGGCCGTAGAAAACCTCCGCCGCCAGCACCAGAATGGCCGCGTTGACGAAGAAGGCCACGGTCAGGGCGACCACCGAGTCCAGCGTATTGAAGCGGATCGCTTGGCGAACGGACGCCTCGTTGGTCCCAATCCGCCGCGACTGGACCAAAGCGGAATGCAGATACAAATTGTGGGGCATAACCGTCGCCCCGATAATGCTGATGGCGACGTAGATCATACCCACCTTGCGGAATCCGGGCGTGAGGAGGGCGCCGCCCATTTCCCCGAAACTGGGAATGGTTTGCGGTAGGACGAACAACTCGATGAAGTAGCAAACGCCGATGGTGGCGACGAGGAGCAGGATGATCGCCTCGATCAGGCGCATACCCAGTCCCTGGAGCGCCAGCAGCAGCAGCACGTCGAAAGCCGTAATGATGACGGCCCAGAGCATGGGAATGTGGAAGAGAAGGTTGAGGGCCACGGCGCTGCCCAGCACTTCGGCCAAGTCGCAAGCGCCGATGGCCAGCTCGCAACCAATCCAGTTGGGCCAGATGGTCCAACGCGGATAATGGTCCCGGCACATCTGGGCCAAGTCCTTGCCGGTGACGACGCCCAACCGGGCGGAGCAGACCTGCATGAGAACGGCCATGATGCTGGACGCCGCGACGACCCATAGCAATCCGTAACGGTAGGACGCGCCGGCTTGGAGATCGCTGCCCCAATTGCCGGGGTCCATGTAGCCGACGCTGATGAGGACCGCCGGGCCGGTGAACGCCAGCCATTGCCGCCAGAAACCGGAATTAGTCGGCGGCACCGGGATCGAACCGTGCAAACCCTCAAGCGATGGCGTATTCGGCTCTGGAACTTTTAATGTTCCTATGGGCTGAAGAAGCGCTTCCATCGTACTCATCGCGTGATACCTTGCCTTATCCTTCCGTTATTAGCATAGCAAAACTATCGGATTAGTCAAGGCGAACACTTTAAGAAAGCGCGTCCGAAATGGCGTGGGTTAGGACTCCGATCCTGACACCACAGCGTCAGGATTGGAATCCTAACCCACGGATCGCCGGCGCTTTCGTCGTGAAGCGCAAAGCCGGAAAAGCCGATAAAGAAAGAATCTGGAGACGCCGGCCCACCATGAAGGAGTTCCCATGACGCCGCCGATGACACGCCGCACCGCCCTCAAGACCGCCGCCGCCGGCATGGCCGCGACGGCCGTCACCTTGGCGCCGTCGGCGGCCGACGCGCGCGTCACCCGAGGCGGGGCCGTGTCCGGCTCGATGACCGGCGCCCGCGCCTTGGTGGACGCGCTTTTGTCCGAAGGCGTTTCGTGCGTCTTCGGCATCCCCGGCGCGCAGGAAAATGAGCTCTGGGACGAGATGAAAAGCCGCGGTCTCGGCTATCTCCTCGTGACGCATGAATTTTCGGCCGCGTGCATGGCCGATGGCGTATCGCGCAGCACCGGCCGGCCTGGCGTCATTTGCATCGTGCCGGGGCCGGGCTTGACCAACGCCCTCACCGGCATCGGCGAAGCTCTACTCGACAGCGTGCCGATGGTGTGCGTCGTCGGCGACGTGGCGTGCGGCGACAAATATAAGCCATTTCAGGTCCATGAACTGCCTCAAGTCGGCTTATTGCGACAGGTGACCAAGGGCGTCTTCGACGTGCAGCACGCCGCCGAGATACCAGGGGCCGTGCGGCAGGCGTTCCAGCTCGCCCAGCAAGGCGAACCGGGGCCGACTGCGGTTGTCGTTCCCTATAACCTGCTGACCGATACGCACCGCTTCTATTGCCCACCGTCCGGGCCGCGTGAAGTGCCGTTCGATGAAGCGGCCTTCGCTTGCGCCGTGCAAGTGCTGCGCAATCGCAAGTGTCGCGTGGGCATCTACGCCGGCCTGGGCTGCATGGACTTCACCACGTCGCTGACGAAAGTCGCGGAGTTGTTGCAGGCGCCGGTCGCCACCAGTGTCTCCGGCAAGGGCGTTATCGACGAGTGCCATCCGCTTGCCGTCGGCTGGGGTTATGGGCCGCAGGGAACGCGCGCCGCCGAGAACGCCTTTCGGGAGGTCGATGTGGTACTGGCCATCGGCGTTCGCTATAGCGAAGTGTCCACGGCATTTTACGCCATCCCGCCGCACCGTCACGTCATCCACGTGGACATTAACCCGGCGAATATGGGCCGCATCGTCAAGACGGAAGTATGCGTCAACGCCGACGCCGGCTTGTTCCTTGATCGTCTGCTAACCTGCGCCGACGACGTGAGCCGGCCGTGCGACGCGGCGCTGGCCGGCCGCATCCGCCAGTGGAAATGTGAGGACGCAAGGGAGAATTGTCGTCGCTACGCCCGCTGCGGCGCAGACCCCATGTTGTTCCTGCTCGCCCTGCGCAAGGCGACCTGCCCCGACGCGCTGACGTTCGTGGACGTGACCGGCTCGGAACACTGGGCGGCGGAGGCGTACACCGTTCGTCAGCCGCGCACCTATTTCAATCCGACGAACAACCAAGCGATGGGTTGGTCGATCCCGGCCGCGCTGGGCGCACAGCGAGTCCATCCCGGCCGGCAGGTCGTCACCATCACCGGCGACGGCTGCTTCCTGATGACGGCGATGGAAATATGCACGGCGGCGCGCGAGTGCTTGCCGGTGAAGTTTTTCATCCTGGACGATCAGGCGTTTCATTACATGCAGGCGTTGCAGGAAAAAGCCTATCGCCGGACGACGGCGACGATCCTTTCTCGTCTGGACTACGCCGCCCTCGCTAAGGGCTTTGGCGTCGAGTACCGGGAGATCAACGGCGATCAGGATTTGGAAGGCGGCATCTGCTCGGCGCTGGAGCATCCGGGCCCGGTGCTGACGCGCGTCGTGACGGACTACGGTAAGCGGCCGATCCGTTGGATCGACGCGGCCCGCACACGGTATATCGACGGGCTAACCACGGAACAGAAGGTCAAGTTCGCGGCCCGGCTCGGCTCGCGGGCGCTGGAATTGCGTGCGCAGAGCGATTGATAAGGCGAACGGCCGGCGTAAGCCGGCTGGTACGTTGCCGAGACGGCCTGGGGTAAACGCCGGGCCTACACGCCAAAGCCCCGGTGAACAGATCGTCCAGCTT
>DHJA01000201.1:692-7786 GCA_002404095.1 Planctomycetaceae bacterium UBA4732 | reverse complement strand
TTGTTTTTCGCGCGTGGTTGGGGGGGTTGGGGTTTCCCCCCCCGCCGTTGACGGCGGGGCGGCATGCGCCCAAAATCGGGAGGCACACCCAGAGGAACACCCCCGCCGCAGTCCCGCTTGACCCAAACCCGGTGCTAGACTAGGATGCCGCCCCCTTAGGGGCGGTTATGGCCCCTTGGTCTACGGAACGGGCAAGGAGAAGGCGATGGCACTGTGGGTAACGCGGCGAGCCGGCGCCCTGGGCATTCTGGCGGCGGCGGGACTAGGATTGATCGGCTGCGGCGGAGGTCCGGCCAAGCCGGAAACGCCCAAAGCCGCTGAAGTGAAGCCGGACGCCCCCACAACCGAAGCCAAGACGGAGGCGTCCGCGACGGACCCCGTTGTCGCGCCGTCCGTCAAAGCCGCGCCACCCATCGACGATCCGCTCTATCATCCGTTCGCCGACGCCACTCGCGCCGCCGACAACCCGCCCGCCTTGGCCAACATGCCGGCGGACAAGACTTCCACCGGCAAGCCCACCTTCAAGCTGTTCAACGCGGTCCAGCAGGTTTGGGATGAAATCCGCTTCACCACGCCCGACGGCAAACGCATCGACTACACCGCCGTCCTGGAAACCGACTTCGGCCAAGTCGAAATCGCCCTGCGGCCCGATGCGGCGCCCAACCACGTCCGCAGCTTCGTGGCCCTCATTCGCGCCGGATACTACGACGGTATGCGTTTCGACCGCATCCATCACGAAGTTTCGCCCGATCAGCCCAGCGACCCACTCGACTATCTCGAAGCCGGTTGCCCATTGGACAAGGGCGATCCCGAGGACGGCAGCATCGGCTACTGGCTTCGAGCGCAGCAAGCCCCCGGTCTGCCGCATGAGATCGGTTCGGTGGGCGCCAGCCACGGCCATGATGGGGACAGCGCCGCCTGCAAGTTCTATATTACCCTGTGTAACGCCCCGTACTTGGACCGCGATTACACTGTCTTCGGCAAGGTGACGCGCGGCCTGGATGTGGTGCGTATAATGTTTACGAAGCCCGTGGTGATCGAAGAACAAGATCCGCCCGGCCACAATCGGCCGAAAGATCCGATCTTCATCCGCAAAGCGACCATCCGCACGCAGGTTGCCGCGGCGTCGGAGGGTAAATAGACGAGCCATGCAGGCCCGCGGCGAGACGCCGGGAGGGGTCCCACGCAAAGGCGAGTTGTGAACCTGGTCAGGCCTTGACGGGTGCAGCCATAAGCAACGAATCCTTGTGCAGTGGAGTGCCTCTCTCGGCGTCACGCCGCGGGCTTGTGCTTTTGGCGCTCTACGTTTAGCCGCGACCCGAAGGGGAGCGCGGAGGCGGAGCGCTCCCCTTCGGGTCGCGGCTAAACGTAGAGCGCCAACATCATGGCCAAGCAAACGACGCCCGCCGTGGAGGAAAACTACACCGTCCTCGCACGGCGTTATCGGCCGCAGACCTTCACGGACCTCATCGGTCAGGAGCCGACCGCCCGCGCCCTCATCAACGCCATCAAGGGCAATCGCGTCGCCCACGCCTATCTCTTCACCGGCGCCCGCGGCGTCGGTAAAACCTCCACCGCGCGTATTCTCGCCAAAGCGCTCAACTGTGAACAAGGTCCGACGCCCACGCCTTGCGGCGTCTGCTACAACTGCGTCAGCATCACCAGCGGCGACGACACCGACGTGATTGAGATCGACGGCGCCAGCAACAACGGCGTCGATGACGCCCGCGAACTGCGCGGCAACATCAACACGCGCCCCAGCCGGTCGCGCTACAAGATTTACATCATCGACGAAGTCCACATGCTCTCGAAGGCGGCCTTCAACGCCCTCCTCAAGACGCTGGAGGAGCCGCCCGCTCACGTCAAATTCATCTTCGCGACCACCGAAGTGCAGAAAATCCCTATCACCATCCTGTCGCGCTGCCAGCGCTTCGACTTCGCCGGCATTCCCGCCGACCAAATCCTCGAACAATTGAAGACGATCACCCTCCACGAAGGAAAGCAGGCCGACGACGAGGCGCTGGAACTGGTGGCTCGGCGCGCCGGCGGTTCGATGCGCGATTCCCAATCGCTGCTCGATCAGCTGTTGGCATTCGGCGGCGACCGACTCACGGCCGACCAAGTGCGCGAGATGCTCGGCATGGCCGGCGATGATCGCGTGGTCGCCTTGGCGGAAGCGGTGGTCGCCAAGGACGCGGGCAAGGCGCTGGCCGTGCTGGACGAAACCGCACAAGGCGGTTTACAGATGGGAGAACTCGTCGATCAAATGCTGGCCTACTGGCGTGACCTGATGGTGGTCCACTGCGCCGGCGAACAGGCCAGCGACCTGAGCGTACCGTCGCGCTGTCGGCCCGACCTGATCCGCCAGGGCAAAGCGTTGACGCTCGACGCCGTGTTGGCCGGCCTTGACGTGCTGTCCACGACGCGCCTGCGCCTGCGCGACAGCAGCCACGGCCGTACACTCGTTGAAATGGCTTTGGTGCGGCTGTGCCGTCTTAGCGATCTGCTGCCGGTGGCGCAGCTGGCGCAGATGCTCACTAGCCCCGAGCGCTACAAGCCCCGAGCGCTACAAGCCCCGAGCGCAAGCGAGGGGGGGCGACAAAACCCCTCGCTTGTGCTCGGGGCTGGTAAGACGCTTGCGGCCGCTCCGCCCGAAGGCTTAAAAAAAAAGCTCCTGAGCAGCGCCGTTGACGCCGCTTCTCCCAATTCCGCATCCGCCGCCCCGCCGCCTCAGGATGCCCTGCCCGAATTATGGCCGCAGGTTCTGCGGTCGGTAGGGCACATGCTGGGCAACTTTCTAGAAAAAGCCGGCCTTCCAGCAATTACCGGGCCAAACAGTCTGGTATTGCGCTTCTCCGTGGACTACAATCAAGCCAGAGAGTATTGCCAGGAGCCGGCGAGGCTCGCCAAGATCGAAGAGGCCGTCCGAAAGTGTACCGGACGGCCTTGGATTGTTCGTGTGGAGAGCGGTGTTAGTTCGGCGCCGGCGACGACGCCCGCCCCTGCCGTAGAGACGGCGCCCGGCCCTCCGCCGCGTCGCAATCATCGCGCCGAAGCGGAGAAAGAGCCGCTGGTCAAGCGAGCCGTGGAAGCTTTGGGAGCGCAGATTGTCCGCGTCGAGGACGGCTTCGGCGAGGCGCCTTGATGAGGAGTCGGGACCATGTTCAAGGAAATCGGTCAACTCGCCGGCATGATGGGACAAATGCCCCGCATCCGGGAGGAAATGGAAAAACTCCAGCAACGCCTGCCGCAGCTGACCGCTGAGGGCGATGCCGGCGCCGGCATGGTCAAGGTCCGCGTCAACGGCCGGTTGGACGTTACAGCCTGCGTGATAAGCGAAGAAATCATGAAGCTTGGCGACCGCGAAATGCTCGAAGACCTCATCCGCGGCGCCACCAACCAGGCCATCGCCAAGGTGCGCCAGCAGATCGCCGACGAGACCGCCAAGATGGCGTCCAACCTTGGACTGCCGCCGGGCATGGGTTTGCCCGGTATGCCTGGGCTGACCTAGTGCAAGGTCAATCGGTCGCGTGGCACGGGCTTCTAGCCCGTGCGTGGGAACCGGACGGTGTGCGTGGGAACCGCACGGGCTGGAAGCCCGTGCCACCTATCAATGCTCTGGTAATCGAGGCGACGGCCCGGTATGTAGGGGCCATTCGCCGGGAGGAGTCGTCGTCGTGGACACGGAGCCGGTCGGAGCCATCGGCGGTTTGATGCGCGAACTAGGAAAGCTGCCGGGCATCGGACCCAAGACGGCCGAACGCCTGACGCACTTCCTGCTCGGCGCCAAGCGCTCCGACGTGCTGGCTCTGGCCGACGCCTTGCGGGCCGTCAAGGACGAGATTCGGCCCTGTCGGCAGTGCTGCAACCTGACCGAGGGCGACCTGTGCGTCCTCTGCGCCGACCCGCGGCGCGATGCGTCGGTGCTGTGCGTGGTCGAACAGCCGCGTGACTTGTTTGCCCTGGAACGATCCGCCACCTATCGCGGACTCTACCACGTCCTTCACGGACGGTTGGCGCCTCTGGACGGCATCGGCGCCGAACAGCTGACCATCGACAAACTTCTACAGCGCGTCCGCGCCGGCGGCGTGCGGGAAGTCATTATGGCGACAAATCCTACCCTGGAAGGCGATGGTACGGCGCTGTACCTGGCCAGCGAGTTGGCCGCGACTGGGGTGCGCGTCACGCGATTGGCACGAGGTTTGCCTTCCGGCTCGGGGTTGGAGTTCGCCAATAGCCAGATGCTCGCCGACGCCCTGGAAGGTCGGCGGACGTTTTGAAATGAGGCAGGTTAAAAACCTGCCCCACGGGAGAGGACGTTACGATGAGCATGTCCATGTCGCCGATCATGGCGCAGAAGATGAGCCAGAACATGATTCTGGCTCCGCGCATGATCCAATCCATGGAAATCCTGCAACTGCCGATCATGGCGCTTCAGGAACGCATCCTTCAAGAATTACAGGAAAATCCTGTCCTCGAACTGCGCGATTCCTCCGACGAGCAGCAACCCCCGGCCGCCGACGGTGAAGACGACTTCGACCCCTCGCAGACGGCTGAATTGGAAGATACGCGCGACCCAGGCGCCGGCGAACTCGTCATCGACGAAAGCAACTCCAACGAACTGGACTTCGACCGTCTGGACGCGCTGAGCGATTGGGAAGACCGCTTCAACGAGGAGCATCGTCCGTCGCGCAACGGCATGGACGACGAGGGCGACAAGAAACACGACGCCATGCAGAACATGGCGTGCCGGTCGCAGTCGCTGCAAGAGTATCTCGCCGAACAGATCGGCTTTCTCGACATGCCGCCCGACCAGGCCAAGCTCGTCCGCTACGTCATCGCCCATGTGGACGACAACGGCTTCCTGAGCGTACCGAACGAGGCCGGTCCCGACCACCATCGCCGCTGCCCGTCGATGGAGGAGTTGGCTCTGAGCTATGACCACGGCGTAACGCCGGCCCAGGTCGAGGAGGCGCTGCACATCGTCCAGAAGCTGGACCCGCCGGGCATCGGCGCCCGCGATTCGCGTGAATGTCTGCTGTTGCAGCTGACGCCGGACATCGCCCACCGCGACATATTGCGCGTGCTGATCCTCAATCATCTGGAGGACATGGCGCACAATCGGCTGCCCGCCATCCAAAAACGCACCGGCTTCGACTTGAACGTCATCAAAGAGGCCATTGAAGGTCTGCGTCATCTCAATCTACGGCCCGGTTCTCAGTTCAACCCGGAGCAGGCCCATTACGTCGTGCCCGACATCCTCGTTGAGCGCAACGAGGACGGTGAGTACACGGTACGGCTTCTCGACGATTGGCTGCCCAACATCTACATCAGCCGGCGTTACATCGACCTGCTGCGCGAGAAGGGGGCCGACCCCAAGACAAAGGAATACCTCAAGCGCAAGATCCAGTCGGCGACGTGGTTGCAAGAATCGATCGAGCAGCGGCGCAGCACACTGGAAAAGGTGACGAAAGCGATTATCAAGCACCAGCGGGCGTTTCTGGACAAGGGGCCGGAGCATATTGAGCCATTGAAGATGCAACAAATCGCCGATCAGGTAGGCGTCCATGTGACGACGGTGAGCCGGGCGGTAGACGACAAGTGGGTGCAGACGCCGCGCGGCGTCTTTCCGTTGAAGCGCTTCTTCGGCGGCGGTACGCAAACTTCGACCGGCGAGGAAGTCGCCTGGGAGACGATCAAGCAAAAGCTGTTGGAGATCATCGACAAGGAAGACAAATCCAGTCCGCTGTCGGACGAGGATCTCGTCAGCAAGTTGCAGGAGGCCGATTATCCGGTCGCCCGCCGCACGGTGACGAAGTATCGCAAGATGCTGCACATTCCGTCGTCGCGGCTAAACCTCTCGGTCATGGAGGACCAACAATGGCCATTTTGGAGACGCGCGGCCTAATCAAGTTCTACCGCGGCCGTAAGGTCGTGGACGGCGTTAGCTTCGAGGTGGACGTCGGCGAGATCGTCGGCCTGCTCGGGCCGAACGGCGCCGGCAAGACCACCAGCTTTCGCATGATTACCGGCCAGGTTACGCCCTATGCCGGCACCGTTCTCTTCAACGGCCATGACGTGGCCCAACTGCCGATGTTCCGCCGCGCCCGCCTCGGCCTCGGCTACCTGCCGCAACAAACCAGCGTCTTCCGCAAGCTCACCGTCGAACAAAATATCCTAGCCATCTTAGAAGTCTTGCATTCCTATCGCAGTCTCGGCCGTAAACTGACGCGCGCCGAGCGTTATAAAAAGACCGACGAAATGCTGGAGCGCTTCGGCCTCAGCCATCTCCGCAAGAACAACGCTTCCCGGCTGTCCGGCGGCGAGACGCGGCGGCTGGAAATCGCCCGTTGCCTGGTGTGCGATCCGCTTGTCATCCTCCTTGACGAGCCGTTCGCCGGCATCGACCCGCAGACGGTGGCCGACATCCAACAGATCATCCGCAGCCTCAAAAGTCAGGGCATCGGCATCCTTGTCACCGACCATCAGGTGCGCGAAATTTTAGCCGTGACGGATCGTATTTACGTCGTGCAGAGCGGCAAAGTGTTGATGCACGGCACACCGCAGCAGATCGTCAGCGACGCTACGGTTATCAAGGAATATCTCGGCTCGAACTACGCCAACGAGGCGGTTCACGGCTTGCCGCCACAACCGGCGCCTTTGTCGGCCCCCATCCAAGCCGCGCCGGCGCCGAAGCGCGAGGCCGTTCATCCCATGGTGGAGCAGGAGGAAATCCGCGGCCTGATCGAGCAGCTCAAGACGACCGAGCGGGCGGTGGCCGCATTCGAGCTTTTGCAGCGCGGCGATGAGGCAATCCCTCACCTTTTAGGAGCGCTGGAGCGCCGCGACGTGGAACTGCGGTTGGTTGCGTTTGAGCTACTGAAGCAGCTAATCGGCGATGGCGCCGAGTTCGACCCGCACGCCCCGGAGGCGCACCGTCGGCGTCAGTTGGCGGTGCTGCGCGAACGCCTTGAACGCAAAGCGGGTTGACGGCGGCGTATCTCCATATGGCGAGCGGGGGGCGTAAGCCCCCTGATTCCGCATCCTGTCAGCGACAACAGGAAGAATCAGGGGGCTTACGCCCCCCGCTCGCC
>DHJA01000201.1:0-583 GCA_002404095.1 Planctomycetaceae bacterium UBA4732 | reverse complement strand
CTTACGCCCCCCGCTCGCCAAATGTATCATGCACCTGGAGACCGCATCATGGCGAACCTGACGCAACTTATCGACGACTACCTGGCCGGCCCCGCCGTCCTGCGCCAGGCCGTCACCGGCATGAGCCGGGAACAACTGCTGGCGCGCCCCGTGGCCGGCAAGTGGAGTACGCTCGAAGTCGTGGCCCACCTCGCCGACTTCGATCCCATCCTCGCCACGCGCATGAAAAGCATTATCGCCGAGGACAAGCCCCAGCTAATCGGCGCCGACGAGAACCGTTTCGCCGCCACCTTGGCTTACCACGACCGCGATTTGGGAGAAGAACTGGCGATAATCGAGCATACGCGCTCGCAGATGGCGCGTATCCTGCGCAAGCAGACGGAGGAAGCGTTGCAGCGCGTCGGCGTCCACAACGAGCGCGGGCCGTTGACGCTGGAACGGTTCCTAACGATGGCGGGAAAGCACATCACGCATCACGTTCAGTTCATCGCGGAGAAGCGGCAGGCGTTGGGACTGCCGGCGGTTTGAGGCGAGCCGAGGGGGGAAGCCCCCGGAGGCTGTCTCTTATACACATCTCCCAGCC
>DHJA01000069.1:17615-27993 GCA_002404095.1 Planctomycetaceae bacterium UBA4732 | reverse complement strand
TGTTGTGCTTGCCGGAGCCGTTGATGCCGGCGAACGGCTTCTCGTGAAACAGAGTCACAAGATCGTACTTAGGGGCGGTGCGGCGCATGACCTCCATCGTCAGCATCTGGTGGTCGGTGGCGAGGTTGGCGTTCTCGAAAATAGGCGCCAGTTCATACTGGCTCGGCGCCACTTCGTTGTGCCGGGTCTTGACGGGAACGCCCAGCTTGAACAGCTCGGCCTCGCAATCGGCCATGCAAGCGATGACGCGCTCGGGGATGGCGCCGAAGTATTGATCCTCCAGCTCCTGGCCCTTAGGCGGCGGACAGCCGAAGAGGGTGCGGCCGGCGTTGATCAGGTCGGGCCGAGCGAAGTAGAAGGACTTGTCGATGAGGAAGTATTCTTGCTCGGGGCCGGCCGTCGTGAAGACGTGCTGGGCGGTCGTGTTGCCGAACAGCCGCAGCACACGGATCGCCTGCTTCGAGAGGGCCTCCATCGAGCGCAGCAGCGGCGTCTTCTTGTCCAGCGCTTCGCCGGTCCACGACACGAAGGCGGTGGGAATAACGAGGGTGGCGCCGTTGGGGCCTTCAAAGATGTAGGCGGGGCTGGTGGGATCCCAGGCGGTGTAGCCGCGTGCCTCGAAGGTGGCGCGGATTCCGCCGGAGGGGAACGACGAAGCGTCCGGCTCGCCCTTTACCAGTTCCTTGCCGGAAAACTCGAGGACGGCCTTGCCGTCGCCGCTCGGCTGGAGGAAGCTGTCGTGCTTCTCGGCCGTCAGCCCGGTCATGGGCTGGAACTGGTGGGTGAAGTGGGTGGCGCCCTTCTCGATGGCCCAGTCCTTCATGGCGGCGGCGACGGCGTCAGCCACGGTCGGGTCGAGTGGAGCGCCGTGCTTGATGGTCTTCTGCAGCGCCTTGAAGACGGCCTTGGGCAGCCGCTCGTGCTGGACGGTCTCATTGAAGACGTCGGCGCCGAACAGTTCCTTGAGGTGCGTTTTCTTGAAATCGACGTGATCCAATTTGTGCTGGGTCGTCGAAATCGTCCGGATGGCGTCTTGGCGGATCTTTGAACTCATGGGATGCCTTCGTAATAGAGTGAGCGACTTGTCACAATAATCTCTCTACATAAGTCCTATAGGTCTTATGAGTCCTATAGATCCTATAGGACTTATAAGACTTATAAGATAGGCTATGGCGCCTCTTCAACGCGCGCCTTCACGGGGCTTCCCCGTGCCCCTTCCTGGAACAGTCGTTCCAGGCTCGTGCGCACCGTCTCCGGTTCCCCTCCTCGAAACCGGAATCGATTCTCGCGCACGGTCGTCATGTACGGATAGACGGCCTTGAACTCGGACATGGGCGGTCTATCGCCGATCTGGCAATGGTCCGACCAGATCTTCCGCATTACATCCAGGTCGATGCCCTCGACCTGAATCGTGAACACTTTGCCCAGGTTGGGCGGTACGCTGGCCGGGCGCGGGTCGGCGTAGCGGTAGCGATTCTCCGAGAACTTGGGGTCTTCAATCTGGTATCCCACCGTGCCCAATTCCGGGACGTCCAGACCTTGCAACTCCACCATCGGCATCACGCGCAACCCGACCAGCCGCTTGGTAATTAAAAAGAAGACCAGCGTGACCGGCAACACCCAGAGGAGGTTTGCGGACAGGCCGATTGCTTCCGCCGCGAGCTGCGAAGGGTTGCCGTAAAACAATCCCGCCACGCCGCCGGGCACGCCGTTGAGGCCGTCGCCCTGCGTACCGTCGGCGAATAGGCCCAACGCCAGTACGCCCCAGGCGCCGTTGACGCCGTGAACGCTGATCGCGCCGACGGGGTCGTCGATCTTCAACACGCGCTCGACCGTCAGGCAGCTACCGATCACGAGGATGCCGGCCGCCGCACCGATCAGGACGGCTGCGGTCGGGACGACGTAGGCGCAGCCGGCGGTGATCGCCACAAGGCCCGCCAGGGCGCCGTTGCAAAGGAAACTGGCGTCGGGCTTCTTGTACAGAATCCAGGTATAGGTCATTGAGGCGAAAGCGCCGGCGGCGCAGGCCAAAATGGTGTTGACCGCCACGCGGGCGCTCACGGCATCGCCCACCATGAGCGCGGCGCCGGTGTTGAAGCCGAACCAGCCGAAAGTCAGGATCAGCGCGCCCGCCATATACATCGGTACGTTATGGGCGGGCAGCGGGTTGGTTCGGCCGTCGTGCCGGAACTTGCCGAGACGCGGCCCAATCAGGTAGGCGCCCACCAAAGCCGCGCCGCCTCCGACCATATGGACGACGGAGGAGCCGGCGAAATCGACGTGGCCATGGCCGAGGCCCATCGTTACGCCAAGGCGCGCCAGCCAGCCGTGTTCGTGATCCCAGACCCATTGAGCGTATACCGGGTAAAGAATCATGCTCATAAACAGCGCGAAGATTACGAACGGCAGGAACCGCCAGCGCTCGGCCATCGCCCCGGTCGGTATGGTGGCCGCCGTATCCATGTACATCAAATGGAAAAAGAATAAGGCCAGCACGGCCGGCGCCGGGTTGCCGCGCAGACACAGCAACTCCCACCGAAAGCCCGACTGAATCGCGTAGCCACACAGCCAGAAGCCCAACGTGCCGGCGGCAAAAACGACAATGTTCATCGCCATTGTATGCGTTACATTCTTGACGCGGACCATGCCGGTTTCGAGCATGGCGAAACCGACTTGCATGAAGAAGACAAGGAAGCCGGCCAGGAGCGTCCATTCCAAGTTGACGCCGGATGAATCGGCCTCGCCGGCCGTGGCCGCACGGCCGATAGATGGATACGCCAGGCCCAACGTCAGAGCGGCCAGGAAGACGACGGCGCCGCGCTTCAAGGTCGTATATCGTCGGTTTGGCGCCTGACCTACGCTCATCCGTCGTTTCCCTTGTACCGTCTCCTCCTCGTTCCCACGCTCTGCGTGGGAACGCAAGGGTGCGACGCTCTGCGTCGCGTCTGGTGTTCTCGCGGGACGGGACGCAGAGCGTCCCAGCGTGCGTTCCCACGCAGAGCGTGGGAACGAGGATCACTTCAACGGCCAAAAATGCAAATACAGCAACGCCCCGCCCAATATCACCACCGGAACCATCGCCGAGATCACCACCAGCCGCACCGTCGCCCAATTGGTCCGCGATAGCGAAGGCGGTTGCAGACGGTCGCATCGGCCGGTCAATTCCACCTTGTCCGGATCGTCTACCTCCGCTTTCATGGCGGCGGCCGACGGATAGCGCTCGGCGGGGTTGCGTTCCATCGCGTGCAGGGTAATCTCTTCCACTTCGGCGGGGATTTCCGCGTGAACCTTGCGCGGGGCGACCGGATCGCCGGTGACGCGGGAATTCATAATGATGTACGGATTCGCCCCTTCAAAGGGAACTACGCCCGTGACCATTTCGTAGAGCATCGCGCCCAGGCTGTAGAGGTCGGTGCGCTCGTCGCCGCGCTTGCCCTTGACCTGTTCCGGCGCCATGTAGTCGGGTGTGCCCATCACCGGCGAAAAACCGCTAAACGTCAGCCGCCGCATCCCCGCCGCCTTGGCGATCCCGAAATCCATGATGCGCAGCGTGCCGTCCTCGCAGATCATCACGTTTTCCGGCTTCAAATCTCGATGAATAATGTTCTTTTTGTGCATGTAATCAAGAGCTTCGCACAGCCGGCTCGTGATCTTCAAAGCGTCGGCCACTGGCATCCGCGGCACGCTGCGCATTAGCTGTCGCAGCGTCTGGCCTTCCAGCAGTTCCATCGCCATGTACGGCCGGCTCTTCTTCTCCATCGGGACGATGTGCAGGATGTACGGGTGGTCAAGGAGCCGGCCGATCTCCTCCTCGCGCTGAAAGCGAGTGAAGAAACCAGGGTCGCTCTCGAACTGCATTCCGGGCACCTTGACGGCGACGCGCTTGCCGGTTTGTAGGTCGTTGGCCTTGTAGATCGAGGCCATGCCGCTGCGGGCGATTACGTCCACGACGCGGAAACGGCCATCGAGGACTTCGCCGATCTGCACTTCATGGCTCATGGTGGGGTCCAGGCTCTCCTGATAGACCGGGGCGCCGCGGTAATAGCTCAGCTGCTCCACGCGCTCCACTTGGACAATTTGGACCGACACATTGTCGTCCGTGCCGCGCTTGATCGCCAGGTCCGCGAGATGTTGGCAAGCCTCAGCGGGCGGCGCGTGCGCGACGGCTTCGAGAATATCATTCTCCGTAATGTAGCAATACACGCCGTCGCAGCATTGCATCACGAAGTCGCCACGGCCGACTACGGCGGTCGTGTAATCCACCTGCACCACCGGGTCTTTGCCAATGCTGCGCGTCAGCACGGAGCGCATGGGACTTTGCAGCGCGTCTTGTTCGGAGATCAGGCCGAGTTTTACTTGGACGCTGACGTAGGAATGGTCGCTGGTCAGCCGACGGATTTGCCCATTTTGGATCAAATACGTCCGGCAATCGCCGACGTGGCCAATCGTCACCTCGCTGTTGCGAAAGAGGGCGATGGTAAGCGTGGTGCCCATGCGCCGCTGTTCGCCGAGCTTATTGCCTTCGTCGTAGACGGCCTGGTTGGCGGCGGCGAACATCTGGCCGATAAGTTGATTGGGCGAGGCGCCGGCTCTGGCGTCGCGGAACTTTTGCAGAGCCGCTTCGACGGCGAGACGGCTGGCAACCTCGCCGGCCTCCTGACCGCCCATGCCGTCGGCGAGGACGGCCAAGGCGCCGCGGTTTCGCGCATCCTGGGCGTCCGCAGGCAAGTGGCAGCCGAGATAGTCTTCATTGTTGGAGCGCACCGGCCCTTGTGAGGAGAGCTGTCCGTAAGTGACGTCCATCCCTCCCCCCAGGCGCATCCGTCGCCGGCTTGCCGCGCCCGGCTGACGAATGGTCGCTTCCGCACCCGCATGTAGTTGAGTGACCACCGTTGTCTTGCCTTATCTTATGGGGGGAAAACCGTTCGCCAACGGAAACCGTCCAGACGGCCGCTGGGGCGGCCGCCTGGACTGAGGGGCGAGCAAGCCAGGCGACGGTGGTTAGTTCGTGGTGTATGCCGCCTCCTTTCCGCCCCCAGCCGCGGGCGACGAGGGGGAAGTCAGCAACATCGACTTGCCTTTGGCCTTGCTGGAGGACGTGAAGTAGAACCAGCCGTATAGACCCCATAGGGCGACGAAGCCCAAGGCGGTATAAGGTTCTACCTTACTCATGCCGGCCACCATCCAGGGACCGATCAGGTAGAACAACATGCAGGCGAGGTTGGCCAGAAGGCCGAACACCGGGACTACCAGGTGTTTGAAGCCATTGAACATTTGGTGTTCGCGGAAAGCGACGATCGCCGTATAGCAGGTAAGCATGTACAGAAGGAATGTACCGAAATTGCTCACCAGCGTGACGACGATCAGGCTGTTGGGAATGTACTGGCCCACGCTCGACTTGAACATCAAGAAACTGGGATACCAGACGTTGCCCTTCAGCGTATCCATCGTCGCGTCGTTGGCCGCGTTGGCGGAAGGCCCGCACAGGTAGAACAGTACCGTCACGATGCCGACCACGATCGATATGCCGATGAGTGTGAAGATGGCCCGGTGCGGCGTCAGGTTGCTGCCATGCAACATGCCGAAGTGCGAGGGCACTTCGTCGTCGCGGCCCATGGCGTAGGTGACGCGGGCGCCGGTGTTGAGGCAGGCCAACGTCGTGCCGATGAGGGCCAAGAACACGGTTAGCGCCTCGATCCGCATGAACCACTCGCCGCCTGCCGCGCTGCCGAACAACCACGCGCCAGTCAGCTTCATCATGTCGCCGATTGGCGCCGTGGCGCTAGCGGCGGTAGTCATTGTGTAGCCAGGATTAAGAAAGTAGCCCGCCGCGAAATACTCGATTAGGTAGCAAATGCCGCCCTGGATGGCGAGCGAGAGGATGATGGCCCAAGGAATATGTTTCTTGGGGTTCTTAGCCTCTTCGCCCATTGAGGTCACGGACTCAAAACCGACCAGGATCAAGATGGCGATGCACGCCTGAATGAAGATGTAGCTGATGCCGTGCGGCTTAACCACGTCTCCCGCGTCTGAGAAGAAGTTCCGCGCTTTAGGCAGCAGCGGGTGATACGGATCGTCCGTGACCGCTTGCGAGTAATCCAGCTTGAGTAGCGAGGAGGGATGGCCCTTGTCCGACGCAATCGGTTGTCCTTTGTCGTCGGCCGCGAGGAAGTAGTTAGACTCCTCCTTTTCCTTGGTCAAGGTCGTCACAAGCTTGTCGAAGTCCGCCTTGCTCTGGCCCTCCGCGGGCTTGTCGGGGATGGCGATGGCCAGCGGCTTGCCCGCGCTGGAGGCGTCAACGGCGTACACGCCTTTCTCGTCGGGGAAATACTGCGGACCGTCAGCCGGATTTTGCTGGTCGGAGGGAAGGTTCGCCCCTTTGGCATCCACGATGTATTTTCCATCTTTGTCCTTAACAAAGATCGGGTTGCCCGCGTCGTCCTTCTTGGCGTTGCCCTTCTCGTCTACTTCCGTCTTGTAGGTGTCAGCCGGGATGAGTTTGCCATCCTTTTCCTTGGCGAAGAGGTAGTTTTTCTTCTCGGCGTCCACCTTCGGATAGCCTTTTTCATCTACCTCGACTTTGTAAGTCAGGGCCGGAATGAGGTTGCCTTTGTTGTCCTTTTTGAAGATGTAAGCGCCCTTGTCGTCCTTCTTCGAGTTGCCGTCGTCGCCCACTTCCGTCACGTACTGATTGACCGTTCCGTCCGACTCGGCCTTAAACGTCCCGACGTTTCCGTCGGCGCCGGCCGCGAAGGTGGCGAGGGCGTACTTGGTCGGTGTGCCGTCGGGGTCGAGCGTCCAGCCGTTCGAGCCGTCGGGGTGGCTGGCACGGTAACCCACGGCGATGACGGCGAAGATCAGTAAGGCGCTGATCTGCACAACATTGACCGCGAGGTTGATACCCGTTGAGGCGTTGGCGCCGCGGTAGGCGATATAGCCGACGCCGATGGCGAATACGAAGCAAAACATGATCATCAGCAGTGGGCTGGCGACGCCGGAATTGAAGCCCCACTGCGGGAAGAGGTCTCCGGCCATGTAGCCGACAACGAGGGCCGTCACGCCGACCATCAGGCCCGGATAGATCCAGTAGTAAAGGTGACTGGCCCATCCGATGATGAACTTGGCGATGCGGGCGAACTTGTAAGCGTGAGTCTTGCTGAGGAAGGCTTGTTCGGTGAAGAAGTACGACGACCCGGCGCCAGGGTAGAGCTTGGCCAACTCCGCGTAGGAGATGGCGGTGGCCATGCAGAGCAGCAAAGCGGCCACAATGCCGAACCAGATGTCGGAGCCGGCCATCGGCGCGCCGTAGGCGGATTGGATCTGGTAGGTCAGCCAGAGGAACGCGCCTGGCGCGATGAGCGCCATGGCGTTGACGGTCAGCCCGGTGAGGCCAAGCGTCGCCTTCATTTTCGGAGCTTCGGAAGCCAAGGGACACCTCGTTTCAGAAAAAAACCAAGGAGGAGAGACGAACACCCGCGTGTTCGTGGTCCGACGATGATTGGGAGCGCGATGGCAAACCGTCGGCGGGAGAATAGACGCGGCGCTATCGCTTCGCCTCTTCCCGAGCGCGGCCGTCAAACGCCTCTTATGGAACGATTCTCCCTCTTGGCAAATGACGTGCCGGCTTCTTCACAATGGCAGGTTACTTGCTCTAAGTCATCATTTCTTCAAGTTTTAGGACATCCGTGCCGACGCTCCCCGGTAGGACGGTGGAGACGTGCTAACTCTTACTGCTTGGAGAACGGGCAGGATTATGCTGCGATTGTCAGCACGGATTCGTTTAGGGTTACGGCTCGCCTGATCTGGATGGTCCTACCGTTTGCCCGCGTTATCTCCAAGGAAGAGTTTGCGCGGTCGCAATGGAAATATGGACAATATAGCCTTTTCCTTGTGTACCCTCTCTTCCCGTCTTGCCGAATGAGAGTTGTGTGAAGGCTCTCCCGCGACCCGGCATGGCGGCTTTGTAAGTCGTCCTCTCTCTCCTGCCTGGCCTTGCATCACGCCCCGGTAACGGAACTGTCCGCCCCGAAGTCTTTGCCCAATACGAGGCCGCCATGTGGACTCCAGTATTTCTGACCGCCGCCCTGGCGCTGGGCCAGCCGGGCGCCAACCTTCCCGACATCGCGCCGGCCCCGCCGTCGTTGCGAACATTGGATCTAAACGCCTTCGCGGTAGATCCGCCGCCCCTGACGGCCGAACAACAACCTCCGGCGCCCACGACGATTACGGCTCCGTTGTTGCCGACGCCTCCGCCAAAGCCGCCCGCGGCGCCGACCGCGGCCGCGGCCGCCGCGCCGGCGCCCGAATACCTGTTCATGAAATCCGTGCAGGGCACCTGGGAAGGTAACGAGCTAGTCGGCAACCGGCTGAACATCTACGGTTGGACGGAAGGCTCGTACACCGCGGCCCGCAGTTTGGGCCGCAGCCGCGGCCAGTGGCCAATAGTGGCTCAAAGTCCGACCAACGCCTTTGAAGTCAATCAGAATTGGTTGGTGTTCGAGCGCACCGTCGTGACCACCGGCACCCTTGATCCGACGTTTGGCTTTCACACGGCCTGGATTATGCCCGGCGCCGACGCCCGGTATACTCCCTCCCGCGGCCTGTTCGACCATCAGGTGGGTGTGGGAGACTTTACGGAGTACAACTACCCCGTTGACCTGTTTCACGCCTATGTCGAGGGGTTTTTCCCAACGATCGGCCGCGGTTTGGACGTGAAGATCGGCAAGAACGCCGTGCCGTTCTTCGCCGAGACGGAAGACAAGGTCTACAACCCCCTGTTCTCTCACACCTATATCTTCTACTACGGCGGTCCGTTCACCTTCACAGGCCTCCAGGCCAACCTCAAGCTGAGCGATGAGTGGTCCGTTGAAAACCGTCTAGTGATGGGCGAAGATATCGCCCAACTCTATGGCGCCCAGCCCACTTACGTCGGCGCCTTGGCGTGGACCCAACCGGGCGGCGGCCGCAACACCGCCTTACTATCGGTGGTCATCGACTCCGGCCGTTTTGACTACCGGCACCCCTACGGAGTGCTTAACTCCCCGGGCCAGAACAACGTCAACTTGGTCGATCTCGTTTTCACCCACAATTTCAACCCCGTGCTGAAGTACACATTGGACGCGAACTTCGGCTACGAAACGAACGTGCAAGGCGTTCTCCCCAGCGGCTTAAAGAACGCCATATGGTACGGGGCGGCCCACTACCTGAGCTACACGCTTTCGCCTCGCCTGACCGCGAACGCGCGGTTTGAAATGTTCGACGACGAAGAAGGCTTGCGCACTGGGTTCAAGGGTTTGTACAACGAAGCCACCGTCGGCGTGACGTTCAAGCCGCGTTACGACATCTGGCTTCGCCCGGAAATCCGCTACGACTACAACGGCGATTCGCGGCCGTTCAACAGCAACCACGACCCGCAGCACGATCAGCTCAGCGTAGCCTGCGATTTGATTCTGCGCTGGTAGGGGCGGGGTCTCCCCGCCCGCCTCGCCAATGAAGCCATTGAGTAGAAGCTCGTAGCTCTCTCAATCAGTCCCCGAAGAGGGAACCCGTCGCCGCGGTCCCGACGACTCTCCCGCAAGGAATGCGGCCAGGAAGGATCTGAAGTTTCGCCAAGGAATGGAGTACCCAGTAATGGTAATGCGTAAAGTTTTCGCAGGATTGCTCGGCGCGGTGCTGCTGCCGCTGCCGCTGATGGCCAAGGACGGGCCGACCAATGTGGCGCCCGGTACGCCCGTGACGATCACCGTGCAGCAGGCGCCGGCCGCGACTCCGCCGGTGTCGATCCAGCTCGACGAACGCCACGCCCACATCACGCCGACGCGCGTGGGCTTCACCCACACCGGCGGCGGTTACATCGACGTCCAACAACCGACGCCCGACGTCCTGGTCGTCACGATGACAGGCGTGGCGGTGGCCGGCGGTCATCCGTTCAAGAATTCCTTCGCCCAACTGTGCTTCGACCTGAACCAGGTGATGGAGGTGAGCTGGGATTCCAAGGACGTCAAGGCGTGCAAGCTGACGATGGAGGCCCGCGTCATCGGCGTGCTTCGCGGCGGCGGCAAAGGCTCGTCCGAGGAAGCCAATGGCTGCGCCACGATCTCGGGCGAAGGACTTGAGACGTTGAACGTCTGCGCCCCAGATCATGCGGTGGCCGGCTGTGAGAATCTGTCGCTGAACTGCCATAATGGGCCGGTCAGCGCCGCCGTGAAGGCCGGCAAGTTCTGCCTGCACGGCGCCTTCACAATCAACGCTTCGCACCCCGCTTCGGTCTGCCCGGACAAGGCCGCCTCGGCCGAGTTCGACCCGGCGGCCCTCGATCCGCTGTGGATCAGCTACTGGGAGCCGTACCACGGCATCGGCAAGAAGGACTTCGGCCTTC
>DHJA01000069.1:0-17463 GCA_002404095.1 Planctomycetaceae bacterium UBA4732 | reverse complement strand
ACTCATGGGACTCATAGGACTTATAGGACTATTTATGCCGCCTTTCGGACGAAGCGTAAAGACTGCACCTCGTCCAAAATCTCATTTGCAAGTACGCTTTCCAGCGCGACCAACACGCGCGCGGCCGCGGCCCCGTCCAGGACGCGATGGTCGATCGTCAAACGCATGTCCAGGCATCCCTTGTCGTCGAGAAGACCATAGTGCAGCGTGGAGGTCAGAAAAGGGACAATGTGCAGCATCCCGGCGCCGTGGGCTGCCACGGAAGCGACGCTGAAAGTGCCGAAATTGTGAGACCGTTGGCGCCCAATCAAATAGAGCGTCGCCCACATAAGCAGCCGACGAATCGGTCCAGGCAGCATGGCCACGCGTAGGTCGCGGCGAAACGAGCGGATTTTTTCCATCGGCCCGTCCTTGTAGCCGCTGAGAATGGCGTCGATTTGGCCGAGCGAGCGATTCTCCGGACTGCGGACGCGCGCCAACAGCACGACTTTCTCATCGCCCCACTGACGCTCGACGGGGATGGTGGCGATGTTTTTATCATGTTCGTAAAAATGCGGCCAGGGAAGAGGCATGAAGGACTGCCGCATTTCTGGAACTTTGCTGGCGACGAGGGCGGACGCTTTTATGAAAAGGGCGGTCCAACTCGGGCGCGGGCTGCAAGCTTGGCGAGCCTCGACCAGGCGCGCCAGGTTCATTCGCCGTTCCATAGTGACGCACGGCACCTTAAGGCTGAAGTGCATGAGATCGACGACGAGGCGTCGGCTAGGCGACATGGACACCATGCGGCCGCGAGGTAATGCCATTGGCGCCAGCCTTTCACGAAATGCGCTGTTCAGGAGAGCAAGGCAGACGAGTGAGCAACCTGATGTTAGGAGGGGAGATTACACCGAATCGAGAATTCGATCAAGAGAGATCGTTTCTACAAGCCCTGAGCGCGAGCGAGGGGTGGGGCGAAACACCCCTCGCTCGCGCTCAGGGCTTGTAGAAGCTGCGTGCGACTCAAATATCGTAATAAAGCGCGAACTCATAAGGATGCGGTCGCAGCCGGATCGCCTCGACCTCCTTTTCGCGCTTGTACCAAATCCAGGTGCTGATAACGTCCTCGGTGAAGACGTCGCCCTGAAGCAAAAACTCCTGGTCCTTCTCCAAGCACCCCAACGCCTCCTCAAGCGACGTAGGTGTCTTGGGCACCTTAACCAATTCTTCCGGTTCCAGATCGTAAATATCCTTATCGAGCGGCTCGCCGGGGCGCGTCTTGTTCTTGACGCCGTCGAGCATGGCCATGAGGATCGCCGCGAAGGCGAGGTACGGATTGCTGGAGCCGTCCGGCAAACGGTATTCAAGGCGTTTGGCCTTGCGGTGCGGCGAATAGACGGGAATGCGGATGGCGGCGGAGCGGTTGCGCCGGCTATAGGCGAGGTTGACGGGCGCCTCGTAGCCGGGCACGAGCCGTTTGTAGCTGTTGGTGGTCGGGTTGGTGAAAGCGCACAAAGCGGGGGCGTGACGGAGCAGACCGCCGATGGCGTACAAGGCCGTTTCGGACAGACCGGCGTAGCCGGAGCCGGCGAACAGGTTTTCGCCGTTGCGCCACAGCGAGGTATGGACGTGCATTCCCGAGCCGTTGTCAAGAAAGATCGGCTTGGGCATGAACGTGGCCGTCTTGCCGGCCTTGCGGGCGACGTTTTTGACGATGTATTTGTATTTCAGCACATTGTCGGCCATCTCGACGATCGGGGCGTAACGCATGTCGATCTGGCCCTGGCCGCCAGACGCGACTTCGTGATGATGGGCCTTGACCTTGAGGCCGCATTCGAGCATGGCCAGCATCATTTCAGAGCGCAAATCGTTCAAAGCGTCGGACGGCGGGCAGGGAAAATATCCCTCCTTATAACGGAGCTTATAGGCGAGATTAGGATTCTCCACGCGGCCGGTGTTCCAGGCGCCTTCGACGCTGTCGAGAAAATAATAGCCGGAGTGCTGCGTCTGGTCGTAGCGAACGTCGTCGAAGACGAAAAACTCGACCTCGGGGCCGAAGAAGGCCGCGTCGGCGATGCCGGTGGACTTCATATAGTTGTCGGCCTTGCGAGCCACGTTGCGCGGGTCGCGCGTATACTCCTCGCCCGTGAGCGGATCGTGGATATTGCAGAGGATCGTCAGCGTTTTATCTTTACAGAACGGGTCGATGAAGGCGGTCTCGGGCACGGGCTTGACGAGCATGTCGGACTCGTTGATGGCCTGCCAGCCGCGGATGCTGGAACCGTTAAAGCCTTTGCCTTCCTCGAAGGTTTGCTCGTCGAGTTCCTCGGCGGGGATGGTGAAATGCTGCCAAAGGCCGGGGAAGTCCATGAAGCGCAGATCGACGGCGCGGACTTCTTTTTCACGGATGAGGGCCAGGACTTCTTTGGGTGTCACAGACGACAACCTCCGGTGTGGGGCGCACGTAAGGCGTTATAGCGATGCGAATGGGGGTTGACGACATATACGTCCCACCCACCTGGCAGCGACCGGCACGCTTGTGCGCCAAACCGTTGCGCCATTGCGCCATATGGCGCAGCGGCTTGGCGCAACATAAGTCGTTGGCACGTTTGGTTTTTTAGGGGCTTGCGCCAACGCGCCAAGGTTTTGAGCGCCCGACGCGCTTCCCCTATTTCTTGCGGTCGAGCGTCGCTCCTTGCACAAGGACCGCCGCCGCGGTAAAGTCAGTCGTTAACCATTGATGTGCAGTGCAGCAAGGCATCCTCATGGACAATCCCGTCGTCAAGATCCGCGAGTTCGTCGCCTTCGTCCGTCAACACCTGACGGGCGATGAAAAGGGCGAGGCGCAAATCTTCTGTGAACGGCTCTTCCAGGCGTTCGGCCACGCCGGCGTCTTCGAGGCCGGCGGCAATCTCGAATACCGCGTTCACAAGGGCAAGACTACACGGTTCGCCGACCTCCTCTGGCGGCCGCTCCTTCTGCTGGAAATGAAGAAACGCGGCGAGAAACTCGAACGCCATTATCGCCAAGCGTTTGACTACTGGCTCTACCTGGTCCCCAACCGCCCTAAGTACGTTTTGCTGTGCAATTTTGATGAATTTTGGATCTACGATTTCAACATTCAGCTCGACGAGCCGCTCGACCGCGTCCGGCTCGACGACCTGCCCAGGCGCTTTGAGGCGTTCAACTTCCTCTTTCCCACGCCGAAAACGCCGCTCTTCAAGAACAATCAGGTGGCCGTCACGCGCAAGGCCGCCGATAAGATGGCCGAACTCTTCAACCGCCTCGTCAGCCGGCCCGACAAGCCGTTGCCGCGCGACAAGGCCCAGCACTACGTCCTACAATGCGTCCTCGCCCTGTTCGCCCAGAGCATTGACCTGTTGCCGCACGGCAAGTTCAGCGAGTTGCTCGACGAGTGCAAGAAGGGCGGCAGCTCCTATGACCTCATCGGCGGCCTGTTCCGCCAGATGGCCAACTCCACGCCGGCCGAGGGCGGTCGTTTCCAGGACGTGCAATACTTCAATGGCGGACTGTTCAAGGTCGTCGAGCCGGTCGAGTTGAACGTGACCGACCTATGGCACTTGGAGGAAGCGGCCAAGGAAGATTGGTCGATGGTAAAGCCGGCCATCTTCGGCACCCTCTTTGAAGGCAGCATGGGCGAGGGCGAGCGCCACGCCTTCGGCGCCCACTTCACCAGCGAGGCCGACATCCAGAAGGTCGTCCTGCCCACCATCGTTCGCCCCTGGCGGCAGCGCATCGCCGACGCCAAGACCGCCCGCGACCTGCTCGACCTGCGCCAGGCGATGCTCCGTTTCCGCGTCCTCGATCCGGCCTGCGGCAGCGGCAACTTCCTCTATGTCGCCTACCGCGAGCTGAAACGTCTGGAATTGGAGTTGCTGGAGAAGATTTACGACAACTTCAGCGGCCGAACGCGCGAGCTGGCCGGCGGTACGTCGCTGGTCAGCGCCAGCCAGTTCTTCGGCCTGGATATCAAACAATTCGCCGTGGAGTTGGCCAAGGTCACGCTCATGGTCGGCAAGAAGCTGGCCCTGGAAGAATGCAAAACACGGCTGGCGACCGGCGAACAGCATCTACCGTTCGACCTCACGGAGCGCGAGCTGCCGTTGGATAATCTGGACGAAAACATCCGTTGCGACGATGCTTTGTTTTGTGCTTGGCCCGCGGCGGACGCGATTATTGGCAATCCGCCGTATCAGTCCAAGAACAAGATGCAGCAGGAACTTGGCCCGGACTATGTTCAGAAGGTGCGGGCGCGCTATCCCGATGTACCCGGTCGCGCGGACTACTGCGTCTACTGGTTCCGGCGCGCCCACGATGAACTAAAGCCCGGCGACCGCGCCGGGTTGGTGGGCACGAACACAATCAGGCAGAACTATTCGCGTGAGGGCGGCCTGGATTACATCGTTGGCCACGGCGGGACGATTACTGAGGCGGTGTCCACCGCGGTCTGGAGCGGCGAGGCGGCCGTCCACGTTTCCATCGTCAACTGGATCAAGGGCGCGGAAGCGGGATTGAAAAAGCTCATCTTCCAGAAAGGCGATAATCGGGACAGTCCTTTTGAGGTGCTGGAACTTGAAGTGATTAATTCCGCGCTATCGGCGGTGATGGACGTGACGAGCGCAACCAGGCTTCGCGTCAATATGGAGTGCGGCGGCTGTTTCCAGGGTCAGACGCACGGACATGAAGGATTCTTGCTCGACCTTACTGACGCCCAGAGCTTGCTAAAGCGCTTACCGAAGTGCAAGGATGTGCTGTTTCCCTACCTAACAGCGGACGAAATGCTCGGCAATTTGGATTCGCAGCCAGGTCGGTTCGTCATCGACTTTCATCGCCGCGACGTGCTTGCTTCTCGCGCCTATGATGAGCCATTCTTGCATCTTGAAAAGACGGTTATGCAAAAGCGACAGGAAGCGGCGAAAGAAGAAGAGGAGCGAAACGCCAAGGTGCTGCAAGACAACCCGAACGCGAAAGTGAACAATCACCATCGGAATTTCCTGAATAAGTGGTGGCTGCTTTCCTATCCGCGAGGGGAAATGATCGAAAAGATAGGCGGCCTCACGCGATACATCTCCTGCGGCCGGGTAACGAAGCGTCCGATTTTCGAGTTCATTAGTACGCAGATTCGGCCGAGTGATGCTCTCGCGGTTTTCGCCTTCCCTGACGACTATTCCTTCGGCGTCCTTCAATCTGGCATCCACTGGGCGTGGTTCACGGCAAAATGCTCGACGCTCACCGAGCGATTCCGCTACACCTCCGACACGGTGTTCGACACCTTCCCCTGGCCGCAAGCGCCGACATCGGCGCAGGCGCGAGGCGTCGCTGACGCGGCGGTCTCCTTACGGGCGCTGCGTCGCCGGGTCATGACCGAAAATCAATGGAGCCTGCGCGACCTGTACCGCACGCTCGACCTACCCGGTAAGAATCCACTGCGCGACGCGCAGAATGACTTGGACGCGGCCGTGCGCGCGGCCTACGGCATGAAAGCCAAAGCCGATCCGCTCGCCTTTCTGCTGGCGCTCAATCAAGACGTGGCCGCGCGCGAGTCTGCGGGCGAAAGCGTGATCGCGCCAGGGTTGCCGCCGTGCGTGGAGGACGCGGGATCGTTTGTTACCGACGACTGCATACGGGCGCAGTAAATAAGCAACCTCGCGGGGATCGTGGTATAGTTGCAAAGGGCGGAGGGCCAAATGGCAGCATTTTTGCATTGACGACTGGCGGCCGGGTGCCGATAATCATCCCGGTGTTGTCCGACGCCAGCGAGGACATGACCAATGACTAAGAATCAAGACAACGCGACTGGGCCGAAAAGCGATGAAGGGTTGAATGAACAGGTAGGCGGTGTCATCGACCGCGCGTTCCAATTCTTCCGCGATCAGTTCGGCCATCTCACCGAGGGATTGAACGAGCTCGACCAGAAGCACCGCGAGGCCAAGGAGAGGATCAGCCGTGGACCAGGACGTAGATACAGACGTGATCTATGACTTTCTCTATCGAGACACGAGCAGAATCGCTTCCTATTATGCCCAAGTGTTCGGCGGACGGCTGACGTCATTCGAGAAGTCCGAAGCGGAGCGCGAGAGTGGAGACCGGACCGGCAAGTTGACCGTCCCCGTCCTCGGATTAGAGGGGAAGTTGACCAAGGAAACCGGGTCCGGCCTCAAGCAAGTCTTCGATGCGCACGACATGGTAGCCGCCAACGTGCTGGCCGCCCTCAGCAAGGCCGGCCGGCTCAACAAGGACGTCGAGGCTGCCCCTCACGGTGCATTGGTGCTGGCGCAGGGTTCTCTCATTTTCTTGGACAAAGCCATGATGGACATGGCCGCCATGACGTTCGATGTGATGCTGACCGCCGAAACCAAGAAGCCAAAGCATCAGCGGAACACCGAAATGGTCAATAACCTAACCATCACCCTCTCCTTCCTGAAGGCTGTGACAATACCCTCCGCATTCCTGCTGCGGTCTACTTCCGGACGCTTGTTGTGTGGGACGATCAAAGACGACGGCATGGAGGAACCCATCTCGACGTACTATTTTAAGCACGGGACGGCCGGCCTGTCGGACGTGCTGCTCGTTGGCGTCAAGGAAATACCTTCGACGACATTCGCCATCACCGGCCAACAGCTATTCGGGGCGGCGCAAAAAGCGGCAGCGGCCTTGAGCGAAATGCTTTTCCCCAAAGACGCCGTCCGCGTCACGCCGATCGTGCTGTTTCGCAAGGTATGACGGTCCCTTCACGCCGGGTCGCCGCCGTGCGTGGAGGATGCGGGATCGTTTGTTACCGAGGATTGTGTGCGAGTCAAGTAGACGCGGAGCCGTCAAGGAAGCTGGCTTCCCGGCGAGGCGGAGGCGTGGACGTCTCCCGTGACAACGACCTCCACGGGCGCCCCCTGGAACTCCGTGGGCAGCCGATCCCGCACGGCCGCATTGCGCACGTAAATGCGGAGAGCGCGGTCGCCGATTCCGAACCCGACGACCCCATCCACATCTCCGAACTGGCGAACCGCGGCCGCCTTGACAGCCTTCAGCGAAAGGCCGGGAACCGGCATGGCACAACCCTCCCAATCAGGCGGAACATCTGGATCTATTCAAGCGGCGAGGAGGCTCGCCAACTGGCGCTCTTGCGTAGGGAAAAAAACGATTTCCGACATTTCCGCGAGACGAGCGGCGTCGTCGCCGCGCACCAATCCCATCCGATCTCGAGCGTCCACCAATGTGATGAATCGGTTGGCCTTTTGAAAACCGGATAGGTCGTGCCAGCAGCGGAATACCTCATTCGCCGTGACATGCGTTGCACTTGTCGTCTTTCCCGAGATGAGCCGAAGCAGGGAGGTCTTGCGGCTCTTGACCCGGAAATCGACGGGTACATCGGTATCGTACTTTCCTGCCAAGACGATGTCTGGTTCAAATCGGAAGTGAGCCTCCGTCAGAAACTCCGCCACCTCCTCTTTGAACATTCCCGGCGCCGCGAATCTCTGCATGTACGATAGGTCGGCAATGCGGATACATGCTTGGGCCAAGCGCAGAAAGGCGTCGGCCACCTGCCCTTCTTCGTCCGAAATCAATTTGACCTGTAGTTGACTCCGCTTGCTCTCGACTCCGAGTATCTTGCAGACGTCCTCCACGGCCAGCTTACGTTTCTCGGTGGCCCAAACCTCCATGCCCAACTGAAGCAGGTATAGGGCGGTCTGCCCCATATCGCTCAAGACATGGCCTTTGAAAAGTCCAGGACCAGCGTTGCCCAGATCTCCCTGAGCGTGAACGAAAATGTCTACGAACGACCCGTTAGGATAGCGGAGGTTTGTCGCCATCCTTATCGTGCCGTCCTTTAGTCGTTGGCAATCCTTGACTAGGGAAAGGCCGGTCAGTAGGGCTTTCAGGCGCTCGCAATCGAACGGCATGTCACCCTCCGGAAAACTCAAAGCGACCCGTGAAAACGATCTTCGTGCGCTGGCAAATCAGCTCCCAAAGTTCTTTGGGGCCGAGTCCCTCCATGTCAGGCCGCGCGGTCGCATACGGAAGGTTCTGGAGCGGGCAGCGAGGCGTCCTCAGATGGTGTGTGTGTACGTCCCGCATCGCCATGAATCGTGCTATTCACCTCGAATCGGCAGATCGGTCCTGTCCCCTCCAGAAAGAAATTGAACACAACCGCCCCCGTCACTTGGGTGTAATGCCCTTCAACGACGACGGGATAATCGAGAGAATTATCAACTTTCACTTGATCCGTCCGGAACACTCCGAACGGCAAGTTCTTGTCTGTGCGGTACACGATATCATCCGCGATTTCCTTGTCTGGCAAATCGCGCAGCATTTCAAACTCGTCCCTGTCCACCGGACAACCCTCGCGGGAACTCCTCTCCATGATACCAATCTCACCAGACCCATGCTACGCTGGCAGCGGAAACACGGCAAGCAAGAGTGGGCGGCAAAACGGCTTGGCGGGTTGGCGGGCGGTCCCGAAGTCCTTTGCCGTTCACGACATCGGCCCGCCAACCCCTCACCCGCCAACCCCCCTTTGGCGGGCGACTTCCGGCGGGCGGCCGAAGAGAAGCGTCCCGCCCCATAGAAAACCTTGACCTGCCCCTTTCCATCCGATTCAATCCGAACAACATCTAACCATTCCTCAGACGGCCGGTAAAGGCGCACTCATGAACGGCAACCAATCCACTCCCCATCGCCGCGACTTCCTCCAACTGCTCGGCGTCGGCACTCTTTCCCTCGTCGTCGATCCAGGTTTCACAGCCGGCCCGTTCGCGGCGGACGAAGCCGACAAGCTCGTCCCCCTCGACAAGAAGCTGTCGCCTGAGTGGGTACGCGCCCTGACCGCTCGTGGGGCGCCGGAGGTCTATCACGGCGCCGAGACGACGCTGATCGGGATGCCGGTCGGCGGCCTTTGTGCCGGCCAGCTTTATCTCGGCGGCGACGGCAAGTTGTGGCATTGGGACATTTTTAATCAGGTCATCGGCACCGGCGACGCCCATTACGCCCATCCGCCCAAGCCAGAGTCGCCGCTCGATCAGGGCTTCGCCATCCGCGCCGAGGTGGACGGCAAGGCCACGGAGCGCACACTTGATCGGATCGGCTTTCCCGAAGTCACTTTTCGCGGCGAATATCCTATCGGCACGGTCGAATATAACGCGGCCGGCTTTCCGGTCCAGGTGACGCTTGAGGCGTTCTCGCCTTTTATCCCTCTCAATACGGCGGATTCCAGCCTGCCCGCCACGGTGATGCACTTCACCCTCAAGAATACGGGCAAGGAGACGGTCGATGTGCAGTTGGCCGGCTGGCTTCAGAACGCCGTCGGCGGACGCGGCGCCGTCGTTGGCGGTCGGCGCCGCAACCGCGTTCACGAGGCGAAATCGCATCTGTTTCTCGAATGCGCGGCCGAGGCAACCGCGGCCGAGAAGGAGGGCAAGCCGCCCGTTGTCTTCGCCGACTTCGAGGGCAAGGACTATGGCGAGTGGAAGGTCACGGGCGAAGCGTTCGGCAAAGGGCCGGTGCGCGGTACGCTGCCGGGACAGCAAAAGGTGTCTGGCTATCAAGGCGAAAAACTAGTCAATAGCTTTGTCGGCGGCGACGATATGGCCGGTACGCTCACGTCGCCGGAATTCAAGATCGACCGGCGTTTCATCAGCTTCCTGATCGGCGGCGGCAATAAACCCGCCAAGGCGTGCATCAATCTGCTGATCGACGGCAAGATCGTCCGCACCGCCACAGGAAGGGACAACGAAGAGCTGAAATGGCACAATTGGGACGTGCGCGAGTTGGCCGACAAGACGGCTCGCATCGAAATCGTGGACGCCGCGACCGGCCCGTGGGGTCACGTCAACATCGACCAGATCGAGTTCCGTGACATCCCGCGCGGCGGCGTCCTGACCGAACAAGCTGACTTTGGCACGATGGGTCTGGCGATGCTTGGCCGGCAAGAGGGCGACATAACCGCGGCGGCGGAGGGTGAGGCGACGGCGCCGCTTGACGGCCGATTACGCGGCAGTCTGAAGCGGCAGTGGAAACTGGCGCCGGGCAAGGAAGCGACCGTCACTTTCGTCGTGGCGTGGCATTTCCCCAATCTGTCGCTGGAGGGTTTCAGCAAGCCGGTCGGCCGGTGGTACGCCACACGGTTCGCCGACGCCGCGGCCGTTGCCGAATACGTCGCCGTCCATATCGATCGGCTTGCAACGCAGACGCGGCTGTGGCGCGATACGTGGTACGATTCGACGCTGCCGTATTGGCTGCTGGACCGGCTTTTCCTCAATACCTCCATTTTAGCGACATCGACTTGTCACCGCTTCGCCGACGGCCGATTCTACGGCTGGGAAGGCGTCGGCTGTTGCGTCGGCACCTGTACGCACGTCTGGCATTACGCCCACGCGCCGGCGCGTCTATTCCCGGACCTGGAGCGATCCGCCCGCGAGATGCAGGACTTTGGCCCCGGTTGGGAGGCGTCCGGCCTGGTCCGCTTCCGCGGCGCCACGAACCCGGACCAGTACGCCACCGACGGCCAGGCCGGCGTCGTCCTCCGTTGCTACCGCGAACATCAGATGTCGCCGGACGACGCCTTTCTCAAGCGCAATTGGACGAAAATCAAAAAGGCGATGGAATACCTGATGAGTCACGACGCCGACCATGACGGCGTATTGAAGGACGGTCAGCCGAACACGCTGGATACCGCCTATTACGGTCCCAATTCGGCGATGTCGTCGCTTTATCTGGCTGCGTTGCGGGCGGCGGAGGAGATGGCGCGCGAAATGGGCGACGAAGTGTTCGCCAAGAAGGTACGGCCGATTTTCGACAGCGGCAGCGCCAAGGTGACGGCCGATCTATGGAACGGCGAGTATTTTTACCACAAACCGGACCCGAAACATCCCGAAGCCCTGAAAGTCGGCGATGGCTGTTTCGTCGATCAGATCTTCGGTCAAAGCTGGGCGTTCCAGATCGGTCTCGGCCGTATTCTGCCCGAAGAGCGCTCGCGGCTGGCGTTGAAATCGCTGTGGAAATACAACTGGACGCCGGACGTGGGGCCGTATCGCCGCGTTTACCCCAACGGCCGCTGGTACGCGATGCCGGGCGAGGGCGGCCTCATCATGTGTACGTGGCCGAAGGGCGGCCGCGAGGGGACGGCGGGCAAGGTGTACGCTGGTTTCGCGGGCTATTTCAACGAGTGCATGGACGGCTTCGAGTACCAGGCGGCCGGCCACATGATCTGGGAGGGTCTGCTAACGGAAGGCTTGGCGGTCTGCCGGTCGCTGCACGAGCGCTACCACGCGACTCGGCGCAACCCGTGGAACGAGGTCGAATGCGGCGACCATTACGCCCGGTCGATGGCGAGTTACGGCGTCTACCTGGCCGCTTGCGGTTTTGCGTATCACGGCCCGAAGGGCCATCTCGGCTTTGCGCCACGGATAAGGCCGGACGACTTCCGCGGCGCCTTCACGTCGGCCGAAGGCTGGGGGACAATCGCGCAGAAGCGCGACGGCCGGACGCAGCGACAAATGGTGGAGGTCAAATGGGGCAAACTCCGGCTGGCGACGCTGGCGTTCGCCGTGGCGGAGGGAATGAAGCCGACAAAAGTGAGCGTGAAAGTCGGCGATCAGTTGATGGAAGCTGAACATACGGTGGAGGGCGAGCGGGTGCGGATCGCGCTGAGCAAACCGACTTCGCTTTCGGAGGGGGAGCGGTTGGAAGTAGTCATAAAGTAAGGGGATGAAGACGGGCTTCCTCATTCCCACACTATGAGTGGGAACGAGGAAATAAGCGGATGGTCATTCAAAGATTTCGGTAGCTCTATGGGAGGCGCGACCCCCCCTTCGGTCAGTCATCGGCTTTGAGCTTGAGTTTGATGGTAAAATGATTCGGGACGCCTTTCGGATTGTTTGACTGGGGCCGAACATAGTTCAGGGTGACCGACTTCCCATCAATCGTGCCGGACCCTTTAACGCCGACCAGGTTCTGGAACCATTCCGCATTTTTAAACTCGTCCGGAACCTTGGCGATCTTCGTGATCGCGAATTTCATCTTGCCAGCAACATCCACCTCGCCCTCCCACTCCAGGAAAACCTTGCCGTCGTTCATTTCAAACCGAGCCTCGAAGGACTTACCGTCGCGTTTAGTGACGACCGCAGTCGCGTCCCTCGAGTTTTCTGATCCGTCGGGGTGTGTACTCTTACTTATTCCTTTCCAAACTGAGCCCTCTGTCCACTCCTTGCCCTTGTCCTTCGCCGCATCATCTCGAGCCGCAGACTGCTGAGCGACGAGCGTCAGACAGCACAAAACCGGAAGGAACATCGATATCCGACGCATTGGACGCCTCCGTTTCGCCGAACTTCTTGTTCTCACAACACACGCATAGTAAAGCACGTCGGTTTCGTTTCAACAAGGAAAATCCGGCAAAAACCCAGACTCGCCTATACATCCAACAGTCCGATCTCCTCTTCGGGCGCAACCCCAACAATCGCCTGGACGCGGCGAAGGTCTTTTGGTTCCAAACGGGCGGCGAGTATTTTGCCGATCCAATTCTGACGGTCCATCATGTCCATCCGCTGGAATCGCTCGGACAGGATATAGCCGATGACGCCGTCGTGATCTTCAATGCTTACTTTGTCCGGCGGTGGAAACTGCTCGGTCAAAATGCGCTTGATTTTTCTTAAAAGGACCAATGGGTTACTCCCCCGGTTATGAAAGTCTGCGCCGAGTTGAGGAACTCTCTCGCCCGCGCTTTCAGGTAATCGCCTTTGGTTTTCCGGTAGTCGGTGGTTCGCTTCAAGTGCGACAGCAGCCGCTCCTCCGAGGCGTATCTGTAATTGTTCGCCCAGAGGACCGCAATGGCGTTCAAGGCCACGCGCAAGTTGTGTAAGTGTTTGTCAATTTGAGTGTCCGTGAATCCCTTATCTCGCAGTTTCCCGTAATCCACCCGCAGCATACCGCTCGCCGAAAACAACCGCAGCAAGTTATGCCGCTCGTCAAACGACGGGTCGCGGCGCAGCTTGAACGCCCGCAACATGCACTCGACTGCCAGGCCGCCGAGGTAGATGGACAAGGCGAAACTATTACCCCTATCGTAGAGGTGGCGAGCCTGCTCCATGCGCTGAAGTGCTGCTTGAAAATAATGCTCCGGCTTGAAGTCCATGCCTACCTCGCGATCCGATCCGTCGCGCCCGAATTGTAGCAGCACCGAGTATAGCAGACCAGTCAATTTGTGTTGCTCCCGTCTTCCGGCGCTCCTGGTGTCGTTTCGTAAATCCAATTCTTCATCACGAAAGCACGAAAGACGAAAACACGAAAAATCAAAGGCGAAGGATGGCGATGTCGAGTCTTTTTTCGTGTTTTCGTCTTTCGTGCTTTCGTGATTCGCTTTCGGGAAAGAAAACTTGCAAATCGTCCTTCCGTCGCCGACAATAAGCCCACGCCGCGCGGCGCTCTTGCGCCCTCTCGCTCCGGCGTAGGGAGAATCCTGGTATGGCGACAAATGATGACGTCGGCCCGAAGCGTCCCGACGAGCCGTGGTGGTCGCAGACCAGGTTAGCAGCCGAAGGCGGGGCGAGCGCTAAGCCCCCGCAGGGCGGCAGCACCGTTTCCTTTGTCGGCGGTACGGTGGCTCAGACCAGCGGCCAGATGGGTATGCCCACGGAGTTCGGCCGCTATCGTGTGCGCAAGCAGCTGGGCGGCGGCGGCATGGGGGCCGTCTATCTCGTGGAGAACACCGAGCTAAGACGCGAAGAGGCGCTCAAGGTGCCGCACTTCGGCATCGGCGACGACCCGGAAGTACGCGAACGCTTTGTGCGCGAGGCGCGGGCGGCGGCCAAGCTGGACCACCCCAACTTGTGCCCGGTCTACGACGTGGGGGAGATCAACGGCGTCTGTTTTTTGACCATGCGCTATCTCAAGGGCAAGCTGCTGTCGGATTACACCGGCAAACCGCAGCCGCTGCGCAAGGCCGTGGAGATCACGGCCAAGCTGGCGCAAGCGCTGGAATCCGCCCATTCCAAGGGGGTGATTCACCGCGACCTCAAGCCCAATAACGTCATGATGTGCGCCGGCGTTGGGCCGGTGGTCATGGATTTCGGCCTGGCCAAGCAGACGAAGAGCGAGGACCAGAAGCTGACCCAGGCGGGCACGACGATGGGGACGCCGTCCTACATGCCGCCGGAGCAAGTGAAGGGCGAGCTAGACCGGATAGGTCCGGCCAGCGACGTTTACAGCCTGGGGGTGATCCTGTTCGAGATGCTGACGGGACGTTTGCCGTTCAAAGCCGCGACGGTGGCGGAGGTTTACGGCATGGTCCTGCACACCGCGGCGCCCGCGCCGTCGTTGCTGCGGCCGGGACTGGACCCGGCGTTGGACGCGATCTGCGCCAAGGCGCTGGCCAAGACGCCGGAAGGCCGTTATCCATCGATGAAAGCCTTCGCCGCCGCGTTGATCGACTTCCTGAAGACGGCGCCCGTCGCGGAACGCGCGGGCGACCTGACGCCGATGAAGGCGGGGCCGGCCGAAATCTTCCAAGCCCTGACGGTGGCGCCGAATCAAGCGGCGATCTCGACGCCGGCCCTACTCGGCGAGCCGACGCAGAGAGGGAACAAGGCGCCTTCGTCGATTCGCAAACCCGCCAGCACCCATCGGGCAACCCCACAAGTCACCGTCAGCGCGGCTGAGAAGAAGGAAGGCCGATCCGTGGCCGGCGTCCTGGGTTTACTGGCGTTGATCTTGCTCATGCTCGGCGCCCTCGGCGGCGTCGGTTATCTGGTCTACGCCGTGAGCCAGAAGAAAGCCGTCCCTTCTGCCGACGGGGTGGTAGCGGCCACGCGCGATAATCCGGCCGCAGGCGACCCGTTGGCGTTGGACCTCGGTGGCGGTGTCACCGTGCAATTCGTGCGGGTGCCAAAAGGGACCTTCTGGATGGGTTGGACCAGCGACAAAAAGCAAAGCAAGCAGGTGACCATCGACAAAGACTTTGAGCTGGGCGTCTACACGGTGACCCAGGAACAATGGCAAGCGCTGATGCTGGACAACCCAAGCGCGTTTTCGCATTTCGGGATCGGCAAGGACAAGGTCGCCAATGTTTCCGGTGCGGACTTGAAGCGTTTCCCTGTGGAGAATGTGTCGTGGCACGATGCGCAAGGGTTTCTGAGGAAGCTGAACGCGCGGGAGGACGGGAAGGGTTGGCTGTACCGCTTGCCGAGGGAGGCGGAGTGGGAATACGCCTGCCGGAACGCGGCCACGACCAAAGAGGAATGCTCGTTCGACTTTTACTTTGACCGGGGGACCAATGACCTGTCGTCGAACCAGGCCAACTTTAATCAGGGTGAGCCATGCAATTAGACCAGAGCCGCGACGACCAATGACCTGTCGTCGAACCAGGCCAACTTTAATGGCAACTTTCCCGCAGGCAGTGCGGCCAGGGGGCCTTTTTTAGAGCGCCCGACCAAGGTGGGGTCTTATGCGCCGAACAAGCTAGGTCTATACGACATGCAAGGCAACGTGTGGCAGTGGTGCGAGGACGAGTCGAACGACAAGAAGAGCCCCGGCCGGGTGCGCCGGGGCCCCAGCTGGCTCGGCACCAGCCAGCAACTCCGCGCGGGCATCCGCACCTGGATCGCGCCGGCCAACCACTTCGGCGACCTGGGTCTGCGCCTTGCCCGAGTTTCCGTTGGCAAGTAGATCGGGTCCGAGGAATAAGGTCCGCATCCTTGTTTTCCGCGAGATGGAGAATCCAGCATGGCGAACAACGATAAAGTCGATCCAAAGCCTCCCGGCGATCCGTGGTGGTCGCAAGCCGCGGCAGCCGGCGAGGGCCAGCCGAGCGCCAAGCCCCCGCAGGGCGGCAGCACCGTTTCCTATGTCGGCGGTACGGTGGCTCAGACCAGCGGCATGATGGGGATGCCCACGGAGTTTGGCCGTTATCGCGTGCGGAAGCAGCTGGGCGGCGGCGGCATGGGGGCGGTCTACCTCGTGGAGAATACCGAGCTAAGACGCGAAGAGGCGCTCAAGGTGCCGCACTTCGGCGTCGGCGACGACCCGGAAATGCGCGAACGCTTCCTGCGCGAAGCGCGGGCGGCGGCCCAGCTGGATCACGCCAACTTGTGTCCCGTCTACGACGTGGGGACGATCAACGGCGTCTGCTTTTTGACTATGCGCTATCTCAAGGGCAAGCTGCTGTCGGACTACACCGGCAAACCACAGCCGCCGCGCAAGGCCGTGGAGATCACGGCCAAGCTGGCGCAAGCGCTGGAAGCCGCCCACGCCAAGGGGGTGATTCACCGTGACCTCAAGCCCAACAACGTCATGATGTGCGCCGGCGTCGGCCCTGTCGTCATGGATTTCGGCCTGGCCAAGCAGATCAAGAGCGAGGACCAGAAGCTGACCCAGGCCGGCACGACGATGGGCACGCCGTCCTACATGCCGCCGGAGCAGGTGAAGGGCGAGCTGGACCGGATAGGTCCGGCCAGCGACGTCTACAGCCTGGGGGTGATCCTGTTCGAGATGCTGACGGGACGTTTACCGTTCAAAGCCGCGACGGTGGCGGAGGTTTACGGCAAGATTTTGCACACCGAGGCGCCGGCGCCGTCGTCGCTGCGGCCGGGGCTGGACCCGGCGTTGGACGCGATCTGCGCGAAGGCGCTGGCCAAGACGCCGGAGGGTCGTTACCCGTCGATGAAAGCCTTCGCCGCCGCACTGATCGACTTCCTGAAGACGGCGCCCGCCGCGGAAGGCGCGGGCAACCTGACGCCGATGAAGGCGGGGCCGGCCGAAATCTTTCAAGCCGCGACCGTGGCGCCGAACCAAGCGGCGATCTCGACGCCGGCCTTGCTCGGCGAGCCGACGCAGAGAGGGAACAAGGCGCCTTCGTCGATCCGCAAACCCGCCAACACGCAACGGGCCAATCCGCGCGCCAGGCCCAGCCATGACAAGGAAGGGCGGGGCGGCGTGTCGGCAGCCGGCGTCCTCGGATGGTTCGTCCTGGTTCTGCTCATGCTGGGCGCCCTCGGCGGCGTCGGCTATCTGATCTATACCCTCAACCAGAAGAAGGCCGCTCCGTCTCCCGACGTGGCCCTGGCGCCGCAGCCGGCGTCTTCCCCCGACAGCGGTAAACCGGCCGAGCCGCCGATGACGGACCCCGTCCAGGCCGATCCGCCGATGACGGACCCTCCGGGGAATCCCCCCAAGGTGGACCCTCCGAAGGTCGATCTGCCCCCACCGCCTGGAGGATACCCTCCGAAGGTCGATCCACAGCCTCCGGCTCCTCCACCACCGCCTGGGGGGGCCGTTCATCACCCCCCGACTCCGAGGCCCGGCGGCCCCACGGCGCCTCCTGGTGGATTGGGATTCACAAAACCTTCTGACTGGCCGACTCCGAGGCCCGGCGGCCCCGGCACGGCGCCTCCTCCGGCAAAAGTCGATCCGCCGAAGGCTCCTCCGCCCAAGCCGGAGGAGCCCGATGGGACCGTGCTGCTCTTAGAGGGCGTCTTGAAATCA
>DHJA01000220.1:32589-32821 GCA_002404095.1 Planctomycetaceae bacterium UBA4732 | reverse complement strand
TAACGAACAAATCCGCTCCGCGGTTGGTTGTATTCAACCCAGGAATAAGCCGCCGGGCGCCTGAAAAGCCTGGCGCATTTGCGCAAACCCCTAAACATCCTGACCTGCCAACGACTTACGTTACGCCGTACCGCTGCGCCAGCAGCGCGGTCAAAGCGCCCGTATTGGATACCAAATAGGCGTTGACCCCGGCCGGGTCGGCTCGCAGGTAGGCTTGCTGGCTCCTGGCGGT
>DHJA01000220.1:695-32483 GCA_002404095.1 Planctomycetaceae bacterium UBA4732 | reverse complement strand
CCAGGTAGGCTTGCTGGCTCGTGGCGTTGGCGACGATGAACTGGGCCACCGCGGTCGAGTTTGCCTGGAGGAATGCCTGCTGGCCGGCCGCGCTTGCGGTGACGAACGCAGCCACCGCCGCCTTGTTCTGTGCCAGGAACGCCTGCCCGGCAGACGGATTGTTGACCAGATACTGTTGCAGGGCCGTCGAACTGCCGCTCAGGTATCCTTGGAGCGCGGCCGGGTTGGCAGTGATGTACGCCTGGAGCGCACCCGGCGTGCCGGAAAGATACCCCTGGAGCGATGCGGGGTTGGCCGCGACGTACTGCTGCAAGATGGTCGGGCTGGCCGCGAGATACTGCTGCAATACGCCGGAATTGCGCGGGTCGGTAACGTATTGCTGAAGAGCCGGCAGGTTGCTCTGTAGGTACTGCTGCAATTGCGTCGGGTTAGCCGCGACGTACTGCTGCAAAAACGTCGCGTTGCCGACCAGGAACTGCTGCAGAACGGCCGGACTTCCGGTGAGGTACTGCTGAAGACCGGTCGGGGAGCCGGTGATGTACTGCTGTAGGACAGCGGCGTTGCCGGCCAGGTACTGCTGAAGGACGGTCGGGCTGCCAGTGAGGTAGGCTTGGAGGACCGTCGGATTGGCGGCTACGAATGCCTGTACATCGGCGGCGTTGGCCAGCAAGTACGCCTGCAATCCGGCGTTGCCGCCGGAAAGGAAGGCTTGGCTGCCCGCGACGCTGCCGTTGAGGAAGGCGTTTAGCGCGGCCGTATTGGAGATCACATAGGCGCTAACGCCGGCCGGATCGGCTCGTAGGAAGGCCTGTTGGCCGGCCGGGCTGCCGACGACGAATTGGGCGACGGCCGCGGCGTTCTGCATGAGGTACGCCTGCTGACCGGCCGGGCTTCCGCTGATGAACTGTGCGAGGGCCGTGACGTTCGCCTGAACATACGCTTGCGTCGCGGCGGGGCTGCTGGCCAGGTACTGCTGAAGGGCCGTCGGACTGCCGACGATGTAGGCTTGCAGGGCCGTGGAGTTAGTAGCCAAGAACGCTTGGAGGCCGGCCGCGCCGCCGTTAAGGTAGGCTTGGCTGGCGGCGACATTGGTGGCCAGGAAAGCGTTGAGAGCGACCGGATTGCCCAGGACGTAGGCGCTGACGCCGGCGGGGACGGCCTGGAGGAACGCCTGTTGACCGGCGGGACTGCTGAGAATGAACTGCGCGACAGCCGCGGCATTCTGGCTGAGATACGCTTGCTGACCGGCCGGGCTGCCGGCGATGAACTGCGCGATTGCCGTGGCGTTTGCTTGAACATACGCCTGCATCGCGGCGGGGCTGCCGTTGACGTACTGCTGTAGAGCAGTCGCACTGCTGGCAATGTACGCCGAAAGGGCGTTGGGGTTGTTCTGCAAGTAAGCTTGTACAGAGTCGGCGTTCGTTAGGCCGGCACCTGAGTGCGCGTAGATGAAGGCGCTTAGGGCGGTTGGGTTGGCGAGCAAAAAGGCACTGACGCCGGCGCTGTTTGCTAACAGGAATGCCTGCTGGGCCGGGATGTTACCCAAAACAAACGCCGATATGGCGGTGGCGTTCACGGTGACGAACGCCTGCTGTGCGCTGGGGCTGTTGAGTATGTACTGTTGCTGGGCGGCCGAGTTGCCGGTGATGAACTGCTGTAGTGTCGTCAGGTTGGCGGCGATGTATGCCTGCTGACCGTCAGGGTGGGCCGCGAGGAAGGCCTGCAATCCAGTGCCGTTAGCTCCGATGTACTGAGTAAGAGCCGTCGGGTTCGCCAGGAGAAACGCTTGCTGGTTAGCGGTACTACTATTGCTGCTGAGATAAGCGTTGACCGTGTCCTTATCGGCCGCGCTGAAATTCTGGATGACCTGATTGCCGCCCATGAACGATTGCACGGCCGCGCCCAAGGCGCCGTGAACGACGTTATTGGTGCCGGTCAGCACGATATAGGTGCCGGGCTGGCCGGAGGTGGTGGCGGGGGCGGCGTAGAGGTTGGCGCCGCTGCCGGCGATAAACTTCTGGAAACGACCGTTGAGCGCGATCGCGTCGGTCGAACTCGACTTCAGCACACTCGGATCAAGCAGAGAGCCGATGTCCGGGATCGTCAGCCCCTGGTAGACGAATTGCGTTTGCCCATTCGTCTGCGTCAGATCGACGGTGAGGCCGAGAACGCGCGGCGTCGAGCCGGTTTTCTGAGCCAGCGTTATGCTCGCGTTCGAGACGTCAACGGTGTTGTAGCCGCCGCCATTGGGTCCGCTCATCAGGGTGGTGGTCCCGCCGGACGGGGCGACCTGGAAGACGTTCATGCTGCCCGCGCCGCCGCCGACGAACGTCACCGAGCCTTGTTGGTCGGGGGTCTTGACGAAGGTGTTGCTGACCGAGCCGCCAATGATGGTCGGATTGTTCGCGTTCGTGGTGAACACGATGTTCAGCGGCGCGTTGAACGACGAAAGGTCCACCATCGTGGCGTTGGCGGGGATAACGATAGTGACGGGCGGCGCGGTGGCGGGCGCCGCCGGAATCGGGTAATGGTTCGTCCCGCTGCCGCCAATGAACGTCTCGTTGCCTGTGCCGCCGACGAAGGTGTTATCGCCGGCTCCACCGATCAGGGTGTCGGTCCCGCTGCCGCCGGTGAGAACGGCGGTCGTGCCCACGTTGTCGATCACCTGGGCCGTGTTGACGCCGCTGGACGTGAAGATGCAAATCCCGTTGGTGTCGCTTGAGATGTCGCCGGTAAAGACGAGTACGCCGTTGATCTTCACGGTGGTGCTTGTCAGGCTGGTCGCATCGACGACGACGTTGCTGTTCGGCCCGCTTCTCACGACAAACTTGTTGCCGACGGACGCCACCGTGAAAACGCTGGTTTGGAACATCACGCTGTTGTTGACGGTGTTCGGATCGCCCACGAGCGGCCCGACGGTCGCCTTATTGGCGATGACCGTGCCGGGCGGCGTGGCCGCGGCGACTTGGACCGTTAGCGTGAACGTGGCCGTATCGCCAGAGTCCAGGTACGCAATCGAGGCGGAGGCGGTCCCGGCGGCGCCGACGGCCGGAGCGCTGAGGGTCCAGGCGTCGGTCGCGGTGGAAGTCGCCAGATTCCACGAAACGAAGGTGGTTCCCGTCGGAATCAAATCGGTCAGGTTCACATTCGCCTGGCCGGTGGGGCCATTGTTGCTCACGGTTATGGTGTAGGTAATCGTGCCGCCCGCGTTGGCGTTGGCGACCGGCTGCCCCGTGACGACGAGGTCGGCGTTCGGCGTCACCGTGGTGACGAGCAACGAGGTCGGCGTGAAGCTGGACGTTAAGGCGTTGCCGGCACCGACAAAATGTCTGGTGGCGAAGTCGCCCGTGGAGGACGCGAACGTCATCACCGGGACCGACGTGCCGAGAGGCGGGACGAAGCCGTTGATGACCTGAGCCGTGAGGGCGCCGTTCAAAGTGGCCGCGCCGCTGACCTGGAGCTGATCGAAAGTGCCGGCGGTCGCGCCGCCGATATTCACGATGAGGCTGCCGGCGGCGGTCTGCGTGTAGTTGCCGGTGACGGCGAAAACGCCGACGCCGGGAAGGCTGAGGGCGCCGTCGTTACGGACGTTGCCTGTGACGTTGCCGCTGACGGTCGCCTGAGCGCCGCTTACGAGGTCGAGGCCGTCACCGCCGTTGAGCAGAGCCATCGTGCCGGCGGCGTTTGTGCCAATGCTGTTGCCCTGGACCGCGTTGCGGGTCTAGCTTGGATCCGTGGCATTCATCTCGACCTGGATATCGCTCGCGCTGAGGGCGCGGTTGTAGATGGCGATATCGTCCAACGTGCCCTGCCACCGTCGCGTAAAGTACGCGTTGGTGCCGATCGTCCACGGCACCGACGGGTCGTAAGAGATGGCCGCCCCGATGACGGCCTGACCTTCAAGGACGCCGTTAACGTAGAGCGAAAGCGTCGTGCCGTCATAGGTGGCGGCCACGTGGTAAAACGATCCCGGCGCAAAGGTGTCGTTCGAGAAGACATCGTGGTTGGCGGAATAGTCGATAACCCCGACGCAGAAATGGTGGGTCAAGGGACTGTAGCCAATCTTGGTGGAGATATTGCCGTTGGCAGTGTTCTTCTCGATGATGGCGTTGCCCGACCAGTCCATGGCGCCGGTCCCGTCCGGGTTAGCCCAGGCGGCCAGCGTGAAGGTCTGGTTGTCGAGGGAGCCGTTATCGGCGATGGCGATATGACCGGCACTCCCCAGGTTGACGCCCTCGCCGGTGTGGCCCGGAACGAAGCTAACGCCGCTCGTGTCTGTGGGGCTGTTATTCCCCAGGCTGTCCGCCACGATACTGTCCATGCCATAGTAGCTGACTAGCCCAGTCAGCAGGCCGTGGCCGACTACCTCAACGCCGCCCTGGACGTTTCCGGAAATGATGTTACCCGCGCCGGGCGCCGTGCCGCCGATGGTGTTGCCGCCGGCGCCGTTGCTGACAGTTACGCCGCTGCTGCCGTTGGTGAGCGCCGCGACCCCTAAGGCGTTCGTGCCGATGTAGTTGCCCTGGACGACGTTCCCCATCGTGCCCGCGCCGCTAATTAGCACGCCATCGCCAGCGTTGCCGCTGATGACGTTGCGGGCGGCGTTGGCGGCGATGCGCACGATCTCGGCGGTCTGGTTCACGTCGTTGGCGTAGTTGGTGACGTAGAGGTCGCCGTTGGGCGCGAACGCCATTTCATACGGGACGGTCACCAAACCGCCGCTGTACGCCAGCGTCTGGGCGCCCGTCGTGGGGTCGATGCGGATGATATTGCCGGGGCTGGGATACGGGGCGGAAATATTCGTGACCAGGAGACTGCCGTCTGGGGCGACGACGATGCCGAGGGGATTGACGAGCAAGCCGCCCGTGGTGAGAACCGTCCGCGCGCCCGTCGTTGTGTCCACCCGGTCCACCTCGCCGGCGCCCCCGTTTTGCGTGTCGTAGACCACCCACAGAGAGCCGTCGGCAGCCAGTGCCATGTCTTGCGGAAGCTCCGGCCCCGGCCCTTGGGTAAGCACCGTCTGGTTGCCGGTTGTCGGATCGACGCGAATGATCGCCCCGGCGCCGCCATCAGCGGCGAAGTCGGCCACATAGAGGTCGCCGTCGCGGCCGAATACCAAGTCCCCAGGGCTAACGAAGAACTGGCCGGTTGAAATCACCGTCTGGGCGCCGGTCGTCGGGTTGACGCGGATTATCGCGGGAGTACCGTGGAAGCCCGAATCGGCGACGTAAATGTCGCCGTTGGCGGCAAGAGCGATCCCGTCCGGACTGGCGAATTTGTCGTGGGACGACACGACCGTCTGCGCCCCCGTTAGCGGGTTGACGCGGACCAATTGCTTATTGAAAGGGTCGGCAACGATCAGTTGCCCGTCCGCCGCGACGGCCACGCCGTATACGTCGGTGAGCAAGCCGCCAGCGGTCACAACGCTTTGAACGCCCGGCGCGTTGCCGCCGATGGTGTTATTCTGCGCGCCGTTGCTGACGGTCACGCCGTTGCCGCCGTTAGCGAGCGCCGCGGCCCCGGTCCCGTCCGTGCCGATGAAGCTGCCCGCGACCACGTTGCCGGTGGCGGTGCTTCCGGTGATCGCCACGCCACTTCCGGCGTTGCCCGAGATGAAGTTACCCGCGCCCGGGGCCGCGCCGCCGATCATGTTGTTGGCGCCGCCCTGGACGTTCACGCCGTTACCAGCGTTGCCCAAGGCAACGCTCCCGGTCACGTCAGTGCCAATGCGGTTGCCCTGCACGATGTTGCCCTGCACGACGGTCGCGATCTTACTCGTCCCGCCCGCCAAGTAGAGGGACTGGACCTCGGCCGCGGTCAGGGCGCGGTTGTAAATAGCGGTCTCGTCGATAAGCCCCTGGAACGAGTACCAGCCGCCGTTGCCGCCGGGCCAGCCCGCCGTGTAGCCGGTCCCGAGCTGGTACTGGTAAGACGATGCGTAAGCCACCTGCGAATAGCCGGATCGGCTCCCGACCGCCGCGCCGTCCAGGTAAACCGTCTCCGTGGAGCCGTCGTAGGTGACGGCGACGTGGTGAAACAGGCCGTCGTTGACTCGGCTGGTACTCGTGATCGGATCAACGGAGCCCTTCCAGAACATCTCCACCCGGAGAATCCCCGCGGCGTCCACGGAGACCGAGGGCACATAGCCGGCGGTGCCGCCGAACGGGCTGCCGTTCTGCTGTCCGAGGATGACGCCGCCCGTCGTCGTCTGGAACCACGTGTCAAAGGCGAACGGCGTGTTCGCGTTGCCGGAGGTGGGGAACGGGAAGAGGTTGTCCGGGAGCTTCACATATGCCGAACCGCCCGGGAAGCTGAAAGCCTGTCCCGACTTGCCCGGAGCGAAGGTGACGCCGCCCACCAGCGTGCCGTTGGCGCCCCCCAGGGAGTCCGTGGCGTCACCGTTGGCCCGATACCAGTGACCGTCCCGACCGGCGTGCCGGGGGCGAGGTAAACACCGTCCGAACGGTTGCCGGAGATGAGGTTGTCGGCGCCGATTGCCGTGCCGCCGATGGTGTTTCCCGATGACCCGGTATCGATCTGCACGCCGTTGCCGGCGTTGCCCACCGCCGCCGTGCCGGCCGCGTTGGTGCCGATATAGTTGCCGGCCACGACATTTTGCGACCCGGAGGTGATCTCGAGGCCGACTCCACTGTTCCCGGAGATGACGTTGCCTTGCACCTGGTTCAGCGAGGCGCGTCCTTGATAGTTGGCGATCCAGAGACCTATAGTATTGGCGAGGGCTCCCGTACCACTCGCGTTCAAGCCGATGTAATTGCCGTCCACGATGTTGGCGGCCGACCCACTGATATACAAGCCGACGCCGTTCACGCTGTTGGCGGCGTTCCCAGAGATAATGTTGCGCGCATCAACGTTGAAGGCGCCGTGGCTGCCGTCGGTGCCCACCACGTTGTTCTGCGGCCCCCCGAAGATCGCGACGCCCGAAGCGCCGGCCCCAAGGCCCACCATACCCGTCGAGTCGGTGCCAATGTAATTGCCCGCGATGACATTGTTGTTTGAGCCCGCCCCGCTGATCTGCACGTTGTCCCAGGCATTGCCCGAAATGACGTTGCGTTCCGCGGCGTCGTTGACGCCATCGCTGTTGGTCCCGATCAGGTTGTTGCTGGCGCCGTTGGTGATATAGACGCCACCCGAGGCGTACATCTGGCCGTTTCCTAGCACGCCGATTCCGGTAACATCGACGCCGATCCAGTTGCCGTCAACGACGTTTTGAGTCGTGCCGGCGCCAGTGAGCAGCACTCCATCCCCAAGGTTGCCGGAAATGAGGTTGCGCGCCCCGGCGACGCTGCCGCCGATGGTGTTCCCAGTAGAGCCAACGATATCGACGCCCACTCCGCGATTGGCCAGCGCGGCCGTGCCGGCCGCGTTAGTGCCGATGTAGTTGCCGGCCACGACGTTTTTGGCTGCGGAATAGTACACCGTGACCGCGATGGAGCCTTGCAGCTGGATGCCGTTTCCCGGCAGCGTGTTGTCGCCGACGACGCGCCAGCCGTTGGCGGCGCTCACCGCCGAGGTGTTCGTACCGGCGGCAACCGAAAGCTCGAAGCCCGCTCCGCCGCCTTGCTGGTAGCCCACCCAATCAAAGGTGTGTGTGCCGGCGCTCAGCGTGACCGTGCCATAGGTGACCCCGAACGCGCGTGGCGCGTCGTAAATGACCACCTGGTTGCCATCGATGCGCAGGCGGCTGCCGTCGTCGCTGCCCAGAGCAAAGGAATAGGTTCCGGCGATATTGACCAGGAGCGTGCCGGCGCCCTTGACGGCGTAAAAGTCGCCGCCGCCGCCGGGAATCGGATTGTTGATCGTCCAGTTGCCGACTGACTGGGCGGTGAAGTCGTCGAGATCGGCTTGAGCAATGGCGCCCGTCGCCATGGTGGAGGATAGCTGCCCGGAGAGGAGCTTGTCCGCGGTCGCCACGGTCGTTAGGGACGTGAGAGGATTGCCGTTCAGGATGACGCCGTTCCCGGAGTTGCCCGAAATAACATTGCGGTCAGCGGCGGTCACGCCCCCGATGGTGTTGCTATAGCCGGAGACGTAAATGCCGGTGCCGTTGGCTACTGACGCCGTGCCGGCGGCATTCGTGCCAATGAAGTTGCCCGCGATGGTGGTGAGGTGGGTCGTCGGGTCGAGGTTAATGCCGGTCGAGTTGCCCGAGATGACATTCCCGGTAATGCGGGTGTTACTTGACCCGATGCCGCCGTTATCGTAGCCGAAGGCGATGTCACTGTTGTGGTTGCCCAGCGCCCGCGCGCCTGTGGCGTCGGTGCCAATGTAGTTGCCGGCCACCACATTGTTATTGGTGTTGTCGTTGTAGATGGCCACGCCCATGAACGAGGCGCCGGCGAGGACGTTGCGCTCGTTGGCGTCGTTGACGCCGCCGCCGTTGGTTCCGATGAGGTTGGAGCTGGCGCCGCTGTTCACGTTGACGTCGTCGCCAAAGGCGCCGAGGAGGGCGCTGCCGGCGGCATTGAGGCCGACGTAATTGCCGGCCACCACGTTGCCGGTAGCGCCGGCGCCGGAGATGCTGATACCCGCTGCCCCGGTCTGACCGGCGATGACGTTGCCGGCGCCAAGCGCCGAGCCGCCGATGGTGTTGTTGGACGCGCCCGAGATGAATACGCCGGAACTCGCGTTGCCCAGCAGTACGGCGCCAGTGGCGTCGGTGCCGATGTAGTTGGCGGCGACCACGTTGTTCGTCGCCGAAGTTCCTACGATGGTGATGCCGTTTGAAAGGCTGCCCGAGATGACGTTGCGTTCCTTGGCGTCGTTGACCCCGTCGGCGTTGGTGCCGATTCGGTTGCCCGACGCATTGGTAACGTAAATATCATCTAACCGGTTCGTGATCGCAGCGGTGCCACTGAAATTAGTACCGATGTAGTTGCCCGCGATGACGTTGTTTGAGGCGCCGACGTAGATGCCGTAGTAGAAGCTACCGGCGATGATGTTGCGCATGCCGTCCGGGTTGGCTTCGGTTCCGGCCGTGCCGATTTGGTTGTTAGAAGCCTGGTTATAGATCGAGACGCCCGAGGCGGCATTGCCCAGGGAAGCTGTGCCAGCCGCGTTGACGCCGATGTAATTTCCGCCGACGATATTGCCGTGTGTGCCGAGATCATGGATGGAAACGTTGTCCCAGCCGTTGCCGGCGATGACGTTCCGTTCCGCGTCGTCGTTGACGCCGTCGCCGTTGGAGCCGATGAGGTTGTTTGAAGCGCCGCCGTACACTTCAATCCCCATCGCCCCGTTGCCCAGCCGGTTCATACGGTAACGTCGCTTCCGATGTAGTTGCCGGCGATCACATTCCCGGTCGAAAGGCTGTCGCTGATCTGAATTCCGACGCCGCCATTGCCCGAAACGATGTTGCGCGCCGCCATCGTCGAACCGCCGATGGTGTTGCCAGAAGAGCCAACGATATGGACGCCCACTCCGTTATTGCCTAGCGAGGCCATCCCGGCGGCGTTTGTGCCGATGTAGGTGCCCTGGACCACATTGTTAGCGGCCCCCCCGCTAGGGCCGGAAACATCGTGGATGTATACACCGTCGCGGGCGTTGTTGCTAATGACGTTCCCCGCGCCAGGCGCGGTACCGCCGATGGTGTTGCCGCTGGCGCCAGAGACGTTGACCCCGAACCCGCCGTTGTGCACGAAGGGGCCGCCGAGGCCGGCGAAATCGATGCCGATGTAATCGCCTTCAACCAGGTTGCCGGTCGTACCCGCGCCGCTGATTTGCACACCGTCATTGGTATTGGCGGAGATGACGTTTCGCGCCCCTGCCGTCGTGCCGCCAATAATGTTGTCGTGCGCGGCGCCATTGATAATGACACCCCAGCCATTGGCGAGCGGGCCCGAGCCCTGGAACTTAAGACCCACGTAATTGCCTTCGACCACGTTGCCCGTCGTGGCCGCGTCATGGATAAGGACGCCGGCGCCGGCGTTGCCGCTGATGACGTTGCGAGCGCCGGCCGTCACGCCACCAATGGTGTTGTTCGTGGCGCCGTTAAAGATATCGACCCCGGCGTAAAAACTATTCCCCAGCGCGACGGCGAATCCGGTTTTGTTGGTGCCGATGTAGTTGCCGGCAACGGTATTGTTCGACGCGCCGGCTCCACTGATGGAGACGCCCGCGTGGTCGCTGATTAAGGGGTTGTTTCCGCCGTTTCCGGAGATGACATTGCGGTCCGCCGCGGTCGTGCCGCCGATGATGTTGTTGGACGCGCCCAAGATATAAATGCCGTCGCCGGCATTGCCCTTGAATACCGTGCCGGTGACGTCCGTGCCGATGTAGTTGCCGACGATGATGTTGTTGTTCGCGTCCACCTCAACGCCGCTGCCGGTAAAGCGGTCGATAACCAAGCCGCGCACCGTGCTGCCGTCGCCGCCGACGCCGATGGTCAGGCCGTTGGCTGTGACGCTGATGCCGGTGCCTTCCAACTCCACGTCCGGGATTCCGCTGAAGCCGGTCACGGCCCATTCGCCGGTGGCGTCGAGGTTGACGGCATGGGTGATAGTGGGCAATGCGGAGAGCAAATGGATGCTAAAAGCGTGAGTGGTCGTGTTGTAGCGGGAGTCGCTCGTGGGGATGTTGAAGGTGATCGACACCGGACCCGTGGAGGCGTCCGCGTCCAGGATTGCCTGGCGCAGCGAGCCGGCGCCGGAGTCGTTGGTGTTGGTGACGGCGAACGTAGTGATCGTGTTGAGGGTCCGCGCGTTACTGGAGAACGAGGGGGTAAAAGAAGCGCCACTGGCCGGATGCAAGCCGTTGTACGTGGCGAAGTCCCCGCTCTTCAAGCCGAAACTCATGATCTGGAAGCTTTGCGGCACAGCGGCGGTGAAACCGTTGAGCTCGATGATGTTGATCGTGCCCGCGAGGGTGGCGGTTTCGGTCGCCGTGACTTGACCATATCCCGTGCCGGCCGTCGTGCCGCCGATGCCCACGTCGAGGACGGCGCCGGCGCCTTGAGTGTAATTGCCATGCACACTTAGTTCGCCCGGCCCGACGTTGATCGTCCCCGTGTTGCTCAAGTCGCCGGTTGTCGTGAAGCCGGCCCCGTTGAGCAAGGCGATGCTGGCCTGATTCGTCGTCAGCCCGCTGAGGTTCGAGAAAACGGCGCTCGGCCCGACCAGGTTGACGGCCGCCGCGTTGGTGGTGATGGCGTTGTGCAGGTTGATCGTCGAGTTGTCGAAGACATACCAGGCGCCGCCGGTCAAGGTGTTGCCGCCGGTGACGTTGGTGAGCGTCGTTGGGTTCACGTCCACCGTGGCGCCGTTCTGAGCCTCAATTATGCCGTTATTGGTGAAGGTGTCCGTGGTGATGCCGATCGCGTCGCCTGACACGTCGGCTTCGAGCGTCGCGCCGCTGTCGAGGATGAAGACTCCGCTGCCGAAAATCGCCCCCGCGTCGCCCCTGACCGTCACACCGCTGCCGATGTGGATGGTGTTGGAAACGCCCGTATACAGGCTGTTGTTGGGGTCCGCGCCGAAGACGATCGCGCTGGAGCCGGACACGGTTTCCGAGCTCAGGAAGGTGATCCATCCGGCTTTGCTGCTGTTGGTCTGGTTGCCAAGGTTGAGCGTGGCGTTGAGCGTCAGGCCGTTGTCCACCGTGACGCTGCCGTTGGTCAGGTCGATCGCGTTATTGAGAGTCACGCCGTCCAGCTTACCCTCGGCGTGCGTGGCGACCAGCGCGGCGCTGCTATTGGCGGCGACGCTGTACGTCCCACCGCTGAGCGTGCCGCCGCCCAGGTTCCAGCTGCCAAGGGTGTCGTTCAGGGTGAGGCCGCCGCTGAGCTTGCCCGTCAGGTTGACGGTGCTGGCGGCGTCCCGGGTGAAGTTGGCGCCGCCGCCCGTCAAGCCCGCCTGGGTGAAGGCGCCGCCCAGGTTCACCGTTGAGCCGGCGACGGTGATGGAACCTGCGTTCGTCCAAGAATTGGTGTTGCCGTCGTTGACTTGCAGTATACCGCCGCCGCTGATGCTGACGGCGCCGAAGCCGGCGAATGTGCCGACATTGCTGCCGCCCGTAACCTTCAAGTTGCCGCCGCTGATCGCCTCGACCGTGCCCGTGTTGCCGCCATTGGGGCCGAAGCCGACGACAACGGCGTCGCCGTTGGCCGCTTCGACGATGCCGTCGCTGCTGTTGGTGAAGTTTGCCGTTTGGATGCTGATCAGGCCGCCCGACACGGCGCCGAGGATTGTACCGTGGTTGATGACGTCGCCGCTGCCGAAAATCAGCCCCGACTGGCCGTCAATCGTTATGCCGTGACCAAGGGTGGTGATGGAACCGGGCATCATATACAGGCTATCGTTGGGATTGACGCCGAAGGAGATCGAGCCGGTGCCGGACACCGTTTGGGTGCCGTTAAATTGGATTTGCCCGGCCTTATTTGTGTTGTTCGCATCGCCAACCTGGAGTGTGACGCCGTTGAGCGTCAGGCCGTTGGTCACAACGATCGAGCCGTTGGTCAGGTCGATGACGCTGCTCAACGTGTAGTTGCTGAGTGTGCCGCTCAGGCTGGTGGCGGTGAGAACCGGGGCGGCGCCGCTCAGCGTACCGTTGGCGAGAGTGCCGCCCTCAAGAAACCAGAGACCAGACTGCCCGGTCAGGTCCAAGTTGCCTGTAAGCGTACCGAAAATGCCGACAACCGAGCCGGCGTCAGGGTTAAATGATGTACCAAAGTCGCCCTGGGTGAAGTTACCGCCGAGGTTCACGGTGGCATTGGTGGACGTTATTGTGCCGCCTGGGTTGCCTGGGCTGGTTGGGCTGTTGTGCCAACCGTCCGCAGAGCCGGTGCTGTCGAGGCCAAGGATGCCGCCGGGGTTGACGTTGATCGCGCCGAAGTTGGTCCAACTCGCTCCGCTGCCGCCGCCGGCTGAGATGGTCAGTCGGTCGCTGGCGTTGACGGTGATATCACCATTAGTCGTGTTAGTGCCGCCGGCGCCGTGGTCGAGGGTGAGGGCGCCGTTGCTGCCGTTGGCCAGGATGCCGCCGTAGTTGTTGAACGTGCCTCCCGCATTGCCGATGGTTCCACTGTTGCCGCGGACTGTGATACCCGAGTCGATCTGTAGGGTTTGGCCGGCGTTCTCGCCGAAGGTGTTAGAAGCGCTGGCCCCTAGGACGATGGAGCCGCTGTTATTGACAGTGTGGGCCACTTCTTCGTTGGCGGCGTCGACGATTAGATGGCCAGCCGTGGAGGCGTCGCCGACGTTGATAAGTCCGTCGTCCGTGATCTGCGGTCCAGCGGCCGCTTGCGCCGTGATCGAACTTCCGCCCGTGATATTCGCAGTAGCGCCCGAATCGACAGTGATCGCGTTGACCGTGTCGGACCCGCCGGAATGGGTGACTGTGCCGCTTTGGATCTCGACATTCTGAGTAGGGGTCGACGCCGCTCCAAGACTGCAGTTGTTGAGGTCCGTGGCCCAGTTGCCGACGCCGGTCCAGACGTCCGTAACCGGACCTACAGGGACGCTGCTTGGCGTTATTCTCGATTCCAATTCTTCCAGCTGGAGCCGAGCGCCGGCCCGCTTCCGGAACAAGCGGATCGCTTTCCTTCGCGAGCGTAACCCGGTGGGGAGAGAAAGCCGATGGGCCAACTGACGCAGCCAGGAGCGGAAGAACAACATGATAGAAGTCTCTTTTCTGCGGTTCGCATGGTGAACGTGCGACAAGTCCGGTTATAAACCGGGCGCACGTCGGGCGTACATTTCACCGATTCGTCGCGAAACACCGAAAAATGAGGAGGTGCGGAGGCGAGTCATTTCGCCTAACCGGCCTCCCGATGGAAGGTTTCCATTTCACCTCGAACTTCCGCGTCAGCGACCAGACCTTTGACCCCAACGCGGGCGCCTTCACAGACGCGAGGGGGGCGACGGACTTTTTCCTGGGCGACCATATCGACGTGACGGCGGCCAACGGCTTCGCCTACGCCGTCTGGACCGACACGCGCGGCGGCAATCAGGATATTTTCTTTGACAAATATCGAATAACGCCGGCGCCGCAAGCGCCCACGGATCGGTTCTCGGCCAACAACACACGGCAGACCGCTACCAACCTTGGGACGGTGAGCGCCCAGGAAGTGTTTCCGCGCCTCAACCTGTTGCCGGGCGGCTCCAACGAGTGGTTCAGCCTCACCGCCGGCGCCGACGGCCAGCTGAGCGTCACGGCCAACGCCTCCAACGGGGGGAATAATCTCCAGGTCGAAGTGACCGACGCCAGCGGCAACGTGATCGCGCCGACCGGCACGACCCCGCTACTAGACGCCTCGGGCAACGTGATCGGCCGGCAGTTGAACATTGCCAGCACTTCGGGCGTGAATTATTTCGTCCACGTTTCCAGCAACGCTCAAACCGCCGTCCTCTACACACTCACCCTCAGTACGTTAACCGCGGACCTCGGTACGCAGGTCGAAGGATCGCAGCCTGGTACGGTTGCGCAGGGCGCCCAGAACATCTACCGGCTCGTGGCCGGCGTCGGCGGAACCCTTCAGGTGACGCTCGCCGGGGATAACGCACTAACCGGAGCCTTGAACCTGACAATCCTCGGCGCCGACGGCCAAACGGTGCTGACGTCCGACACGGCCGGCGTCGGGCCGGGCAAGACGGAGCAGCTTTCCATCCAGGTCACACCGGGCCAGCTCGTGTTCCTCCAGGTGTCGGGGGCCAACCTGACTTCCGCGTCCGGCGCCTTCACTCTCCAGTTCGTCAATCTCGATCAATACGAGGCGTCCAGCCTTAAAACGCTCTTTGTCCCAACCGTGGGCGATCCGACTTCGATCGTGGCCGCCAAACTCGCGGGCGATTCGACGACCAGCCTGCTAACGACCAACACGGACGCGACCGATACGCTCAGCGTGTTAAAGAGCAACGGCGACGGCACCTTTCAGGCGCCGCGACAATACGACATCGGCCCAGGCCAGGCCGGCAGCCTCACCGCCGGCAATCGCCAGATTGCCGTCGCAGACCTCACGGGTCATGGCGTCCAGGACGTGATCGTCCCGAATTTCCGCGCGGCCAACATATCCGTACTGCTGGGGAGCGCCGGCGGGTTCCAGCCGCAACGCACCTTCGACGCCGTGGCCAGCCCCGACGCCCTCGTGACGGGGGACTTCGGCAACGGTAAGACGGACGTGGCCGTACTGCAAAACTTCCCGCAGTTCGGCGGCGTCTCGAAGCTGGCGATCCTGCTCGGCCGCGGCGACGGCACCTTTCAGCCGGCCACGCTCTATTCGACCATCTTTGGCAACGGCGCCAACTCGATGGTGACGGGCGATTTCAACGGCGACGGCCATCTCGACATCATCGTCTTCAGCAAGAACCAGCCGCAGGCCGAGATCTTCCTCGGCAACGGCGACGGTACTTTCCAGGCCGGCCGCGCTTTCGACATCGGCGAGAACACCTTCAACGCGGCGGCCGTCGATCTGAACGGGGACGGTCATCTCGATCTGGTGACTACCAGTACGAACTCGGGCAACGTCTACGTCCAACTTGGCAACGGCGACGGCACATTTCAGGCGCCGGTGGCCTTCACGGCCCTGACGCCGCGACCCGGCGACAACGTCGGCGTGTTTGGCTTGGCCGTCGCCAACTTCCCGGTTCCGGCAGGCGCGCCCGCGGCACCGACAGGACTGCACTACGGCTCGCAAAACATCGTGGTGACGGCCCAGGCGCGGAGCGGACAAGGCGCGGCCGAAGTGCTCCTGCTGCCCGAATTACTCGACGCCAGCGGACATTACGCCGGTTTGGGCGCGGCCATCGTGTTGGCAAACGTCGGCACGGCCGGAAACATCGCGGTCGGCGATTTCGGCAGCGGGGGGACGGACCTGGCGGTCGCCGACAAAGGCGGCGTCACCATCATCTACGGCAAAGCGCTGACGGTTACGCCGAATACCACCGCCGCGACAGCCCGCGCCCTGGGTAACGCCGACCATGTGGTCACGCTGCCCCAGGCGATCGTTACCGGCCACGAAGACGCATTTTATACTTACACGGTCCCGAAAGAGGTAGTGGCCGGAAGCGGCGATCAGGTGATCGACTTCTCCGCCCTCCTTCAGTACGTCGGCGGCGCCGGCCTTCAGTTGGACGTCACGGACGCGAACGGCCTTCTCGGCACGGCCCAATTTCACGCCGGCCAAGCGGGATCGGGGCGCCGTTTCCGCGTCGTCGCCGCGCAGGGCGACGCTCTGCAAGTCCATATTTTCGGCCTGCCGGGAACCGTCGCTGGTTTCGGCGCCTACACGCTGGACATCGACGTCCTTCCGCAAGTCGTATCGGTCCAGGCCGAATCACCGCTGCCGGGCGCGCCTGCCACAAGCCTTGTCCTTACGTTTCAGGGCGACCGCCTCGATCCGACCTCCGCGCAGGTTGCGTCCAACTACGTGGTAACGGTCAACGGCAATCAGGTCATCCCTCAGTCCGTGATCCTTGATTCCGCCTCCAATACCGCCGTCGCCGGCAGCGGCCTGACCTACCTCGCGGCCGCCCGCCAAACGGTTACGCTATCGTTCGCGGCCCTGCTACCGGTCGGTTCCTACGAAATCACGCTCAAGCCCAACATCTTGGCCGCCCCTTTCAGCGCGAGCGAATCCGCTATTCTCGTGCCGGACGCCACGCTCAGCGGTCACGTGCTGGTTTCCGCGAAAACAGGCGTGATCCACAACGGCAGCGACTTCATCGTCCCAAATCTGGTGACGGCCGGCGTCAACCCGGACCCGACCGCGATCAGCAACGGCACAGCTTTCCTGACGCAACTACAAAACGATCTGTCGGCCGTGCTGGACCGCGACCTGAAAAACGGCATGAGCGACGCCGCCATCACCGCCGCCATCAACGCCGAGATTCTCGCCCGCTTCGCCGCGCTGTTTGTCGCCGGCTCGCCAGCCTTGGCCATCGGCGTCATCTGGCTCGACCCAGTGTCGCTTGGCGTCCAGGCGCCGCAAGGAACCGCGGCCAATTACAGCCTCGCGAGCAATGTCGCGACCAATAACATCTCCCAATCGTATGTTTCGGTCGGCGGCAACGTGGAAGTGGTCGTCCTGGCCGGTCTCGCGGGCACGTTCAAGCTGGACGTAGCCGACGTACCGCAGCAAGCGCGGGGCGGGGCCGTGGTTCTCGACTCTCTCGGCGAGCAGGTGACATTCGCCCAGACGACGTTCACGCAGGCTCTGCGGGCCGGCACGAGCGAGTTCACGGTGGTCATCGCCGATGCGGTCAAGGTCGTGCCGTTCGGGCCTCCTCCAATCAATCCCGGCCCGGTGGACGGATCGCCCGGTTCGACCTCAACCGCAGGGATTGCGGGGGAAACTGTCGCCACCGTGGCGCAGACTGCGAGTGCGATCCTCATTTCAGCGCTGCTGACGGGTTTCCCGGATAATAGTTCGGGAGCGGCCAATTTCGGCGGCCAATCCAATGGGAACGTAAGTCCAACCAACGGGACCACGCAGACTTCCGCGAACGGACTCGCCGCTTCGACGGGCGCGGACGGCGGCGGCGGTGGAGACCAGGCTGCCGATGGGCACTCCTCCTTCATCGAAAGCGCGATTGATCGGGTGTTCCTCAACTTACCGGATTCCGTGTCCGGCTTTGTGGACCTCGCCGACCAGCTGATGCAGGACGGCGAGGACGCCGCGAAGACCTTGGCCGACCGGATCAACGCCTTCCTGAAGAGCCAGAAGCCGCCGGCCCCCATGACGATGCCGCCGGAAAGCCTCCGACCTATGCCCGAAGCGGAATGGAGACAAGGAGACAAGGAGACAAGGAAACAAGGAGACTCGCCGTCGTCTGGCAACGAAGAAGTCGCCAACGCTTCGCCGACGGAATACACGGAGTGGCACGCCAATGAGTACGGACTGACGCTGTTCCTGGCGTCCGGCCTTGGCTACATCGGCTTGCGCGACCTGGCCGACCGCGATGCAGAGTCCCGCAAGAAGCGACGCTAAAAGGCCGCTTCAGAGCCTCTGGCGAGCCGGGTCGCGTAAGCGCCCGGAGTTGGTTTCTGCGATTGCACCCAACTCCGGGCGCTTACGCGACCAGGCTCGCCGCTCTTTTGGAGACCCGTCATGTCCACCAAACCCACGGATCAGGACCAGTCGGACAAGACGCAAGACGCGGACTCAACCGGCGTATACGACGCGCGTCAGCTGGCGGCGGCCGCAAAACAGCAGCCTCCGCCGGCGCACGACGGCACGGGGGAATGGACCGCCTCCGGCGAAGCGGCGAACGCCGAGTTTTCCGTTTCCGAGCATCCTCCCGTTAGCTTGCCTGGGACCATCGGGGCCAAGGACCCGGGCGCCGAGTTGTTAGGGGGCGGGACGGCGTGTTATTTGCCGCAAGCCACCGCTGAGGCCGGCGATAGCGAATCGGGCAGTCCTATGGGCACGGTTGACTTCCCGGTCTCCGCCGCCACAGGGGAATACGACCCAAACGCACTCGCCTCCCCCGCCGTCAAGAGGCCCACGGGCAAGGCGGGATCAACTCCCACGGCGGGCCGTTGCGGCCGGTACAACCTCAAGCGCTTCCACGCCAAAGGAGGCATGGGCGAAATCTGGCTGGCCGAAGACCCCGTGATCGGCCGCTCCGTGGCGCTGAAACGAATGCTGGCGCCGCGCCCGGATAGGCAACGCCGCTTCCTCGTGGAAGCCCAAGTCACCGGCCAGCTCGAACACCCCGGCATCGTGCCAGTCCACGAGCTGGGCGTCAATGAACAGGGCCATCCTTTCTACACGATGAAGTTCGTGCGCGGTCGCACGCTTCAAAAGGCCGTCGCGGAGTTTCACGCCGCCAAGCACGCCCCCGGCGCCCGCGAGGTCGAGCAATTTCGCCTATTAGAGATATTCTTATCGCTCTGCCAAACCGTTGCCTACGCCCACAGCCGCGGCGTCCTTCACCGCGATCTGAAGCCCGAGAACGTGATCTTGGGGCCGTTCGGTGAAACGCTGCTGCTTGACTGGGGTATGGCGAAAGTTTTGGGCCAGCCGGAAGAACCCCCAGACGCGGACGCGCCGGCCCCGGTGGACCTGCGCGATGGGGTGAGCCACACCGAAACCCAAGCCGGTTCGATCATGGGTACGCCAGGCTACATGGCATCCGAAACCGCCCTGGGATTGAATGAAGAAGTCGATCAACGCAGCGACGTTTACCTGCTGGGAGCGACCCTTTTCGAGATGCTTACCGGCCGGCCTCCACGTCAGGGACGCACCATTCAGGAGCTGATTCAGAAGGCCCAAAACGATCCGGCGGCGTCGGCCCGGAAGGTCAACCCCCACGTTTCCAAGGCGTTGGACGCGATCTGCCTCAAGGCGATGGCGTTCCGCAAGGAGGACCGCTATCCGGGCGCTCGCGAGATGGCTGAGGACGTGCAGCGCTACGTGGCCCGCGAGCCAGTTTCGGCTTACCCCGAGCCATTCCTGAAGCGCGCTGAGCGTTGGGTCAGACGGCATCGCCAGGCTCTCGTGCGAACCGTGGGAGCGATATTGTTTCTGGTTCTGGCAGGCTCCGGCTATGTCGCCCTTCGCGAAGCGGAGCGGCGCGGCGCGGACGCGCTTCGGGAATCCAATCACCTCAAGGAACTGAATCAGGTGAGGCTTGATCTGAAGGAGTTCCGCCGTCTGACGGACGAGGCGCGCTTCTTCGCCGCCACGACCGACCCGGTCTCGGAACACGCCCCGTATTTTGACCCGCGCGAAGGCGAGGAAAAGGCGCGGGCCGCTCTGGCGCTCGGCGGTAAATGGGTGTCAGGGTCGCTGATAACACTGCCGCTTCCCGAAGAACAGGAGGCGCTGAAAAACGAACTATACGACCTTCACCTCATCCTTGCCCAGACGCTCAGTCAACGAGAGGCCGACGCGCCGGCCGCCCACGAAACGCTCGCGCTGCTGCAAGAAGCCGAGCCGTTGGCGCCGCCGTCGCGCGGCTACTATCGCTTAAGCGCTTGGGCGAACGGACTGCTTGGCCAAGAGAAACAGGCGGCCGAAGATCGTCAACACGCCGACGATCCACGAACGCCGGTCGCATCCTTGGATCATTTCCTCCTGGGCGAGCAGTATCGCACGGCGTCGGCCCATTCATCCAAAGGAGAGGCGAAACGGAAAGAATGGCAGGCCGATCCGAGCGGACTGGAGAAGGCCGCCGAGGAATATCGGCAGGGGCTACGGATAGACCCGGATCATTACTGGCTGCACTTTCAGCTGGGCCGCTGTTACCTGAGCTTGGGGCGATTTGGGGAGGCGGTCGAGGCGTTGGGGGCGTGTGTGGCGCTGCGCCCCGAAGCGCCGTGGGCGTACAGCGTCCGCGGCCTGGCCCTGGCGCAACAGAATCATTTCGCGGAAGCGGAGCGAGACTTGGACCGTGCCGTCCAGTTGAGTCCTGATTCCCGCCCGTCGCGGTTAAATCGCGGCGTGGTCTATTGGAACCAGAAGAAGTACGATCCGGCGTTGGCCGACTTCGAGGCGGTGTTACAGCCTCCCAAAGAGAAGCGGCTCGTCGAAGCGGCTTATTATCGGGGACAATTGCATTTGCAACTTGGCGAAGTCCAAAAGGCGCTTAAAGACTTCGACGAGGTCGCTGCGGAGAATCCGAGCTTTTTGCCGGTCTACCCTCTCCGCGCCCGCATCCACATCGCCAAGGGCGAAAACGCCGCCGCACTGGCGGACCTTGATGCGTACTTGGCCGGCCGACCCGCGGCTAACCACGACGGGGATGTTCACGGAAAGCGCGGACGGTTGTTGCGCCACCGTGGCCGAAAGCAGTGGTTGCGCTCAGTACGGGGGGATGTTCACGGAAAGCGCGGACGGTTGTTGCGCCTGCTGTATGCGGAGTTGCCGCTCGATCAGCGTGGGAATCCGTCGGTCCTGGCGTTGGCGGCGTTGGCGGTGGATGAATTGAGCAAGTCCGCCGCGGCGGACGCCGGATCGGCGGAGGTGTTGGAGGATCTGGGCGCCATGTTGGAACTGACGGGCCGGCTGGACGAGGCGCTTCGCGCTTACTCCAAGGGAATTGCCCTCGCGCCCAAAGCCCTCACCTTGCGGCTCAAGCGTGGCTGGGCCTACGAGCAGACCGGCGAACACGACAAAGCGCAGGCGGATTTTGCCGCCGGCGCCGACATTGACCCCGACAACGCGGAGGCCCATCCGGGGCTGGGTTACGTGAACGCGCTGCGCAAGCTGCCCGCGGAGGCCCAGCGCGAAGCCGACCTGGCCTTGCTTCGCGGGGCCAATGACTATCTGATCCTGCATAACGTGGCCTGCATCTACGCGGCCCTCTCTCAAGCGGGCGGCCGTCAGACGCCCGCGCACCAGGAGGCCGCGATGGCCCTTCTACGCCGGGCGGTCGAGTTATGGAAAAGTAATAAGACCGGCCCCGACGAAATCGACCTGATCAGGGGCGAGACAGCGTTTCAACCGTTGAAAGACCGAGTGGATTTTCAGAAGCTACTGCACGGCGGGGATTCCTAGTAGGCCACATAAGACGAGGTAAGTCTATCCTGCAATGCTTCCAGATTCCGGTAAGAGTAGCCCAGTCTCTTGTTAAGTGCTTCAAGTAAGGCGTCTTGAAGCGCGCCTTCATTCATAGTTCTGGGCGTCTTGGCGGTCAGCGCGCAATTGACTATTGCCTCGGTCACTCCTTCCAAAGAACTGTCCTTCAAAAGCTCGACGCAAAATCGCTTGACGTCCGGGTCCGGATCGTCGCGAAACAACCGCAGCAGTCGCGGATGCAAGGCACTGGCGTCATACTCTCTTAGCGTTATCATGGCGTGATGTCGCAGCCATTCATTATTGGACCGATCTTCGGCAAGAGCAAGCAAGAGGGGGGCGGGACTCTGGCAGCTTAGTTTCATGACAGCGACTTTTGTGAGCGCAAAGTCCAACTCCTCTGGTCGAGTTGTTCGTGTTAATTTGTCGAGATGCCGTTGCAAGGCTGACAGTGCGCGGGGGCTTTTGGTGTCCGCCAGTGCTTCCACCGCACCGTATTGGTCCAGATGATCGATCAGGAACTCCACGGCTTGCGGCGTCGCCAGCCTTCCAATCGCCGTGCAATGAACGTGTCCGTTGTGCTGGACCTTCTCAAAAGCTGCGATTAGGGGCGGCACGGCCTGCGGATCGCCGATCAGTCCCAAGGCCTCGATCACTGGGCAATCTCCCGGATCATCCCGAAGAGTTTCGAGCAACAAGGGAACTGCCTCCTTGGACCGGGCAGTCCCAAGAAACCATGCTATTTGTTCATGGACCTCCCGATCCTGCTCTTTCTTGTACAGAGCGAGGATCACGCTGTACTCAGAAGGCGGCGGAAGTTGTTTTTTTTCAACAGCTTCTCGGTACGCTGACCAGGCAACGAACCGCTCGACTGCGTCGTCCGTGGAACACATCCGCTCCAGAATCGGTACAACCGCCTGATTCTTCCGGTGAGTGAGAATAGAGACTGCTCTATAACGCACCGGAAGAGGCTTGTCGAGTTGGGCGAGCCGTAGGAGATCTAAATCGACCGGGAAGAGGGTCGTGCTCAACAAATCAATGGCGTCAGGGCAGTCGCAGTAGTAGTCATTAGGCTGATATGCTTTGGTCGGGAAGGGCGGCTCGTTGGTATGCATTCGCGGCGGAGAATCCACTTCGAGGGCCGCCAACGCCTCATCCGCCTCTTCCGGCCGTGTGACGGTCTCCGCATCGCTTTTTGAGGTTCCGGACACTCCGTCCGTGGGAATGTCCTCGGAAAAACAACCGAGACCGAGCAATAACAGGCACGAGGCGCTCCATCGATACTTGCTCATGCTTACCTCCATGTGTCGAGAATTACTGCCCTGGGATTATGGTACTGTTACCCGCCAATGGCGTGCATAGTTCGCAGCGGCTTGACGAATCGCGCCGTGTTGATCTCATGGCCTTCCCACTTCTCCGATACGTTTCGTCGTATTACCTCCGCCAGCGCCGCGTCGTCACAGCGGCCGCGCAGGTACGGCCGTACGTCCACTTCGTTTAGCGCGAACAGACAGTTGCGCAGCTTGCCCTCGGCCGTCAGCCGTAGGCGGTTGCAGCTCAGACAGAACGGCCGAGACACCGACGCGATCATGCCCACTTTGCCGACGCCGTCTGTATAGACGAAGCCCATCGCCGGGGCGCTCGGGTCGTAATCGGCCGCCGGGATCAGCGGACAAATCGCCCCTTCAATTTGCTCCAATATCTCATGCGCGAAATAGACCTTTTCACGCTCCCACGTCTCGGCACCGATCGGCATGTACTCGATGAAACGCATCTCCAGGCCGTGTTCTCGTGCGTAGCGCGCCAGCGGTACCACATCCATGTCCGTAACGCCGCGAATTGTGACGGCGTTGACTTTGATCGGGTGAAATCCCGCCTTCTTGGCGGCGGCGATCCCTTCCAGCACGCGGTCCAGGCCGTCGCGGCGGGCGACCTCGCGGAAGCGTTGCGGATCGAGCGTGTCGAGGCTGATGTTGATTCGGCGTAAGCCGGCGTCGTACAACGCTTGCGCGTGTTCAGCCAAAAGCAGGCCGTTGGTGGTCAGGCCCACGTCTCGTATGCCTGGAATACCGACGAGCATCCGCACGAGGCGCGCCAAGTCGCGGCGCATCAACGGCTCGCCGCCGGTAAGACGGATTTTGTCGATCCCCAATGGCGCGGCCACGCGCACGAAGTGGGTCGCTTCCTCAAAGGAGAGGATTTCGGCCCGGTCCATGAAGACGACCTCTTCCGGCATACAGTAGACGCAGCGGAGATTGCAGCGGTCGGTGACGCTTATGCGCAGGTTGTTGTGAACGCGGCCGAAGCCGTCCATCAGCGGCCCGTGGCGCGCGACGACTGGAGCCGCAATAGGCTCGCCTTGCACCATCAAGGGAATCAATTCACTCATTGCTCTTCCAGTCCTCCGGGCGCTTACGCGACCCGGCTCGCCAGGAATCAATTCAGTCATGCGCGTTCACTCGCCGCTCTTGGTTGGATGAACCCACTCGGAAGTTCCGTCGGCCCAATTTTCTTGCTTCCAAATGGGCACGAGTTCCTTGAGGCGGTCGATGGCGAAACGGCATGCCTCGAACGCCTCGGCGCGGTGCGGACAGCTTACGGCCGCCGCTACGCTCACTTCCCCGACGCCGAGCCGGCCCAGGCGATGAACCAAAGCCATCTCGCCAATCGGCCAGCGCCGGCGGGCCTCTTGCTCGATTTCTGCCAATTTTTTCTCCGCCATTGCGGAATATGCCTCGTATTCGAGCGCCGCCGTGACCCGTCCGTCCGTCAGGCTCCGCACCATCCCCAGGAAAAGCACCACGCCGCCGCAATCGGGTCGGCACACGGATTCCGTTAGGGCGGCGTAATTGATGGCGTCGGTCGTCAGGCGGATCATGGCCTCGATTCCTCTACCTCATTCTAGCCGCCGCTCACCGGCGGCAGCAGGGCAATCTCGGCGCCTTCCGTCAACACGCGATTGTCGTCGGCGAACTCCGCGTCCACGGCCACGGCGCACTTCCCCGCCAGATCGGCCAGTTGCGGATGCAGTGCAACCAACCGCCGGCGCATGTCGGCGACGGTCGCCCCGTTCGGCAGATCGAGGGCTGCGTGATCGGCGCCGCCAAGGTCGCGGGCGCGCGCGAAAAGACGGACATGGAAGATCATGATAATACCAGACCGCGAATGGGTTTCTTGAGGCGGGCGGCCAGTTCGGGCATGAGGCCGTAAGCCAGCGCGAGGTACTGGACGGGGTGCAAGGTGCGTTTGCCGGCCCCGTCTTCTATCTGCATCCGACAAGTGCTGCATTCGGTCGATCCGAACAATACGCGCGGCCGCGACATCTCTTCCAGCATGGGCCGTCCGGCCGTCAGCGACACGGCATAGTTGGCGGCCTTGAGACCGAACGTACCGGCCATGCCGGAGCAGTTCACGTCGATGGTGTGGACGCGCAGGCCGGGGATCAGCCGCAGCAACTCGGGGCCGGCGGGCGGACGGCCGAGCGCCTTGAGGTGGCAGGGGACGTGATGGCCGACCGACAGGTTGAGTGGGCGGAAGTCGGTTTTGAGGCGCCCTTCCTGATGCAAATCCCAGAGGAACGCGGTGCATTCGACGACCTGCGACGCCACGAGGCGGGCGTCGGGGTCGTCGAGCAGGTCGAGGGCGTCGTGGCGGAGCATGACGGCGGCAGTCGGTTCCGAGCAAAGGATGGGCCAGCCCTCGCGGGCCAGGTCAGCGAGCAGGTGAAGGTTGTGTTGCACCGCCTCGCGAGCCGCGTCCACATCGCCATAGGACATCGGCGCCATGCCGCAGCCGACTTGGTCGGGCGGCACGTAAACTTCGACGCCGTTGTGATGCAGCACCGCCGTCACTGCCTCGGCGATGGACGGGTCGTTGTAGTTGGCGAAAACGTCCACGAAATAGGCGACGCGCGGCCTGGCGGCGCGCGGCCGGCGCGTCCAGCCGCGCCTCCAGGCGTCGCGCAGGAAACTTCGCCTGGCGAACGCGGGTAGCCGGCGCCGGCTCGATAGGCCGACTAGCTTTTCCAGCAGCCAACGCGCCGTGCGGCTGGATAACAGCGCGTTGGTCAACGGGGCGAAGGCGCTGCCGAGGCGAGCGAACAGTTCCGAGCGGGCCATCGCCCAATCAGAGCGGTCGAGACCGTGTTGGGCCGTGTTGGCGGCCTTGGCCTCAAGCATTAGCCGGGGAATGTTGACGTGAGCCGGACATTCGACAGCGCACATCTTGCAATTGACGCACAGATCGGCCACGGCCCGCACTTCGTCCGACGCCAAGCGGGTCGGGTCGGCGTCCGGCTGGAGAAGGCGGCGCATGAGGTTCGCCTTGGCCCGCGGCGTGGCGGCTTCCTCATGGGTCGCCCGGAATATCGGGCACATCCGCATGGCCGGCGATTCGGTGCGGCACTGGCCGCAGCCGTTGCAGCTGACGGCCTCGCGCATGGCCTCATCGGATTGCCAGAGTAATTGGAGTTTGGAGATGGGAATAGGGTCTTCACGCTCCCCTGTCGGGTCGCGGCTAAACTTTTCATCTTCCACTCTTCGCAGCGGCCATACTAGCGCTCCCGGTACTGGCCCCACGATCTTGCCGGGGTTGAACACACGGCGCGGATCGAAGACGGCCTTTAGCTCTCGGAAAACGGGATAAAGTCGGCCGAACTGCCGGCTCACCCACGGCGACCGCGCCAGGCCCGTGCCGTTACGGCTGCTGATCGTACCGCCTAGTTCCAGAACGATGTCATACACTTCGTCGGCCAACGCCCACAACTTGGCGCCGTCTTCGCGCCGGCGCAGGTCGAGGAAGGGCCGCATATCGACCTGTCCCGTGGCCGCACTGATCAAGTACGTCGCCACCATTTCGCGCCGTTGCAATACGTCCTGGACGCGCCGCAAGTATTCCGGCAGCGCCTCGGTGGGCACGGCCACGTCCTCGACGACGGCCGTGGGCCGCTCCGTACCGCGCAGCGCCGCGAGACTCGACAGCGCCGCCTCACGTACTCGCCAAAAGAGGTCGATTTCATCCGCTTCTGACGACGCCAGCGCCAGCGGCGGCCGGTCGGCCTGTGTAACTCGGTCGATCAGGTCGAAGGCGAGGGCGCGGGCCTCGCCGGGACCGTCCGCCTCGTACTCGACCAGCAGCAAGGCCTCCGCTTCGGTCGGAATCAGCGCTGCGGCAGCGGCGTCGCCGCGCGCCAAGCGTAAAAGGCGACGGTCCATCAGTTCGCAGGCCGTGAGGCCGGTGAGCAGGACCGTTTGCGCAGCGCGCAGCGCGGCGTCCAGGCTGGCGAAGCCCAACAGCGCGGCGCTCCGCCCGGCCGGCAGCGGAATCGTGCGCAACACGATTTCCGTGAACAGGCCGAGCGTACCTTCGGAACCGACAAGCAAGCGGACCAAATCGAGATGTTCGGCGTCAAGAACGTCGTGGAGCAGATAACCACAACGGTTGAAACGCGTGCGCGGCTGGCAGTCGCGGATGACCTCGGCGTGCAGGCCTAGTAAAGTGACAACGGACGAGATTACGTCTTGTAGCCGGCCGTGTTCTCCTTCGGCGGGCGGCCAGCGCGAGGTTCGGCCGACGGTGGCCGCGGAGCCGTCGTCTAGCACGACGCGGAGGGACTGGACGTGGTCGCGCATATAGCCGTGGTGGAAGGCGCATGGGCCGGAGGCGTTGTCGGCCGCCATGCCGCCGACGGTGCATTCGCCGTGAGCGGGTTGAGAAGCGAAGCGCCGGCCTGATGCTGCCAGTCGTCGCGTCAGGTCGCGATAGACCACGCCCGGCTGGACGCGGATCGTATCCGCGCTTTCCTCTAAAATAGAGCGGAAATGGCGACTAAAATCGACAATGATCCCGGCGCCGAGCGACTCGCCGGCAAGGCCGGCCCCGGCTCCGCGCGCGATCAGGGACGCCTGGTTCTCGCCTGCGTAGCGGACGAGCGCTTGCACATCTTCTTCGTCGCGCGGCACAACGACGCCGAGCGGCTCGATCTCGAACAGTGAGGCATCGGTGCTATAGAGAGTGCGCGAGAGGTCGTCGAAGAGGAGTTCCCCCTTGACGACGCCTTTGAGATCGTCGTGAACACGTTGGCGCAGGGCGGGGTCCACTTCATAACTCCAGAGTAGTCAGTAGACGGACTACTGTAATTGCTTCCGTCGCATCTGTTCCTGGCGGTAGCGCTCGAAAGTGGTCAACTCGAACGGCTGATGTTTCGAGCCTGCCGGCAGCGCGCGGTAATGCGCGTCGCAGCGGTAACAGACGATCACATCCTTGACCAGCAGGTAAAGCAGGCAATCGAAGACGGCCGAGCCGATAAGGATGCTCCAGGTCCACCATTGTTGGTAATAGAAATACGTCGCCGTGGACGCCACGCAACATAGCGCGAGGATGGTCACGCCCAGGGTCTGCGGGAAGTCTTTCCTTCGGTACAACTCGGCGTTGCCGCAGACGGCGCAGGCGGTCAACGCCGGCTCCGCGTTCTCCGGCTTTAGGTGCAGCGCTTGGTCGCACTTGGGACAGACCCATTCGGCCGGCAACGGCGTCTGAAGCTGGCCGGGTTGCTCGCACGCGGGACAGGTGAAACGGACATTCACGCCATTTCTCACAGCAAATGGGTACTATTGGTCAACAGCTGGCCGGTCAGTTCGCCCAGAAAGCAAAAGATCACCACGACATACAAGATGCCCGTGGCCGACTGCGTGGAGCGGATGCGGGCCGTCCGCCACGTCATCCACGTCAGCGCGAAGACGCCCGCGAAACCCACCGCCCAGCGCACCAGCAGCAAGAGAATCATGTCATTATCCAGATTACCTAGCGAACGCCTGGCGGTCCACAGCCATAGCCCGTCCACCGCCATGCGCGCCGCCACGGAAATCGCCAACGCCGCGATGAGGATCAGCAACGGCCGAAGGGACATTGTCGGAGCGACGAGGTAGGAGTGCCCCATGAGCATGGCGCTGAGAGCGGTCCCCAGTACTGCGGCGGACGTGAAGTCGGCCAGCGTGTAATGCAGAGGCGAAGCAGCCATGACCGGATCATGCACATCCAGGTTCATCAAGGCGCCGGCCAGTATAAGGAGGGTAGCCGCGATCAGGAACCGCCTGCCTGGGGCCCTTTCCAGCGACCATACCAACGAGCCTAAAAGCGCACTTCCCATTGCGACGGTCGCAAAAACCCAGAAGACCAGCAAACCGCTTAGGGCCTTGGCGAATACACAAGAAACCCCTGTCAGAGCAAGCACGATGAGAAATTGAATGCGGTAGTAGCGCGGATTGACGACGCCGCGCGGCAGCAACAAGAGGCAGGCGGTCATGCCAAGAGCGAGGCGCAGGGCGAAAACAGAGAAGGCAAACATGGTCACCGGCCGCCGTAGATCAGCGCCATCAGTTCGCTGCGGGAGGGGGGGTTGTCGCGGAAGACGCCGCGCATCGCGCTGGTGGTGCAAATGCTGTCCGGCTTGCGGACGCCGCGAACCGTCATGCAAGTGTGCGTCGCCTCCAGGATCACGCCGGCGCCGCGCGGGCTAAGTTCCTCGACGAGCAGGTCGGCCAATTCCTCGGTGATGCGCTCCTGCACCTGCGGCCGCCGCGCCACCAAATCGACGACGCGGGCCAGCTTACTAAGGCCGACGATTTTGCCCTTCGGCAGATACGCAATATGGGCTTTGCCGAAAAAAGGGAGCAAATGGTGTTCACAGACCGACGCGAAACGGATGTCCTTGACAAGGACCATCTCGTCGTACTTCTGCGTGAAGGTCTTGCGCAGCAGTTCACGTGGGTTATGCTTGAGGCCGGAGAAGAGTTCGGCGTACATGCGGGCGACGCGGGCCGGCGTCTCTTGCAGCCCTTCGCGGTCGGGGTCTTCGCCAACGGCGAGCAGGATTTCACGGACGGCCGCTTCAATGCGCTGATGATCCACTTGCCCGTCGGCGGGGCCGTTCTTGGCGGGCAGGGCCGTCCGGCGAGGACGGGCGGCGGGTTCGGTCATGCGCAAAAACGCTCCCGAAAGGGCAGAGCAGGGGAATTCACGGAGGGTGGTCTATAGTGATTTTAGGCGGATTAGAGGGGAGCGTCAAGCAAGGCGAAAAACGGTCAGGCTCCGTTAGCAGCTTAGGCGACGGGCGGTAGAAATTCGACCCATGACAATGTGTGAGAGCGAGACGAGGTCAAAACGGTCGTAGATGAACGCGGACAGGCCATCGGTCTTTTGGGCAAACACCGGTCCACGGCGCACTTCCGGATAGCCGAACCGCGCCGCTGGTACGCACACGGCCAGGTCGCATACCGAAACCAATCCCGCGCCGCAGGCCGCCGCCGTGCCGTTGACGGCGGCGATTGTCGGCTTGGCGGAGGTGTAAACGCGGTTATAAAGGTTCGCCAAACGCAACGCGTCGTCCAAGATGGGATTTTCCTATGTTTGCGGAGTTAAAGATTCTTGTAACTCCGCGAGGTCCATGCCGGCAGGGGAATAGTCTTTAAACTCGCCAAAACTCAGGAAGTCCGCGCATTACGAAGCCGCCGATGCCGTGCAGCACCATGAGGCTTCGCTCCGCGGCCGCGCGCCGGCGGCGTGCGCGGCGCCATAAATACTGGCCGAACTGACGCAGCCAATGAAGCGGTTCATCCAGCGTGACGACGAGCTTGTACATTCCCAGGGCCGTCGAAGAGGCGCCGGCCTTACGCATCGCCCGCGCGACGCCTATGATTGTCTGCGCGTATACGACGTCGATGCGCTGCCGGCTGCTGGCCCGGCCGTAATGCAAAATCTCGATGCCCGGATGATACACCACCGCGCGGCCGCGGCCGATGCGGGTGCAAAGGTCAATATCCTCGCCGCCGAAGGGGAACTCCTCGCCCCAGCCGCCGCTCTCGCGGAATAGGCTGCGCCGCGTCAGCAGGGCCGCGCCCATTAGCACCTCGACGGGGCGCACTTGATCGACCGCCGCGTCCCGCGAACGGTAGCGGCGGTAAGCGGCGCGAAAGAGTCCGGTCCAGCGCAACAGGCACGTGCGGTGCAGCAGGGCGGCGACAGTAGGCCGGCGCCGACAGGAAACCTGAGTGCGCCCGCGCCGGTCGCGCATGCGCGGACCGAGCAGACCGATTTCCGGATGCGCACGGGCGTATTCGACCAGCCGCCTCAGTGTGCCGGGCGGGACGACGGTATCGTTGTTGAGGAAGAAAAAGTAGCGGCCGCGCGCCAGGCGGGCTGCCTGATTGTTGGCGCGGGCGAAGCCGGCATTGTCGGCGTTGCGGACTAGGACGACGCGCGGGAAGACGCGCGCGACCATGTCGGCGGCTCCGTCCGTTGAGGCGTTGTCAACGACGATCACTTCCAGACGCAAACCTTGCAATTGCGACGTGAGAGATCGCAGACAGGCTTTAAGCAGCTTTCGGCAATTCCAGTTGACGATGCACACCGATACGACCGACCTCGCGGCGCCGCGACGATGCGGAGCTTCGTCGTCGTGTTTCCGCTGCGACTCGGCGGGCCGCGAAAGCATGGCTCGCTCCTTACGCCGCCCGGCTCAGGCATTCGCTCTGACACTTCTCGCGGTCCAGCCAGGGGGCGAAAGTCCGCCGGCCGAACAACACCCGGCCGACGTTGTAGCGCAGCCGCCGCGTCCAAGACAGCGGCATGTGGGCGTACTTTTTGAGGAGCGTTTGATAGCGATCGAACTGCGTCGGCGTGATGGGCGGCCGTTCTTCGCGGAAGGCGAGACACCAGACGTTGGCCGGCCGGGTGGTCGGCCCGTGCCAGCCGATGATTTTGCTGGGGTAGTCTTCGAGCAACAGCTTATAAGCGTCGGGCGTGAAGCGCCAGTAGTCGTAGGGATACGAATGGATGTGGAAATGAAACGGCGTGGCGACGAGCAGGGCGCCGTCGGGCCGGAGGACGCGGCGCACTTCGTCGAATCCCTTCCAAAAGCGGCGGACGTGCTCGAAGGTTTCGAGGGCGATGACCGTGCCGATGGAAGCGTCGGCCTGCGGCAGCGCCTCCACTTCGCCGACCACGTCCACGCCTTTGCCCGGCCGCATGTCGAGGCCGACGTAGGGCCGGCCGGGAAAGAGCAATCGCAGGTCCGCGATGTCTTCCTGATTCTCAACTTGATAGGAGCCGACTTCCAGGATCGGCCCAGGTAGGTCGAAGGTCTCGGCCACCGCCCGCACCATGCCGCGCAACAATGTGTTCACTGGGCCGCCTTTCGTCATCCCGGACGGACCGGCGCGGTCCGTCGCGGTCGGAATTAGTAGCATGAGGCGGCGCGGCGCGTCAACGGCAGGTGCGCCTCTCGAAGTAGCCGGTCGTCGCACCCCGGGCGAAGGTACTCC
>DHJA01000220.1:0-615 GCA_002404095.1 Planctomycetaceae bacterium UBA4732 | reverse complement strand
GAAGGTACTCCTGAGTCCGGGGTGTCACTTCCGAAGGCATACCCAGCCCAATCTATTCAAGATGAAAATCAATGTCATTGCCCTGCCCGGCTTTGACCTCGCGCGCCTGATCGGATTGCTCCGGGTCGCTATAGCGAGGCGGCAAGAGCGTTACGGGGCCGGCCGAGGAGGAGTCGGCGGCAAGCGCTTGGAACGTGACGCGGTGCCAACCGGATACGGCGCCGAAATCCGTGCCAGTCGAGAGAACATAGGCGCCGTCGTTGCCGATAAGGGCGGTCGCCTGTGGGCCGCGGCCGCCGTGTTCTTGGTCGGGCGTAAAGACGATGACGCCGCCGGCCAGCGGCACGCCGCGATAAAAGACCCGGCCGCGCACCGGGGCGAGAATCGGTTTCGGTTCGCCGCAGCCTACGGCGAGCAGCGCGAGTAGCGCCAGGCATCCAATCCGTTTCAAGTGCATCACGGCCTCCTTTCCGCAGCGGGAGTATACCAGCCGTGGCCGCGCCGCCGCAATGCACCCTCGGACGCACGTTCTTTCTCCCTCCCCCCCTTTTGGGGCGGGGGGGGGGGGGGGGGGGGGGGGGGGGGGGCGGGCGCCACCACCCCCCCCCCCCCCCC
>DHJA01000109.1:2574-11790 GCA_002404095.1 Planctomycetaceae bacterium UBA4732 | reverse complement strand
CGTCAGCTGCGCTGTAGTGCTAGGTTCGAGTAGGAATAGCGCGTCGGCGGACTCCTGAAAGAAAGCCTGGGCCAGTTCGAGGGGTTGCTCAGCCACTGTTGCCGTGGTTTTCACTTGGACATCCTTGGGCCGCTGCCCTTTGGCGACCGACTGCGCCGTCGGGCCGCGCCGGGTCCGTCGCGCGACCGCAAAGCCAAGGGGAGGAAACGGGTCCGTTCAAGGGACGTTGACGGCCACCTTACCTACTGTAGCTCAGAATTGTCGCCGGGGCACACGCGCCTGACGCCGGGAACAAGGCGGCGAAATGAATGGAGACCTTGTTCGCCGCGGGTAGAGAAAAGCGAACCGGCCGCAACTTCTTGATTTCACAAGGAGTTGCGGCCGGTTGCGATTTGCGGAGAGCGGGTGATGGGGCTCGAACCCACGACAGCCACGTTGGCAACGTGGCGCTCTACCACTGAGCTACACCCGCATCGGATATGGAGGAATGGCATACCCTCCCACCAATCCGAATTATAAAAGCGCCGGCCGCGAGTTCAAGGGCAGAACCGTGAGATTCTCGGTCGCACCCCGGGTTCATGAGTACATTCACCCGGGGCTTTATTGCAGTCGCCCAAGGGGCTCCGGCCGCGGAAACGTCTTTCATTGTCTTGGAGCCCGGCTGAGGGCGACCGAAATAAAGCCCCGGGCGAATGTACTCATGAACCCAGGGTACGAGGGCCGTTAACGCGTGGCCGTCTTCTTGACCGGGCGCCAGACTTTCACCGTCTTATCATGGCAGGCCGCCGCCAGACGGCCATCGCGGGCGAACGTGAGACAAAGAATCGCGTCCGAACAGCCGGTGAGTACGCCGGCCGATTCGCCGGTCGTCGCATCCCACAAGCGCACCGTGGCGTCGGCGCCGCCCGAAGCCAGCTGCTTGCCGTTGGGAGCGACGGCCAGCGCGACAACCGCGCCAGCGTGCCCCCGCAGGATGGCGACGCCCTTGCCGTCCGAGCCCCATAGGCGCACCATGCCGTCGTCGGACGCCGAGGCCAGCGTCTTGCCGTCGGCTGAGAACGCGAGTGAGCGAACGGCCCCTTCATGGCCATTGAGAGTATCTTTCTCCGTATAAGCGGGTACGTTCCACAGTTTGATTGTCCGATCGCCGGCGCCGCTGGCCAGCGTCTTGCCGTCCGGCGCGAAGGCCAGGGCGTGAACCGATGCGTTGTGTCCTTCAAGGGCCGCGAGTTCCTTGCCCGTTTCGGCGTCCCAAACGCGGACCATCTTGTCGTTGTCGCCGCTGGCCAACAGTTTGCCGTCCGCGGAGAAGGCCAGGGCGCCGACGCCGCCGTCGTGATTGTGCAGCGTGCGAATTTCCTCGCCCGTAGCGCGATTCCAGAATTTAATCGACTTGTCGGCGCCGCCGGTGGCCAGCACCTTTCCGTCCGGTGAAAAGGCAAGACACGCTACCTTGCCGTCATGTCCCTTGAGGCTCAGGCGCAGGTCGCCGCTTTCCGCATCGCGCAATTGCACCGTACTCTCGTTGGTCGCCACCGCCAGCGTCCTGCCGTCCGGCGAGTATGCAATGAATTGGAGGGCCGGGGCGTCGGCCCCCTGTCCTTCGTTATTCATGAGCGTGGCGATTTCCTTGTACGTGGCGGGATCCCAGAGTTTCACCGTCCGGTCGCCGCCGGCGGTGATGAGCGTTTTGCCGTCAGGCGTGAAGACGACGTAACGCACCGGCCGGACGTGGCCGGTCAGCTGGGCAATTTCAACTCCTTTGGAGAGGTCCCATATCCGCGCCGTCGCGTCGTGACTGGTGCTAACCAACGTCGCGCCGTCCGGCGCGAACACCAGCCCCTCCACCCAGCCCGTGTGACCGACATACGACGCCCGTTCTTTGAACGACTCCGCATCCCACAACTTGACGGGACCGTCCAGTCCGCCCGTGGCGATGGTGCGGCCGTCGGGAGAAAAGGCCACACCCAGGACGGGTTGCGCATTCAATAGTTTACCGACCTGTTTCATGGTTTTTACGTCCCAGAGCGTGACTTGGCTCGGACCTTTGCCGTCCCAATCGCCGCCGCCGGCCGCCAACAGCTTGCCGTCGCGCGAGAAGGCGACGCAGTGGAAGCGAAACAGGTCGCCCTGTAGCGCGGCGAGTTCCTTTCCGGAGCCGGCGTCCCACAGCTTGACGGTTTTGTTCTCGGTGGCCGTGGCGACGAGTTTGCCGTCGGGAGAAAAGACGACGCGGGCCGGGCCGTCAAGCTCCAGGGTCATCACCTCCCGGCCTTTGCTTAGGTTCCAGACGTGAACCTGATAGTCATACCCGGTTGACGCTAGCTGCCGTCCGTCCGGCGAGAACGCCACCGACGCCTGGCCGCGCGGCGCGCGAAACGTCCGCAAAAGTCGGCGCGTGGATAGATCCCACAGCTTGACCTCGCCGGCCCGGTCCCAGTAGCCGCTGGCGGTGGCAAGCTGCCGTCCGTCGGGCGACACGGCCAGACTAAAGACCTCGTTATTGCCTCCGAGAAGGTTAGTGGGCGTCGGGTCGGTGGTCGTCCCGCCTTCAATGGGCACGTCTGGCCGTGAGAAGGCCGGCCCAAGCGGCGCCAGGAGGACGACGCCGGCCAGGAGGATCTGTCTTCGTAGCGTAGACATGGGTTCGATCCTTTAACGGGGTCCATGTCGGTCGCTGTTTTGGTATGCGAGGACGGAACCGCCGGGATAGCGCTAATGCTATCCATTTCAGTAGCGGGCGTCGCCGGCGGCTTCTGGTAAACTGTCTGCTCTTGCCCCCTAGTCTTGGCTTGGCTACCGTGGACGGCATGGAGTTGATTCAGGCTATTCGGGACAAGGTCGCTTCGGGAGATTTCGAGTTCTCCCAACACGCCTTGGACCAGAGTATCCTTCGGCGCATCAGCGTCAAGCAATTCCGCGAAGCGTGCGCGGTGGGCGAGGTGATTGAAGACTATCCGAATGACAAATACGAACCGAGTTGTTTGATCCTCGGGTTCACGGAAGCGGGTCGGCCTCTCCACGTCCAATGCAGCCACCCATCCCGCCCATTGGTCAAGGTCATTACTCTATATGAACCCGATCCAACTCAGTGGCTGGGGTTCAAGCAACGGAGAAGCTGACATGCCTGGCGAGTCTGAAGAAGCCTTCGTCGAACAGAAAGTCACGTACTCTCTGGAAGTAGAGGGCCGCTTCATCGTTATCGAGCAGGTGCCCGCTCGGGTGTCGTTGCGAACCGGGGAGCGGTTCTTCGCTCCCGAAACGGTCGAGCGACTGCAGGAAATCGTCTGGGGACAGCGCGTACCAGATCGCGTCATCCAGACGCCGGTGTATGAGTTCCCGAACGCCGTGGCCTAGCGGAGTTCGTAGCAGGCCATTTCGTCGGCGTTTCGGACGTACAATCGGCCGTGGGCGATCACGGGGTGGTTCCACGTCTTGCCCTCAATCGCCTGGAACCGGCCGAGTTCTTGATGCCGATCCGGGTCGGCCGCAACCAAGACCACTTCGCCGGTATCCGTGAGTACGAGCAACAAGGGCTGATCCGCGAGCAACAATACCTGTCCGCTGCCGTATCGTCCCTCCTTCCAGCGGCGCTGGCCGGTTTCCAAATCAATGCAAGTAAAGATACGGCCGTCAAACCCGTAGATCGCGTTATCGTGAACCACATAGTCGTTGAAGGCCGGCTTCATTTGCCGGGAAACCCAGCGCTCCGTCGGAGTCCAGGACTGGTTCTCATGGGACAGGTCGATCCGGGTCAGCCCTGTGTTGGCCCCCGCGTCGAATAGAACCGCGCTCTTGCCGACGACTTGAGGCTGAACGGATTGGGGCAACCCCGGCCCCTCGGGGGGAGTGGACTGCTTCCAAAGTACGGCGCCGGAGGAGGGATCGAAAGCCGTCAGCCCCTGGTCGCTGTCGAAAAGAATCTGGGCCACGCCGTCAAGCGACGCCAGTTGCGGCGAACTGTAACTGAGCTTCCCGGCCGAGGCGGTCCATGCCGGCTTGCCCGAATCGGTCTTGTACGCCAACAGGGTCTTCGCGGAGTCGCCTTCGGCGAAGACAATCACCAGATCGCCAACGACCAGGGGCGAACTCGAAAAGCCCCACATAGGCTTCTTTGCCCCGGCGTCGGCGGCGATGTCACGAGACCACCTGCGTTCGCCGGAGACGGCGTCGAGGCAATTGAGGACGCCCGTCGCCCCGAGCGCATAGAGGCGGCCATCGGCGAACGTGGGGGTGGCGCGGGGGCCGGGTCCGCTCAGGGCGTCCGAGTGTCGCACGGCGTCCTGATGGGACCAGGCCGTGCGGCCAGTCGCGGCGTCGAGGCAGACGACGTTCTCGGAGTCGCCTACCTGTTCCTGAGTGAACACCCGGTCGCCCACGACCGCCATTGAGGACCACGCCGGCCCGATCCGCCTCTTCCAGGCCAACCGGGGCGGGGTGGTATTCCAGTCAGTGGCGATCCGAACGCCGCTCACTTCGCCGTCACGGTTCGGGCCGCGGAAACCGGACCAGTCGCCGGGGTGAAGGCTTACCGATTGGCTCAACACGGGCGCCGCCGTCTCGGCATTCCGCTTTAACTCCGCCTGGTAAAGCTCTTCGCCGGTGGCTTGCCAGCGCCAGCGGAGGGTCGGTTGGAAGTCGCCTCCAACACCATCCGAACCGAAGAAGGGGAAGGCCGCCCAGATCAAACAGATCGCGGCAACCAACACGAGGCGCCGTACACGCGGCGATTGGTTTCGCGTCGCCAGAAGTCCGACTGTCCAGGCCGTCAAAACCAGCGGTAGGCCCAGCATGAGCAAGAAGATTAGGAGTCCTCGATCCGAGAGAAACGCCGCGCCGATCCCGACCAAGACGGCCGTGCCGAATACAAAGAAGCGGTCGCCCAACCGCATTGTCCGGCTGGAAAACCACCAGACCACGAACACGAGGGTGACGAGGGCGACTGTGGCCAGTTGGATGAGAAAGCCCATGAAGCCAAGGCCGATGCCAAACTCCGTCCAGCGCATAAACGAGTAGACCGCCCAGAAGAGACAGACCAGCGCGATCGGCAGCCAGAGACGCGACGGCTTTGGCAACGCCACTACGGGTTCCGGTTGATGCTGAGGAGTTGCCGTGTAGGCCGTTTCACTCGTCATGGCATCGTTCCTTTCAGGAGGGCTTGAATAGGGGCCGACATTTTCGTTATACGTGAAGTCTACTCAATTCAGCCGAGGGTGTCAAGTTCTGATGAACAAGCGGCCCTACCGACTCGGACAGCGCCAGGCGGCGACCGATCAGACGCGAACCCGGATCGTGGCGGCTGCCCGCGAGTTACTGGCGGCCCCTGACGGCGTTTCCGGGTTCACGGTCGATGCCGTCGCCGCCCAAAGCGGCGTCGCCCGCATGACGGTCTACAATCAGTTCGGGTCCAAGCTGGGGCTTCTCGAAGCACTCTTCGACAATCTCGCGGCGCATGGTCTCGTCGCGCGGCTCCGCCCCATCTTCGGACTGGCGGAGCCGCGCGAGGCGTTGGACGGACTCATAGCGGCGTTTGTAGGTTTCTGGAATTCCGACCGAATCGTGATTCGTCGGATTCGAGGTCTGGCCGCGATTGACCCGGACTTTGACCGGGCGGTGCGGGCGCGTGACGAGCGGCGGCGGGAAATACTTCGCGGCATCGTCGGCCGGCTTGCCGAAAAGTACAACAAACCATCCCCGGAGGCGCGGGACGAAGTGATCGACGTTCTCCACACACTGACCAGCTTCGAGACTTTCGACAGCCTTGCCGGCGCGACGCGCGGGCCGGAAGAAGTCATATCCCTTGTGTGCCGCCTCGCACACGCGGCCCTCGGCCTGGACGAAGGATGATTCGCACACGGCGTAGCGCACGGCGGCTTATGGTATACTGTCCGGGGGAGGACAAATCATGCCGATACACGATTGGACGAGAGTACCCGCCGGGCTGTTCCATGATTTTCATCAGAGTTGGTCGATCCGCATTAAGGATGCTCTGAACGCGGGTCGTTTACCCAAGGGAGTCGCCGCGCTCGTGGAGCAAAGGTCCGGCCCGTTTGAGGCGGACGTTTTGGCCGTGGGCGGCGTTGCCGTCCGGCAACAACCCGCGGCGAGGATCGTCCGTCGCACCGATAAGACCGCCTATTCCGAGCGAGCCAATCGCGTCGTCGTTCGCCATCACCTCGGTCGCATCATCGCCCTCATAGAGATCGTATCGTCAGGGAACAAGGATAGTCGCCGCGCCCTTCGCCATTTTGTGGATAAGACGGTCGCGTTTCTCTCCGAAGGCGTCCACGTCCTGATCGTCGATCTGTTCCCGCCCACTTCGCGCGACCCTTTCGGCATGCACAAGCTCATCTGGGACGAGTTTGCCGAGGAGGATTTCACCTTTCCGCAAGGCAAGGATCGCATCCTGGCGTCCTACGAATCCGGCCCGGAGATTGCCGCCTACGTAGAGCCGGTGACGGTGGGCGATCCCTTGCCGGACATGCCGCTGTTCCTGTGGAATGGAATCCACGTGCCGACGCCGTTGGAACTTACCTATCAGGCGGCATGGGACGCCAGTCCCGAAGACATGCGCTTGACCGTCGAAACGGGCGTGATGCCGGAGGATGAGGCGGAATAGCGCTACGAGCTGCCATTGCTAGAATACAGGCGGGCCGCACTACCCCAGGGAGGCGCGACGATGCCACGACTGTCGCAGTTTTACGGGATTGCGATTTACATGTACTACCGCGATCACGCTCCGCCCCATTTCCACGCCATCTAGGGAGACGATGAGGCGGTGTTCGAGATCGCCACAGGGGTCGTGACGGCTGGCCGACTGCCGCGTCGGGCGCGGGCGATGGTAGAGGACTGGTTGGCGGCCCACCGAGTCGAGTTGCAGCAGGATTGGGATCTGGCGGCGGCGGGGCAACCGCTGGCGCCGGTGCCCCCGCTTGCATAAGGAGAGTCGAATGATTCTGCGCGTCGTGAGTGCCGAAGTGTGCGGGCCGCATCACTTGTCCCTGACGTTTAGCGACGGGACGGGCGGGGTGGCCGATGTAGGAACCCTCCTGTATGGACCAGTGTTCGAGCCGCTGCGTGAGGCGGGCTATTTTGCGCGGGCGAAGCTGGATCGCGTGTGCGGGACGGTGGTGTGGCCGAACGGCGCGGACATCGCCCCGGAGGCTATGCGGGCCTTGGTTGGTGCGGAAACCATCGCTTGACCAGGCGCTCGGGCGGGGAAGCCCAGCAAGGTCGTTCGGTGACGAGGGGGTGATTCGATGCGCCAAGTCGCCGGCCGGCCATTGTGGATAGGTCATGTGGGCGATACTCGCCGCCCCCGTGTTTTACTCGACGCTGGCATTGGCGCCGTGATCGAGCTGGCCGACGGCGAACCGCTCGCCATCCTGCCGCGGGAATTGGTCCGCTGCCGGTTTCCGCTTACGGATGGAGGAGGCAACCCATCCTGGCTGGTGCGGCTTGCAATGGAATCGGTCGCCGGCCTCCTGCGGGCCGGCGTTCCGACCCTGGTCTGTTGCGGGTGCGGTATGAACCGGTCAGTATCCCTAGCCGCCGGCGGGTTAGCCCTAGCCGAAGGGCGGGCGCTGCGGGAGACTCTGGCGGAAGTCGCCAGATCAGGGCCGGCCGACGTATCGCCGGAGTTGTTGGCCCAAGTGCAAGCGGTCTTAACCGGACAATAGCTGCTCCCCTGGCCTTTGTTCCACCGCTCCGCTACATCCACAACATGAGCAATCACGAGCTAATCCTGCTAAGTCCCTACCGTTTGCCCACCCACCACAGTCTCTACCTTGCCGATGAAGACGTGGCCTCCTTCCTCAACGGCCTCGCCGTTTTGTGGCATCCGGCCGCCCTTCGCGGCGCCGTCGGGCCGCCGCGCATCGCCTCGCCCTACGACCACGAAACGCCGCAACCCAATTGCATCTATGCCACTCCCGAACATCCGCCTTTACTTTTGCCCGACGATTGGAGCCATCGCGTCAAAGAAGCCGGCTCCATCACGTTCAAGGCTTTCGTCGGCCGTGACGCCACCTTGGACAACCTCAAGGACGCCCTCCGTTCGCGCACGGCCGAGGGCGAAGCCGTCGATCCACTCATCGACCTCGACGCCGACCGGACGGCGCCGTTTCTCGGCCTCGGCTTCGGCCATGACATGATGAGCGCCCTATTCGAGGCGCATTCGCATGATAACATGCTCGACGCACCCGCTTTTTGGAAGGACGTGCAGGACGCCCTCGCCGCCCTGTCCGGCGACGACGCCGACGTGCCGCGACGCTGCCTTACGACCGCCGCCGAGAGGCTGGTTTCCGCCCGTGAGGTGCTGTATCCGGCCTCTCTCCACCTTGTCGATATCGGCCTCCTCGATCCATCTCACCCCGATACTGCCTGGCCCGCGTCGTTTGATAAAGGATTGGCGCTCAATCTTATCGCCTGCTCGTCGCTGCTGGAACGCATTGGCCGCGAGCAGCCCGAACGCCTGGCGAAACTGCGCGAGCGCGTCGGCGCCGATCTCGTGGAGGTGTGCGGCGGGCCGTACCTGGAACGCGAGGACGCCCTGCTGCCACTGGAATCGCAGTTGTGGAACTTGCTCAAAGGGCAGGCCGTCGCCAAGCAATTGCTCGACCGCGAAGTGAGCGTCTTCGCCCGTCGGCGCTTCGCCTTCGACCCGCATACGCCGTTGCTGCTCCAGAGCGTCGGTATGAGCCGGGCGTTGCTGCTGGCCTTCGACGAATCGGTAATCCCGGCGCACCGCACCACCGTCGTCAACTGGCCGTCGCCCGACGGCAAACAGGTGCAGTGTTTCACGCGCACGCCCTTGGCCGCCGATTCGCCACAGACGTTTTTCCACCTCGCCCACCACCTGCATCACACCATCATGCAGGACCATGCGGCCACATTAGCGCTCTTGCATCGAGACAAAGCGGCGGGGCCGTGGTACGACGATTGGCTGGAACTGTCGCGGTTGGCGCCGGCGCTGGGCAAGTGGGTCACACTGTCGGCCTACCTAAGAGAAGTGCTGGCCGGCGACTACACCTCGGCGGCGTCGGCCGACGATTTTCACGGCGATTATCTCGTCGAGCGCGCCAACCCGCCGGAGGGCCGACCCGTCGAGACGGAGCCGGTGAGCGGTTTCGCCCGCCAGGTGCGCGCCCGCCGGCGCTTGGACACGGCTTGGACGTTGGCGGCGATGACACGCGCTCTCGGCGGCCCGAGGGGGGC
>DHJA01000109.1:0-2460 GCA_002404095.1 Planctomycetaceae bacterium UBA4732 | reverse complement strand
CTCGCGGAGCGAGTCGCCCACCTTTGACGAACTGACGCGGTTGGAGGACCGGGTGGAAGGTGAGCCGATTTCGCCCATTGAGGAGTTGATAAAGGCGCAGGATGAGGCGGCCGCAACGCTGGCGCGCCGGCTAACGGCCCGCGGTCAGCCGGACAATCCCGGCTACCTCGTCCTGAATCCGTGCAGCTTCAACCGTCGCGTCGCCCTGGAGCTGGGAGGGCTGGTCGGCCCGATCCCGCAGGGCGGCCCAGTTAAAGCCAGTCAGTTCAACGACGGCGTCGGCCGTATCGTTGTCGAAGTTCCGGCGCTCGGCTTCGCCTGGTTCCCGCGTCAAGGGCCAAATGGTCCGCCTCCATCGCCCGGCCGGCTGCGCCTGGCCGACGACCGCTGCGTCCGCAATGAGTATTTCGAGGCCGAGATCGATCCGGCTACCGGCGGCCTGCGCGCCATCCGCGACCCGCGCACGCGCGTCAACCGCCTGGGCCAGCAGATGGTGTTCAACCCCGGCTCAACGGCCCACGTCCAACAAATCCGCACCACCTCCACGGGGCCGGCGCTCGGCGAGATTGTCAGCGAGGGCGTGTTGATCGACGCCAAGGACGAGGTGTTAGGCTCGTTTCGCCAGCGCTTCCGCGCCTGGGCCGGCCGGCCGCTTTTAGAGATCCGCATTGATCTCAAGCTGACGCAGCCGCCGAAGGGCTACCCGTGGCACGCCTACTATGGCGCCCGTTTCGCCTGGCGCGACGAGCAGGCTTCGCTAATGCGCGGCGTCCTCGGCACGTCGTACACCACCAGCCACACGCGGCCAGAGACGCCGGATTATCTGGAGCTGCGCGCCGGCGCCCAGAACACGGCGATCTTTCCCGGCGGCCTGCCGTTCCACCAGCGCCACGGCAGCCGGATGCTCGACGTGATATTGTCCGTTGAGGGAGAGGAAACGTCGTCCTTTGAACTAGCGATCGGCGTGGACCGCGGCAATCCCATGCAGGCGGCGATGGGCGTGACGACGCCTGTTCCCGTGGTGGAAACGAGCATGGGGCCGCCGCACGTCGGCGCGGTGGGCTGGCTGTTCCACCTGGACGCGCCGAACCTGTTGCTAACAAGTCTGCGACCTGCGGCCGACGGCGCCGACGGGGTGACGGCCCGATTGCTGGAGATCGGCGGCTTCGGCGGACAGGCGCAATGGCGCTGCGTGCGCGACCCCAAACAAGCGCGCATTATCGACGCCCACGGCGAAGCCATGCTCGAATTGCCCATTCAGGGCGACGCGGTGCAGATGGATGTGGGGCGGAATGACCTAATCCAGATGCGCGTCGATTTCAGTTGATGCACGGCGTTGACGGCTTTTAGCGTCCGTCCGAAAAGAATAGCCACAGATAAACACAGATGAACACAGATGAAGAGTTACAGGAAAAAACGCCGTGGTATCCGGCAATCCCGACCTGAATATCTTTCTTATCTGTGTTCATCCGTGTTCATCTGTGGCTATTTTCTTTACTTTTCGGCCAGTCTCTTAGGGCTTCTCAAGTTACGAGGGACGTCCCATGACCAATCTGACGCCGGCTGAAAAGCAAGACGTGATCCGCTTTTTGGAAGCCGACACGCCGCTGCCCGACAAATATCGCTTTCTGCTCTTCGAGGACAAGCGCGAAGTCGAGCTGGTCTGGAACGGCAAGACGAGCGAAGTCTGCAACCTCGTTCTGCCGTTCCAGGTCATCGAGCAAGTGGACGAGCCGCGCGCCGAAACGGTCAAGGAGCAGCCGGGTTTGTTCAACATGGACGAGCGCGGCCGGCAGTTGACCGGCTGGACCAACAAGCTCATCTGGGGCGACAACAAGATCATCCTGAGCAGCCTGAAGAACGGCCCGCTGCGCGAGGAGATCGAGAGCCACGGCGGCATCAAGCTCATCTACATCGACCCGCCGTTCGACATCGGTGCCGACTTCTCGATGGACATCGAGATCGGCGACGACACTTTCACCAAGAAGCCGAATGTGCTGGAGGAAATCGCCTACCGCGATACATGGGGAAGAGGGGCCGATTCGTTTATTTCCATGATCTATGAGCGACTGTTCCTAATGCGCGATTTGCTCGCGGAGGATGAGAGTATTTATGTGCATTGTGATGCCAGGGTGAACTCGTACATACGCATGGCCCTTGACGAGTTGTTCGGCAGTTCATTATTTGTCAACGAAATAATTTGGAAGCGCTCCACTGCGCACGGTGATAGTAGCAGATTCGGCAATCTGCACGACACCCTCTTATTCTACGCCAAGAGCGAAACGTCCAGGTTTAATCCACAATTCGAGCCGTACACCAAAGAGTACATTGAGACCTACTATCGAAATGAGGACAAGAAGGGGCGCTATCTTGATCGAACAATCTCGGCAAAAGGTCTCCAGGGCGGTGGATACAAATATTAGTACTTGTTTAGCACGTCCCCAGCAGTACGGGACGCGG
>DHJA01000164.1:5441-5627 GCA_002404095.1 Planctomycetaceae bacterium UBA4732 | reverse complement strand
ATTACAAACCGTGTCGTCCACCCTGGGATCGCCGGCGCTTTCAGGGTGTCAAGGGTGTCACTCCCCGGAGTGACACCCTTGCATCCTGAAGGCGCCGGGCGCCATGCAATGCCTGTAACGGAGTGCGGCCAATGAGTTCTGGCGCAGCTGAAAAAGCCGTCACCCCGCCGGGATAAACCCGGCGGC
>DHJA01000164.1:4218-5261 GCA_002404095.1 Planctomycetaceae bacterium UBA4732 | reverse complement strand
CCGGGATAAACCCGGCGGCTCGCAAGGACGTTTGACTTTGAAGCTGCCCTTTCACCCACGCCAACCACTCGTCCGACGGCAAGCCATACGGCCGGAACTTCTCCAACCGTCCGTCCTCTTCGCTGGAAAACAGGGCGCGGTGAACGCCTAGCTTGGCCGCCAACGGGTTGTCGATCAGATTGCTCGAATCGGCGACGCTCATCTGGAACACTACGCGCAACGCCAATTCTCGTAGGCCGGCGCGGTCCACCGCCCGTTGTAGGTTTGTGAATGTGTCGCACCAGATCAGTAGATGAATGCCCAGCGACGCGCCCTCGCGCAGCAGGTCGGCGAACTGCTTAGACGGGTTCGCCGGTTCGTCGGCGGCGCGTCCGAAACTGAAGTCGTCCTCACGGCGCCGCAGATCGCGGCAGCGCTGCAAACCGTAGATCACCAGATAAACCGGCGCCGCGTCCGCGTCCGGTTCCTTTTGCCGCCGTTCCATCTCGGCGGCCATTTCGCCCATTACGGATGGTACATCGCGCCAGCCGCCGAGGCGCGCCGTCTGCGGCAATGCGTCCGGCAGCTGCGACCAGACGCCGGAAGTCGGCGCTTCCGCTTGGCGGCCGTCAATGAGGGTAAATCGAGCGCCAGCTGACTGGGCGGCCAAGCTGACCACCGCCGACGTGAGTACGCCGAGCGCCATCTGATCTTGCTGGCCGACCACCAGTAGGTGGCTGCCATTCTGCCGGCGGAAGACGGCGGCGGTCAGATCATTGATGGCCAGCGCGTCGCCCAGCCATGCGCGGTTGGACGCAGTGGACGCGACCGCTTCTCCTTCCGGCTGTTGCGCGGCATCGTTCAAAAGTTGCCGGAGCTGGTGGTTGTCCGCCACGTCGGCCGGCGCGTTGCCCTCGAATACGACCGGCGCCGGCGCCCGCGATTCCCGTTGAACAGCCATATCGCGGATCTGGTTTAAGTATTCTTCGCGGCGGTCGTCCGATAGCCAGACCACCTGGAAGGGATTGTTGCCTTGGACCAGGCCGTTGGCGTCGTTGTAGATC
>DHJA01000164.1:2944-4141 GCA_002404095.1 Planctomycetaceae bacterium UBA4732 | reverse complement strand
GCCGTTGGCGTCGTTGTAGATCGCTTCGCCGGGCCGCGTCAGCAGGCGCGCCGCCGCGTTATCGGCGCTCAATATCAATTGCGCGTCCGCCTCGCTGCACTGTAGCGCGATGCGGATCGCCATCTGATCGACCGTACTCCGCGCCAGGCTGTAGGCTCCGCCCAACGTCTGGGAGCCGAGCAGGACGTGCAGGCCGAAAGCCCGACCCTGCCGCACCAGCCGGTCCAATAACTGGGCCGCGTCCTGCGCGATGCGGTCGTCCTCCGTGAAAAACTCCTGAAACTCATCCACAATGAGCAAAATACGCGGACAGCGCGTTCCCGGTTCGGCCTGACGAAAAGAGTTGAGGTCTTGGGCGCCGACCGCCCGGAAACTTTCGCCGCGGACCTTCATTTCCGCGTCCAACCGTTGCAGTACGCTCAGCCCAAACTCGCGCTCGCTCTCCACGGCGATCACCCGCGCATGCGGCAGCCCGTGCGCGGCGTAGGCCTTGAATTCCACGCCCTTTTTAAAGTCCACAAGGTACAATTCCACCTCGTCCGGCGAATAGAGCAGTGCCACGTTGGTTATCAACGCATGAAGCAGCGTAGATTTGCCGGACCCGGTCTTGCCCGCGATGAGGACGTGCTGCGCCGTCCCCTGACCCAGCCGCAGTAGCTGCCGCGACGTGGCGCCGGAGCGGCCGAGCGCTACGCTGAGGCCGGCGCGGCTGTCGCCCGTCCACCATTTTTCCGGCGGCGGCGCGATGAACTCAAACGGCACCTCGACGTGACGGGCCGCGCGCGACAGGCGGCCGACTTGATCCAGGAGCTTGGCGCCCAACTCGGCGTCGGGCGCCGCCTCAAGGGTCAGCGGGAAGCGGCCAAAATCCTCATCGTCCCACACAAACTTACCGGCGTCCCACGTCAGACGCACGCCGGCCCGCTTCAAATCGGCCAGGTCGAAACCGTCCGGCATCGGCTGTTTGCGGTCCACGGAAATCAGCGTCAGGACGCCGCAACGCGGCCCATTCTGGACGATGCTCACTAACCGCCGCGCCGCCTCCGGAGTGAAGTTCGTGGGGAAATTAGCGACTACAAGGATACGAAAAGGCTCCGCGACCTCGCCGGCCATAGCGTTGTAATCGCCGATAGTCGGATAGCGGTCGCGCAGGTACTTCTGGATGACGTTTCCCATGTGCGCCGTCAGATCGGCGAG
>DHJA01000164.1:1269-2857 GCA_002404095.1 Planctomycetaceae bacterium UBA4732 | reverse complement strand
ACCTTGCCGGGAGGAATGCACGTCAGCATCCGGTACAGCACTGCTTGCAACGCTTCCACCGCCTTGGCCCGGCCGGCGTCCTGAGCGAGGAACAGCATCGACGCCTTGTCCGGAAAGGCGCAGACGGCCGGTAGCATGAAATCTTCCACGGCCTCGGTCGCCAGTTTCTCATCGCGAGGGATGAGTTCCGGAATTTGCTCTTTTCCCACCTCCAATTGGCCGAATTGCAACGCCGGCGGCAAGGCCGCGGCCGGGGGTCGGTCGGCCCAACAAGGATCGTCCCACGCCGGAAACAACCGACCGCATTCCTCCCAAATCGCCGTGGCGGTTTCGCGCAACTCCGCCGCCGCGCGGCGCCACGCCGTCGCCGTCATTTGCCAGACCCGGTCGTAACCGCCCTCGATCTCTTCCATTCGCCGCCGACAATTCGTTTCCAGTTCGTCAATCGCAGCGTCGTGTACCTGTTGGCTCTCGGCCAGCCGCCGCTCGCGTTCCTGGTCCAGCGCCAGCAGGTCCGCCTCCAATTGGAGGTCGGCGTCCTCCTTGCGTTGGTGATAATGTTCAAGCGCCAAAGGCAGCGCCTCGTTCAAGCGCTGTTTGGCCGCCGTCCATAATTGGCGCGCCTGCTTCCGCGCGTGACGCAACGCGCGTTTGTGCCGCTTCTGGAGGGAAGCGATCTCGCGGGGACAGCGGGCGATGGTGCTTTTCAAGCGTTGTCGGCAACGCGCCGCCACGGCGTCCGCGCCCAGACACATACCGGGGTAGATGCGGAACAGTTCCCGCACCTGTCGCCGGACCAGAAACTCCAACACGGCGTTGACGGTCATGCCGACGGCCACGGCCGCCACCGAGGCGGTGATGAGTCCGCCGACCAACACCAAGGGCAGGCGATCCGCAACGCCGCCGAAATACGCCACAAGCATACCGAGCGGGTAGACCATCAGCACACCGAGCGCGGCGAACGCAAAAGTAAGACGGCCGCCTTTCAGGATCTTCTTTAGGGTTAAATTATTCAGTTGGCTCTTTAGGCCGGCCAACCGTTCTTGTAGGGCCGTGAGGCTTTTTCGCAGGCTGATGCGCGGGTTCTGGTCGCGCGGCCCCGCGGACGTTTTCGCGGCCGACGCCAAGTATTCTTCCCACTCTTCCCAAAGATCGTTCGCTTCACGCCGAAAGACCACGAGTTGGTCGAGAATGGCCGTCAGTTTTTTTTCGGTCTTCTGGCGCCGCTCTTGCGCATTGATCGTATTGCGCTCTAAAACGGCGTTAATCGTCCACTGGGCCTCTTTGTGGCCGTCGCGCGCCGCTTCTTTTTCTTCCTCGCAGCGGTTGTTCATTTCTTCTTGGGCTTCGTCAAACTCCGCTTCGGCGGCCGCCTGCTCCTCGTCGTAACGCACCTGGATGGCCGCGCGCGATTCTTCGGTTTCCTGCTCGATCGCTACCTGTTCAGATTGGCCCCACGCATCCGCCTCTTGGCGTGCCGCCTCGGCAGTTGCTTCGGCCTGGGCCTTGGAGTGCGGGGCCGTTTGTCCGAGGAGGTTTTCGTCGCGAGCGCGGGCGGCGGCCCGTTGGATCAGGTCGCGTAGAAGCG
>DHJA01000164.1:0-1077 GCA_002404095.1 Planctomycetaceae bacterium UBA4732 | reverse complement strand
GTTGGATCAGGTCGCGTAGAAGCGGCCGTTCGCCATTCTCATTTAGCTACAGTCGCCGCGCACCCGCGCCAGGACTGTCGCCAAGCGGTCAATCGCGCCGACGGCGTCGCCCGTTTGCGCCGCCAAGGGCATCCAGAAACGCTGCTCAAAATCCAGGGCTATCGCGTCGGTCCACACGGCTCGCGCTTCGTCCCAGGCGGCGCCGAGCGTCTTCATGCCGTCGGTCAACTCGACGGACGCGCTGTTCAAACTCATGGCTGCCTCTCGGTGGAAGTCGCCGGAGCTTCGGGCGCTGTCAGGGCCATGTAAGCCTGCAAAACGTCGATTTTATTGTCGAGCATGCCAAGCGCGTACTGGATGTCGCCGTCAAGAAAGCCGCTCAGCCGGCGCATCGGCAATTCGTGTTCGTTGACGATCTGCGGCAGCGTGCGCTTCCAGCGGCGCACGGCCTCGACCTTATCCTCAGCTTCCCGGAGGCGCAATATCGCTTTCCGCAAATCAATCTCCCGTTCCGTCGCGGCGCTTCGCAGGTTCTCGGGCGCGGAGCGGGCCACGGCCAATTCGGAGCGGCAACGGAGGACGTTCTCATGGCGCTTTTCCGTCTCCCGGCGCCAGGCGTCGAGTTGTTTATCCAACCAATCGAGCGTGTGGCGCGTTTCCAGGAGGGCCGAACGCAGCCCATCCCGCGCCCGCGCGCTGAAACGAGCGAGGGCCGACCGCAAGTCGCGGAGGGCGTCAGTAGACAGAACTCGGGCGGCTTGCCTCATGAGATTGGCCCTAGCGCTGCTGGAGATATTCCTCGATCCGTTCGGCCTTGCGGAGCAAAAACGGGATATGTTCGTTGGCCGCGCCGACGAACTGACCTAGTACCTGAACGGTCTGCGTGAACTCGCGGGCGAACTTCTCGTGTTCCTGATCGCGCCAGGTGTCCCCGAGGGCGGTGAACTGTCCATGCAGGACGGCGAGTTGATGCTGCAATTCGTTGTTGAAATGTTTCAACCCGTGAGCGAAGCGCCGCAAGTCGGCGGGATCGACGACGGCCCTGGCCATGCAAATCTCCTTCAGGCGAAGACGGCC
>DHJA01000070.1:6176-9507 GCA_002404095.1 Planctomycetaceae bacterium UBA4732 | reverse complement strand
CGTCAGCTGCGCTGTAGTGTTAGGGTGTGCGTCTGATACTTGGGTGGAAAAATCGTCCTCGTTCCCACGCTACATAAGTTATAAGGGGTGCCATGCTTTCGCGGTCCGGCCCCGAAACCTCGTCCGGTCCCGATCCCGCGAAAGCATGAGTCCTCGCGCGGAACTCATGCTTTCGCGGCGGCTTGAGCGGGCGGAAGGTGCGGACAGAGGCCGCGAAAGCATGGCACCCAACGGAAAAGTCACCCAAGTTAATGACGCACCCCCCGGTTCTTAAGAGTCTGGGCGATCTCCTTGACCGGCCGAGTGTTGAATACATCGGCTTTGGTCAACCAGCCGCGCCGCGCCACATCGACGCCGAAGCGATACAGGCCCAGGTCGGCAGTGTTGTGAGCGTCGGGGTTGATGACGAGGAGAACGCCGAGCGCCTTGGCTCGTTTGCAATGAACCCAGTCGAGGTCCAGGCGGGCGGGATGGGCGTTGATCTCGACCATCACTTCGGCCTCGGCCGCGGCCTGCAACACCGCCTCCAGATCGACCGGGTAAGCCTCGCGCCGCAACAGCAATCGGCCGGTGGCGTGGCCGAGCATCGTCACGGCCGGGTGACGGATCGCCTTGATGATCCGAGCGGTCATTTCCTCCCGGCTTTGGTTGAAATGACTGTGGACGCTGGCCACAACGTAATCGAACGTCGCCAGCAATTCGTCGTCGTAATCGAGCCGCCCGTCGGCCAAAATGTCGCACTCGGTCCCCTTGAAAAGCCGGATGCCTTTGAGGTGTTTGTTGAGATCGTCAATGGCGGCCTGCTGCTCGCGCACGCGCTCCGGGCTGAGGCCGTTGGCCACGGTCAGCGACTGCGAATGGTCCGCCAAGCCGAGATACTTCAAACCGAGCGCCTTGGCGGCCTTCGCCATGTCTTCCAAGGTGTCGGCGCCGTCGCTATAGGTCGTGTGGCAGTGGAAGACGCCGGTAATGTCCGCCAACTCGATGAGTTCCGGCAGGTCGTCGTTGGCGGCCTCGAACTCGCCGGTGTGTTCGCGGAGTTCTGGAGGGATATAGGCGAGGCCAAATGTCCTGTATAGAGCGGCCTCATCGCGGCACGGGATCGGGCCGTCGGGGCCGGCCAATTCGTACTCGTTGAGCTTGAGGCCGCGAGCCTGCGCCCGACGGCGCATCTCGATGTTGTGGTCCTTACTTCCCGTGAAGTAATTCAACGCGAAGGGAAATTGGGCGTCGTTGACCACGCGCAGGTCGGCCTGCATCACCACGCCGCCGGCGCCGACAAGCACGCTCACCTTCGTGTCGCCGCGGCCGAGAACCTGGACCACGCCCGGCAATTCAACCAGGCGATCCATAACCGGCGCCGCATCGTCGGCGCTAACGAGAAGATCAATATCCTGGACGGTTTCCTTGCGGCGCCGCAAACTTCCGCACACTTCGATGCGCCGGACGCCAGGCGCGTCGCGCAAGGCGTCCAAGAGGACCGAGGCGACTGCCTCGGCCTGGTCAATACGGACGCGGCCGGCCGTCTTCTTCAGGAACTCAACTCCTTCTAAGACCTTTTGTTGCGTCTTAACGCCGAAGCCCTTGAGTTTCGCCACGCGGCCGTCTTCGCAGGCGGCTTTTAGCTTGTCGAGGTTGTCCACGGCAAGCTGGTCGTAAAGCGCTTTGACCTTTTTCGGCCCCAGACCGCCGACGCGCAGCATTTCGATGAGGCCGGGCGGCGTTTTCTTTTTGAGATCGTCGTAGAAAGGCAACGCGCCGGTCTTGACGAGAGTGGTGATCTTTTCGCGCAACGTTTCGCCGACGCCGGGGATTTCGGAGAGCGTACCGGCTTCGACCATTTCGGCGAGATCGCCTTCGAGGTGTTCAAGGGCGCGGGCGCCGTTGTGATAGGCGTTGGAACGGAAGGAGTTGGCGCCCTGAAGCTCAAGCAGGGTGCCGATCTCATCGAGAACGGCGGCGACTTGTTCTTTGTGCATGACGGACGCACCGGGTTGGCGTGAAAGTAAAACCGACTGCTAGTGAAGAATAGCAAAGACGGGGCCGGTTGGCACAAGTACGATGAATCCGAGTAGCGTCTTACTCTGTAGAAAAGCTGCGATGTTGAGGGTGGCACGCCCTGAGGTACTCCGAAGGGCGTGGGCCGTTGCAGCGCGCCACGCCCTTCGGAGTACCTCAGGGCGTGCCACCCCACGAGGTTTTCTACCGAGCAAGCAGCGTCTCCGTTTGACCTATAAGTCCCCTAAATCTCATAGTCCTATAGGACTCATAGGACCAATTGAGACGCTATCTGATCTATTCCAAGGCAAACCCAAACGGGAGATGGTCCCATGAAGCGTAGGACTTTTTGGCTGGTTGGCGGGCTGGGCGGCGTGGCCGTGCTGGGATTATTGTTGAGCGGATCGACCGGCTCACAACCCAAAGCCGAACCGAAACCGGCCGAACATCCAACCGCGACGCCCGACGACGGCAAGCTGCGCATCCTCTGTTTCGGGGCGCATCCCGACGACTGCGAACTGAAGGCCGGCGGCGTCGCCGCCTTGTGGGCGGCGCAAGGGCACCACGTTAAATTCGTCTCGGTCACGAACGGAGACATCGGCCACTGGCGCGAGGCGGGAGGACCGCTGGCCCGGCGGCGCAAGGCTGAGGTGGAACAAGCCGACAAGATTCTAGGCGTCGCCACGGAGGTCTTGGACATTCACGACGGAGAATTGTTGCCGACCCTGGAGAACCGCCGCACAATTACCCGCCTCATCCGCGATTGGAAGGCCGACGTCGTAATGAGCCATCGCCCCAACGACTATCACCCCGATCACCGCTACACCGGCGTTCTCGTCCAGGACTCGGCCTACATGGTGGCGGTGCCCAATTTCTGCCCCGATACGCCGCCGTTGAAGGGCAATCCGGTGTTCCTCTTCTATTCCGACGGATTCCAGAAACCGAACCCATTTCAGGCGGATGTTGTCGTTTCCATCGACTCCGTAATCGAGAAGAAACTGGACGCCCTCGACGCGCTGGAATCGCAGTTCTACGAAGGAGGAGCAACGGGTTCGGCCGCGTTGATGCCCACGGACCCGGCGAAGCAAGCGGAACGCCGTCGCGCGGTTCGCGCCGGTCACGCTGGCCGCGATGAGGGCGTCGCTCGGCGCTACCGTGACAAATTGGCCGCATGGTACGGCAAGGAGAAAGCCGACAAGATGGGACACGCCGAAGCGTTCGAGATTTGCGAATACGGCGGCCGGCCTGATAAAAAGGAGTTGGAAAGACTCTTTCCCTTCTTTGGCGAGTAGGATGGCGTGGCTCGCCCCCGGACTCACGAGTACGTTCGCCC
>DHJA01000070.1:0-5975 GCA_002404095.1 Planctomycetaceae bacterium UBA4732 | reverse complement strand
GGCGCGGCACTGGAAATGCCGTATGGGCGAAAGTTCATCGCGGGTTCAAATCCCGCCCTCTCCGCTTTCACAAACTGTTTGAAAACCAGCCGCGAGCGCGAGCGAGCGGATCGCCTCAACCCGCTCGCTCGCGCTCGCGGCTGGTTAGCGGTACACCACTTCGTAATAGACGGCCTTGTCCTTCGCCCCGTCCAGCGTGAAGCGCCCGTCCGTTACGGCGAGCGTTCGCCCGGTGCGCCGGCCGTCGTGGTCGAGGATGTTCACGCTCGCTATCGGCCGGCCGACGGTCACGGTCGCCTTCACCGGCTCCAGCAGGATCGGCGGGCCGCCGTTCTTCAGCACCCGGTTGTCGGGCGCGAAGTAGGTGAAGCCGGTGTTGCTCTGGCGGGCCACCACGGTAAGCAGCGCCCGCTTGCCGCCGGCGAGGTCTTCTCCCGGCTCCAGCGCGGTCAGGAAGAGCGACGCGAACGGTGTTTCGAGCCGGATTTTCACGTCGCCCAGCGTCTGCTCTTTGCCGCCGGTGAAGCCGACGACCGCCTTCGTGCCGGCCGTGTTCACCGTGAAAAAGCCTTTGTCGGAAACATCCCAGGCCAGTTGACCCGTCGTTGACTTAATGACCGAACCCTTGCGGTAGAGGCTCATGTCCGGCAGTTCCGACGGTTGCGACTTGTCGGTAAATTCGACGACGACGCGGCCGGCGGCCAGCGCCTCGGGCGGCGTACTGCCGCCGAAGGTTTTCACGTCGCCGTGCTGCGTCACCTTGTCGGAGAAGTTAAAGCGGCCCTCGGCCAAGTCAGCGGGGCTGACCCGACGCACCGAAATGACCTTTCCTTCCTTAACATCGCCGCGATAGATCATCCGGGCCAGCGCGGGGAACTGGCCCAGCGACGTGGGCACGTCGGCTTCCCAGACGCCCCACGGAAATCCGCCGGCGGTGTCGTCGAAGGCGCGGCGGTTGGCCTGGGACTGGAACTCATAGGAGGCGTCCCAGCCTTGCAGGCCCATGCCGTAGGCGGCCACGAGGGCTGGACCTTCCGCCGAATAGACGTTTGGGTAGACGTGAATCCACTCGGACAGGCCGAACGGCCGATCAATCACCTGCTGCATGCCGCTGCCGAAATAGCCGCTGCCCGGATGCGTCAGCATCGATGCGAACATCTCCGGCCCCGCACCGTCGAAATAGTTGTGGCGGTCGATGTAGCCGACCTTATAGTCGGAGTTGAGGTTGTAGTAATGCGGCAACATGCTCGGCGCCTGCCAGGGCGAGCCGTTGAGCGGGCCTTTGTAGCCGGCCCCGCGGATCGCCTTGGTGAATCGGCCATAAAACCGATCTTGAACGTCGTGTAAGAAGGCGGCCGTGTCGAGCAGCCGTTGCCGCGCTCCGTCCTTCTGGCCCGGCAGGTGGTCTTCGCCGAAGAACCAGGGATTCAGTTGCAACGCGATATTGGCGTCCGCCAGCGTTTCGCCCGCAGGCAGCGCGTCGCCCCAAGCGGCCCGCAGCTTCTCCTGCGAACCGTAGCGATCTTTCAGCCACGCCGCGAACCGTTCCAGGAAGCGCTTCTTATAGGTCGGGCAGGAGTTGAGGGCGTTCTCGGACGTATAGAAGAAGATGTCGTCCTCGTTTTGCAGTTCGATGAAGCAGAGGGCCGGCTCGTCGGCGTAGGTCCGGCCTGTGTACGGGTTCTTGTGCTTGAGTAGGTTGACGACCATTTCGATCATCAGGTCTTGCACGTCCTCGGCGAAATTCATGAGGGCGTAAGTGTTGCCTTTGAGCTTCTTGTCGATCTCGTCGTAGGCCAGCAGGCGCTTGCGGTCGCCGGCGACGACGCGGTAGCCGTAGGTGTGCGACCAGCCGAAGTAAACGCCGTGTTCCTTCAGTTTGGAGGCGAAGTAATCGAGCTTGTCGAGTCCCTTTGGATCCATGCGTGTGGAGTCGTTGGGGTCGCCGATGCCGCCCTGGTTGGTGGGATAAGAGAACTTGTGCATACGCACGGCGTTGACGCCGTATTTGGCGAAGCGAGCGGCCGTGAAGTCGGCCGTCTCGTGGTCCGGCGCGCTGGCGGTATAGGAGAGGTTGACGCCCCAGAACTTGACCGGGGCGCCGTCCTCGAAGGCGAAGCCGTCCTTGACGATGCGGACGCCGCCGTGCTTGCCGGCGGGGCCGGAAAGCCAGCCGCCCATGTCGATGACGCCCGGAACCACTTCCTTGGCCGGCTGAAAGGGGAACCAGTCGGGGCCGGCCAGGGTCCGGCTGAACTTGTCGAGGTCGGCCTCGGCGGCGCCGAAAGCCACGTCGTCGGCGAAGTTCAGCGTCAGCGTCACGGAGCGCTTGCCCTTGCGGAACAGTTCGGACGCCAGCACCACGCGCAGGGAGTTGTCGAAACCAATGGGACAGGGCGGGTCGATCTTCATCGAGACTTTGCCGCCCTTATCAAACGCGAAATCGGCCTCGGACGCGGCCGGCGCGGCGCGGATGCCTTTCACGGGGAGTTCCATTGTGGTCGGCTTGCCCTCGGCGTGCGTCAGAGTAAGCGTCCCCTTACCGCCTTGAGGGTCGAAGTGGAGGCCGGCGATCAGCATGGTGAGGGGAACGTCATGGTCCGACTCCAGGGTGTAGCGAAAGGCCGTCTGCCGGGCGCCCGGCTGCCAGGCCTCGTATTGAATGTCGATTACTTCGCCTTTGTCTTTATCGACGACGAAGGGGACATGGGCCGAGAGCCGTCCGTCCTTGGCCTTCTGCTTGGAGTCCATGCCTACCCAGGACCATTTCGGCCCCCAGCCGCCGAGGGAGAGGTCGAAGGCCGGCTTGTCGTCGTGGAGGAAGCGGAACGTCAGAGAATTTTCCGGATCGATCAGGGCGCTCCACGGCTCGGCGGCGGCCGCGGTGGAGGTCAGGATGAGGATAGCGGCCAGGGTTGTCTGGCCAAGTCGTGCTTTGGATAACATGCGCGTCTCCGGCGAATTGCCTTGGAATCGTCCGGTCCCCGTTAAGGTTGGCCGTCGTCCCACGGGTAATAGAATAGCGATTCCGTTGTCTCATAGGACCTATAGGACTTATGGGACCTATAAGTCCTATAGAGGATGGCAAGAGAAAGTGTAGGCCTTCCAATGCTAGAGCTAACTTCCAACGCCCGTTTGGCCGTTATCCGAGAAAAAGTCGAAGCCGGCCAGCGCTTGTCGTTCGACGACGGCGTGTTCCTCTACGAGAGCGCCGACCTGTTCACGCTCGGCGAATTGGCCAACATCGTCCGCGAGCGCAAGAACGGCAATTTCGCCTATTTCAACATCAATACGCATCTGAATCCCACCAATGTCTGCGTCTACCGCTGCACCTTTTGCGCTTTTCGCTCCGACCTTCGCGGCGAAAAGGGCTACGTCATGTCTGACGAACAGGTGCTGGAGCGCGCGGCCGAGGCTGACCATCGCGGCGCCACGGAGTTGCACATCGTCGGCGGTCTGCATCATCAGCTGCCTTATGACTGGTATCTAAACATCATCCGTATTATCCACAACGCCCATCCGCGCTTGCACCTCAAGGCGTACACGGCGGTGGAATGGGACTGGTTCGCCCGGCTGACGGGTCGGCCGACGCGCGAACTCCTCGCCGAGTTCAAGGAAGCTGGCCTCGGCAGTTTGCCTGGCGGCGGCGCGGAGATTTTTCATCCGGAAGTCCGCGATAAAATCTGCGAACACAAGGCCGACGCCGTCGAGTGGTTCCGCGTCCACCGTGAGGCGCACGAACTTGGCTTGCGATCCAACGCCACGATGCTCTACGGCCACATCGAGGAAGCGCGGCACCGAGTCGATCACCTGTGCCGGCTGCGCGAGTTGCAGGACGAGACAGGCGGCTTTCAGACGTTCATCCCGCTGGCGTTTCATCCGGACAACACCAGGCTGGCGCATCTGCCGAAGCCGAGCGGCCTGCTCGACCTCAAGACGATGGCGATCAGTCGGCTCATGCTCGACAATTTCCAGCACATTAAGGCATATTGGGTGATGCTCGGCATCAAGACGGCGCAGGTGGCACTGAGCTTCGGCGCCGACGATCTGGACGGCACGGTCGTCCACGAAAAGATTTATCACGACGCCGGCTCGGATTCGCCGCAAGAGCTAAACGTGGCCGAGATTCGCCGGCTGATCCAGGAAGCCGGCCGTGTGCCGGTGGAGCGCGACACCCTGTACAATGAAGTGGTCCGGGCCGATAAGGAATGGCGCAGCGGGCGGGCGCTTCAACTGGTGTGAAATTAGTCCACGGCGAATCGAGGGACGATCATGGCGACGACGAAACCAGGAGCGGGGAGTTGGTCGAACGGACGGCCGCCGCCGTTGGAGAACGGCGACCGGCTGACGCGGATTGAGTTCGAGCGTCGTTACGAGGCGATGCCGCGGGTCAAGAAGGCTGAGTTAATTGAAGGAGTTGTCCACATGCCCTCACCCGTGCGCATCGAACGTCATAGCCGACCCAATTCACGCCTGAACGGCTGGCTCCTTTTCTACGAGGCCGGAACCATCGGCGTCGCAACAGGCTGCGACGCTACGACCCGCCTGGATACGGACAACGAACCCCAACCGGACGGTGTTTTGTACATCGAGCCGGCGTTCGGCGGCCAAGTTCGCATCAGCGCCGACGATTATATCGAGGGCGCCCCCGAACTAGCTGTTGAGGTGGCGGCAAGCAACGTGAGCATTGCGCTGAACGCCAAGATGAACGTCTATCGCCGAACGGGCGTGCGCGAGTACATCGTCTGGCGCGTACTCGATCAGGAGATCGACTGGTTCGTACTGCGCGATGGGCGTTACGATCGTTTACGGCCTGACGCCGAGGGCGTTTATCGCAGCGAAATCTTCCCTGGCTTATGGCTCGACACGGCGGCGCTTTTACGCGGCGACATAGCCGGCATGTTGGCAACAGTGCAACGCGGAATCGCCAGCCCGGAACATGGCGCTTTCGTGGACCGTTTGAACGCCGCGTCGGGCGGCCCACCATTGACAAACGAGTGAAAGAAGGGTAGATAGGTTGCTTCGAGTACGGCAACCGCCGCGATGAATCGGGAAAGGAAACCCGCCATCATGGACTCCACTCGTCTCTCGTCCGCATCCGCATCTCGTCCCGGCATTCTCGTCGTCGATGACGAACCCGTCCTCCGTCAACTTCTTCAAACCGTCCTACAACGCAAAGGCTTCGCCGTTTGGCTGGCCGACGGCGGTCGCTCCGCGCTCGAAGTTTATCGTGAGCGTCAGGCGGCCGTCTCCGTCGTGCTGATGGATGTGCGCATGCCGGGCCTGGACGGGCCGCAAACCCTGGCGGCCTTGCAACGCATCAATCCGGATGTGGCGTGCTGTTTTATGACGGGGCACCCCGGCGAGTATACGCCGGAGGGTTTGTTGGCTCTAGGAGCGATTCGGCTTTTCGACAAACCGTTTCGCGTGGATGAAATGGCCCAGGCGCTGTGGCAGACGGCGCAGCTCGCTGGACGACGGACGGGTTGAGAAACGCTGCGCCGAGCCGAAAATCAGCTTGACAGCGAGGCCGAAACGTGCGACGGATGGATAGGAAGCGGTTTTTGCCGCGCCTTGCAATCCATGACGGACATGCACACATTCTGGGAGGCCTTCGCTACATGACGCACATAACGTGTGACCACTGCGGCAAGCAACTTCGGTCCAGGCAGGACCATTTCGTCGTCAAGATCGAGGTTTTCGCCGCCCACAATCCGGCCGAGATTACGGAAGCGGACCTCGAAGAAGATCACATGGAAGCAGTCAGCCAATTATTGCGGGAAATGGAAGACGCGGACGAAGCCGACGCTTTGGAGGCGGCCTCGCATCACCTTCGTTATGACTTGTGCCCTGACTGCCGGCGGCGTTTTTTGCGCGATCCGCTCAATAAAGATTCGATTCACAAATTCGATTTCAGCGAGAACTGACCAGTTGCTTCGCTAGATGACCGTTTCGTAAGTCCCCTGCCAGTAAAA
>DHJA01000173.1 GCA_002404095.1 Planctomycetaceae bacterium UBA4732 | reverse complement strand
TAGCTTTTTTTCGGAAAGTGCAGTATACTATGATGCCCTGTTATGGATCGTCGGGACGAAGTCCTTTCGCAATGTGGCGCCGGCCGTCGCTCAACACCGTGGTAACGTCATGTCGTCGGAATCCTCCACCAAAGGGCCGCAGCGCTCCGTCCAGATTGGAAAGTATAAAGTATTGCTCCACCTCGCCACCGGCGGCATGGGCGCCGTCTACAAAGCCTACGACACCGAAGCCAAACGCGACGTCGCCCTCAAAGTGCTGACGCCGGAGATGGCGTCCAAGCCCATCATGATCGAACGCTTCCGCCGCGAGGCGCGCCACGCCGGCAAGCTCTGTCACGAAAACATCGTCGAGCTGTACGAATTTGGCGAGTCCGACGGGCGCTTTTACATCGCCATGGAGTTCGTCGAAGGTCTCGACCTGCATGAATACATCGCGCGCAAGGGGCTGCTCGAACCCGAAGAAGCGTTAAAGATCATCACCCAGGCCGCCAAGGCGCTCGACCACGCCCACCGCCAGGGCATCGTTCACCGCGACGTGAAGCCGTCGAACTTTCTCGTTACGCGCCTGAAGGGCCGGCTCGTCGTTAAGATGACCGACCTCGGTTTGTCGCGCGAAACCAACGCCGAAGAGTTCCGCGTCACTCGCGCCGGCACCACCGTCGGCACGGTCGATTACATTTCGCCCGAGCAGGCGCGCGACAGTGGCACTGCCGACATCCGCAGCGATCTCTATTCGCTCGGCTGCACATGGTATCATCTGCTCGCCGGCAAGGCGCCGTTTTCCGACGGCGGCCTGGCCGAGCGCCTGCATAAACACCTGAATATCGAACCGCCCGACGTGCGCCTGCTCAACCCGCGCGCCTCCAAGGCCACCGCGGCCGTGTTGCGCCGCCTGCTGGCCAAGCGTCCCGTAGACCGCTACCAGACCCCGGCCGATTTGCTCAAAGATTTGGCCGCCTTGAAGAAAGGCGGCGCCCCGACTGGTTATCGCGCCGTGGTTCTCGGCCTGATGGATGAGGACGGGCAAAACTCCTCCTTTGCACAGACGGCCGTGATTCCTTCCGCGAAGACCAGGGCGGATCGGAGCGGGCCGCGCCGTTCTTCGACTGGCAAAGGTAAGCCGTCCGACCCAGGCCGGCGCCGGGCCGTCCCCCGCACTCGGAAGTGGTACATCCTCGGCGGCGTCGCGGCCGCCCTACTTGTCGCAGTGGTAGTCGCACTCGCCCTCCAGCCGCGCCGGCCGCGCGCGTCTTCCACCAATTCCGATCAGGCTTCGCACGGCTCGTCGTCGTTTCCGGATTCGCCGATTGACGCGCCCCCGTTAAAGCCCGATACGATCGGGCCGCAGGATACGACGCCGGATAAGCCTCCGGTCAAAACACACTGGCGCCCGTTGGACCCGAACGCCGCGCCGGTGGACGCCGCCGCGCTCCGCAAGCAGATCGCCGCCGCCTGGACCGGCCTCCTGGATCGTTCGGCCGACGCGCCGGTGTTGCACATCGCCCGCGCGCCGAACGCCGCTTCGGGGCCGGTCTACACTTCTCTGGCCGCCGCCGCCGCCGCCGCCCCGGCCGACCGTCTCAGCGTCCTCGAAATCGACGACGACGGACCATTCTTCGAGATCTCAACGACCTTTACGGATCGTCAATTACTGATTTGCGCGGGCAAGGGCTTCCGGCCGCTGCTCGTCTGGGACGTGCCGCGTACTTTGGAGGAGCGGCGGTCCAGAGATCACGGCAAAGCCGACAACGGCCCGCCTCCGGCCTTTTTAACCGTCGAACGCGGCGGTCTCTGCCTGGAAAATGTGGACGTGGCGTTCAAGCAGCCCGAAGCGGTCGTCGGCGGCTTGGCTCTGCTGGACGCACACGATGCCGATCTGAGCGTGGAAGGGTGTACGTTCTCGCTGGCGGGCAAGCCGCGGGAGGGGACCACCCTGACACGGTTCCACGCGACGCGGCCGGCGCCTGGCCGATGCCGGTTCACGCGCTGCTTAGTGCGCGGTCCCGCCGTGACGGCCTTCGATCTGGACGCGCCCGGCGCGGCGGTGCTGATGGACGGTTGCCTCATGGTCGGGGGCGAGCCGGCCTTGATAAAAGTTCGGGCCAACGACGCCCGGCCCACCTCGCTGACGGTGGCAGGTTCCACGCTGATTTGCGGTCGTACACTAATGGATGTGCGGCAGGCGGCCCCATCCGACCATCGCCCGGCCGTCCATTGGCTGGGCTGGGATTCGCTGCTTAGCCGGTCGGCCGATCAACCGGGCGGCGTCATGATGGCGGCGCCTGGCGGCGACGGCGTGAACGACACGGGGATTCAATGGCAGGCGACCAACTGCTTGTACGCCGGCTGGCAAGACCTGCTGACCGGCCCGAAAACCATTGGGGGGACGGATCGTAATGGCTGGTGGGCGCACTGGAAACGAGCGGACGGCGACGGCGTTGTTGGCGACTCCTGGCCGGCGTTCAACGGAGATTCTTCGGCGGTCCCCGTATCGGCATATCGCACGGCCGACACGCCCGTCGGCTTCGCCGCCACGGCCGCACCCGATAAGCCGTTGGGCTGTGATCTTGGCGCCCTGCCGCCGGCGCGGGAGAACTTGGCGGCGCTGACTTTCGAGGGCTTCGTCCGGCCGCCGTTGGATCCTCTCGCGGACGCCGCCGCCCCCGAAGTGCCGCTGGCCGACGACAATCTTTATCACGGCGGCGCGCTCGACCTGGGCATGTTGGAGCTTAATCCCCAACAGGATCTCGGTGCGTACTTACGCGATCTGCAACAGAAGAAATTGCTGGCCCCGCGCGTCGTGTTGCTTCTTTCGGGCGCGGGCGAACATCGGATCACGCCATTCCATTTGAAAGGGTGTTCTCTCGTCTTGTACGCCGACGCGCCGCGCGAGAACGCCGCGCCGTTGACGTTGACATGGGACGGCGAAAAGTCGCTCGGCCAAGAGGGGCTGATCGAGATCGAGAATGGCGGATTGGATCTGATAAACATCGGTCTGAAGTTGGCCGACTTCCCACGCGCCGCGATGCCGGCCTATATGCTTAAAGTTCGCGGCGACCTGCGATTGTACCACTGCCGTCTGGACGGGCCACAACAGAATGTTCCCGAAATGTATCGCGGCCTGATCGCGTTGCAAGGTTCCGGCGACCTGGCTCCGAACGGCGCCTCCGGCTGTGCGATCAATGAATCGGTGTTGGTTTCGGGCCGCGACGGCGTCCAGATGCAAGGCGTCGGCGCCCGGCTGCTGCTGCGCCAAAGCGTACTCGTCGCCGCGGGCGACGCTTTGCACCTCGACCCCGGCCTGAAGTGGGCGGGGCGAGCGAACATGCAATGCGTTATGGAGCAATCGACCGTTGCGGTTCGGCGCGCGGTCGTCCACTTGGACGATGCCGCGGAGGCGACGGATTTTCCGCCGGCAGAACCGCTGTTGGTGCGTAGCCGGGCATGTGCATACCTCAACCCGTTTGCGGAAAAGAGCGGCCAGCCGGCGGGGATGTTGGTCTTCGAGAAGTCGGCGCTGGCGCATGGGCTGTTGGTCTGGCAAGGCGAGAGCGACGCCTTTAGCAAGCGTCTAACGTTCGCCGCGGCGCCGGCCTCAGCGCTTCCCGATAAAGACGCAGGCCGCGCGGCCTGGACTCGTTTATGGGGGTCATCCGGCGACCGCCGGCCGGAAGATGACGTGAAACCGGCGAAGCCCTTCGACGTCACGCCTTGGGCCTTGGACCGGTTGGCGTTGCCGAAGGCGTCGTCGCCGGACAAGCGCATCGGCGCCGATCTCACGGTGCTGCGGATTAACAAGAAGCCTGCCAAGCCTTAGAGGCAGTGAATTTTCCCTACAAGCCCGGAGCGCAAGCGATGGGTTTAGTCGATCCCCGTCGCTTGCGCTCCGGGCTTGTAGTTTATTCTGGTAATGCCTCTTAGGATGTGCCATGCGTTTCGCGATCCTTGGAAACCACCCCGACGGAGCAGCGATGGCCGCCGCCCTCGTCGCCTCGGGTCGGCACGAACAAACGACTCGCCAAGTCTCCGATGCAGAAGAAGTGCTGGCCGACCCGGATGTGGAAGCCGTGATCGTGGCCGGCGACCTGGTCGTCCGGCCGGCCCAACTCCGCCGCGCGTTGCAGTCCGAACGTCATGTCTTGTGCGTATATCCCCCTGACCAGACCCCTGATATCGCTTATGAAGCGGACCTGATTCGCCAAGACACCGGGCGCGTCCTGATGCCGCTGCTGCCCGGCTCGACGCATCCCGCCGTCCGCCGACTGGCCGAGTTCATTCGCATTTCTGGTAAAGATAAGGATGCCGCATCGCCCGTCGGCGCCTTCCGCCTCCTGGAAATGGAGCGAGTCGCGCCTCGTCCGGCGGACGGTAAGCCCACGTTCCCCGGCTGGGATTTGTTGCGCGCGCTGGGCGGCGAGATTGCCGAAGTGTCCGGGTTCGCCGCGGGGGAACACCCAGAGGCCGAGGAGCCTATATTAGCGTCCGGGCGCTTCGAGCGCGGCGGACTGTTCCACGTCACATTCCTGCCGGACCATTCCGACGCGCAGGGCCGGCTTGCGGTGATCGGCGACCGTGGCCGGGCGGAGTTGGTATTCCCGGCCGGATGGCAAGGACCGGCCTTTCTCAACTGGCGTGATGAGTCTGGAGAGCTGCGGGAAGAAGCGTGGGATGCCTGGGATCCGTGGCCGGCGTTGGTAGAGCGTTTTGATGCGGCCGTGGCCGATAAGACGCACACTTGGTTGGACGCCGTGCGCGGCGCGGAGCTGGACGACGCCGTGCGGCGCAGCATTGAACGACGGCGCACCAGCGTTTTGGAGTATCAGGAGGCGTCCGAAGCAACCGGCTTCAAGGGCACGATGACGCTGGTGGGCTGCGGCTTGATCTGGGCGATTCTGCTTCTGGTTGTCCTGTCCTTTTGGTTTCCCAAGATCGGCTGGCTGGTTGTGCCGTTGCTGGTTGTCTTCCTCGTCATGCAATTCCTGCGCTTTCTCATCCCGCGAAGGTCAAAGGAAATGTGAAGGGTGTGCGTCTTTTACTTAGGTGACTTTTACGTTGGGTGCCATGCTTTCGCGGCCTCAGTCCGCACCTTCCGCCTGCTCAAGCCGCCGCGAAAGCATGAGTCCCGCGCGAGGACTCATGCTTTCGCGGGATCGGGACCGGACGAGGTTTCGGAGCCGGCCCGCGAAAGCATGGCACCCACCTCTAACTCATGTAGCGTGGGAACGAGGACGATTTTTCCACCCAAGTATCAGACGCACACCCAAACGTGAAGCCGGTCCCGGAATATCCTTGACATGGACCCAGATAAAGTGGACATAATGGGCTGCCGACAGGATTCCACGATATTCGGGAGAAACGCATGAAATCAGCCATCGTCTCCCCGGCTCTCGCCGCAGCGCGCGCGTCCCCAGGCGTGGGGACTGAGCAAACCACCGACGACGCGCCGCACGCGATCACGGTGGAAGTCCCGCCCCCCGATCCGTTGGCCGCTGTCGCGCCGGAAGCCGGAAAACCTACGGCAGACCTCGCGCCTGTCGATCAGCAAGCCACCGTCACACTGGAAGCGGGGAAATCGACCGGCGCGGTCGTTGCCAAAAAGACCGACGGGCCGACGGGGCGACACGCGCCGATGCCGGACGCCATCGCGGGCTACGAAATCCTGGGCGTACTCGGTCGCGGCGGCATGGGCGTCGTCTACAAGGCGCGCCAGCGCGGCCTCAACCGCATCGTAGCCCTGAAGATGATCCTGTCCGGTGGTCATGCCAGTGACCAGGAACTGAGCCGTTTCCGCACGGAAGCCGAGGCGGTCGCCCGTATCCAGCACCCCAACATTGTGCAGATTTACGAGATCGGCAATGAGGGCGGCCTGCCGTATTTTTCGCTGGAGTTCGTGGATGGGGGCAGCCTGGCGGGCCAGATCAAGGGCGTTCCTCAGGCGCCTCGCAACGTGGCCCGGCTCGTTCATCTGCTCGCCGGGGCCGTCGATTGCGCCCACCGCGCCGGCGTCATTCATCGCGACCTCAAGCCGGCCAACATCCTGATGACGCACGACGGCGTCCCGAAGATCACCGACTTCGGCCTGGCCAAGCGCCTGGAAGAGCAGGTCGGCCAGACGTACAGCGGTTCCATCCTCGGCACCCCCGGCTATATGTCGCCCGAACAGGCCGAGGGCCGCAATGAGGAGGTCGGCCAACCCGCCGACGTTTACGCCCTGGGCGTCATCCTTTATGAACTTGTGACGGGACGCATCCCCTTCCACGCGCCGACGGCGCTGGAAACCCTGGAACTGGTCCGCACGCGCGAACCGGTGGCGCCCTCTGAGCTACAGCCGGCCATTCCGCGCGATCTGGAGACGATTTGTTTGAAATGTCTGCAAAAAGACCGTCGCCAGCGCTATGAAAACGCCGGCGCTCTGGCCGAGGATTTGCGCCGCTTCCTGAACCAGGAGCCAATCCTGGCTCGTCCCGTGAGCAGGGCCGAGCGCGCCTGGCGCTGGTGCCGGCGCAATCCGCGGCTGGCGATCATGGGCGCCGCGATGGCGCTTGTGGTCGTGGCTTGGGCCGTCAGCATGTCCGTGCTGGCCTGGGGACTTAAAGTGCAAACGGACGCCACAGGCGCGGCTCTCGCCGACGCCAGGGCGCAAAAAGAGTTGGCGGACGCGAACGCGGCGGTCGCCAAGGCGAACGAGGAGAAGGCCGCCAGGGGCGCCACCGTGGCCGTGCGGCGGATGACCCAGACGGTCGGCCTGGTGCAGCAGAAAGTGAACGGCCGGTTTTTCTCCCCAGAAGCGGCGCCGGAACTCCGCGCCCTGCGCGACGAGGTGATGAACCAGCTTCGACAAGGAATGCTTGGCATGGCGAAGGACCTGGAGGGCGCCGGGACGACCTCGTTCAGCGAGGCGGCGACGTACCAGCTTATGGGCGATCGCCTGAAACGTCTGGGCCACAGCGAGGAGGCGTTGAAACAGTTCCGGCTGGGCCGCGACGTTGCCGAGAAGGTCGCCCAGGAACAGCCCGACAACGACAAGGCGAAGGCCAACTTGGGCGTGATGCTGATGCGCCTTGGCGAAATGGAGCGGGAACTGAACGCTGATCCCAGGGCGGCGCTGGACTATTACGAAAAGGGGCGAGTCCTCCGCCAGGAGGTGATCGACCACCCCCACAGCGGTGATTATTCCGTCTTGGACGACAAGATCAACCTCTCGCATTACGAAGTCGGCCTGGGTAAGACGGAACTGGCCCGGGGCGACGCCATGGCCGCGCGCGATCACTTCGACAAGGCTGTCGCCCTGCGCAAGGCCTGGTCGGAGGCTTTGCCCAAGCTGGACGAAGGCCGCAGTTATCTGACGGAGGCCCACATGTGGCGGGGAACGGCCAGCGCCTACCTCGGCGACGCCAAGAATGCGCGCGAATCGCTCAACGAGGCCGTCCGCCTCTGCCGCGAACTGGCGCACAAATTCCCCGACGCCTACTGGTATAAGGCCGACCTGGCCGACGTACTCGGGCGCTTAGGCGACGCTGAGTTGCGGCTTGGGAAGGATGCAAACGCCGCCACGGCTTACCGCGAATCGCTGGAAGACCTACAGCCCGCCTTGAAGCGCGTGCCGGACGAGACCGACTACCAGTGGCAGCTAGCGCGAGCTAACGAGCGTCTGGCGGGAGTCGCGGAACGCGGAGGCGACGGGGCCGCGGCGCGGAAGGCTTATGACGAGGCCTTGCGGGTGTACGCGGAACTTCTTGCCATTGAACCGAACAACCTGACATGGCAGGGCGCCCATGTGCGGACTCTGGCGCACTGCGGCAAGGAAGCCGAGGCGGCGGGGGAAGTCGAGAAATTGCTGCGACGCCGGCCGAAGAGCATTCCGTTGCTCATGGACGCGGCCCGCTGCTATGCGGCCTGTGCGAGCGCCGCCGCGACGAAACAGCAGTATGCTGGACAGGCAATCGGCGCCTTGCGCGTCGCCGTCGCGGAGGGCTACAAGGACGCCGCCGCCCTGAAGTCCGATCCTGATCTTGCGTCGATCCGTGAAGACAAGGCGTATCAATCTTTGCTTGAGGAGTTAACGAAGCGATAGGTAGTGTCTCCGTTTGTCCCATATGTCCTATAGGACCTATATGTCCTATAGGACATATAAAACAAATGGAGACGCTACCCTACACGCCTTACAATTCGTCTTGGTTCGCAACCCCGGCTTCGCTACAATCTGCCCGCCCGTGGACGGCATTCGCCACCCGTCCCATTGTTCGGAACAGGGAGGTTGCTGATGCGCAGGATGCAGCGCTGCTGGTGGACGGCCCCGCTTTTGGTTTTGTCGTGCCTTACGGCCTCGGCCCAGCCGGCGGCCCCTTCGCCTGTCCCCTCCGTCCCGCCGGCCGCTTCGGGCGTCGCCGTTCGCGTCAACGGCCAACCCATTCCCGAGTCGGCCGTGGACCGCGCTCTCGACCGTGTGCCGCCGGCCAAGCGCGACGAAGCCCGCAAACAGATCCTTGACTTCCTCGTCGAAAACGTCCTCCTCGATCAGTACGTCCTGCAACTGCCGCAGTACGCCGTCGAGAAGAAGGACGTCGACGCGAAAGAAGAAGACGTCCGCGCCGAATTGAAGAAGCAGAACAAGGAATTCGCCAAGATGTTGGAGGAAATGAAGCTCACCGAAGCCGAGTTGCGCGAACAAATCGCCGCCGACTTGCGTTGGACCAAGTTTTGCGCGGACATGGCCAAGGAAGATCAACTCAAGCAACTCTTCGAGTCGGAAAAAGTGCTTTTCGACGGCACAATGGTGCGCGCCCGCCATATCCTGTTGACGCCGCCGATGACCGACCCCAAGGCGATCGCGGACGCCGCGGCCCGGCTGCGCGTAATCAAACAGGAGATCGAGGCCAAGGTCGATGCGGGGCTGGCCAAGCTGCCGGCCGGGACCGATCCGCTGGCGCGCGAGAAGGAGCGTCGCGCGCTGCTCGACGACGCTTTCGCCGCGGCCGCCAAGGAGAAGTCGCAGTGTCCATCGAAGGTGCAGGGCGGCGACGTGGACTATTTCCAGCGATCGGGCAAAATGGTTGAGCCGTTCGCCAAAGCGGCGTTCGCGTTAAAGCCCTTCCAGATGAGCGACGTGGTGCAGACGCAATTCGGCGTCCACTTGATTTTGCTGACCGAACGCAAGCCCGGCCTGGAAGTGAAGTTCGCGGACGTTAAAGACGACGTGAAAGATGAGTTTTGCGACCGACTGCGCGAGCAGGTCGTCGCCAAACTCAAGCCCCGCGCGAATATCGTGATTACGCCGGCGCCGATGCCGAAGTGAGTCGAAGCGAAAACCATCTCGCCGCGGAGAACGCAGAGAGCGCGGAGAAGAATAACCTTCTCCGCGCCCTCTGCGTTCTCCGGGGGAAATCTTCTTCAGCGCGTCTAAGGGTGCGGCGTGATGGCGATAATCGTGATTTCCCGCGTTCCAGGTCCATAGCACCAGAATACCCGGTACGCCCCTGGCGTCGCGTTTTGAACGTAAGCCTCGAATACCTTAGCGTCTTCGTTATAAGGGTTCGTTATCGAATCGTATTCGTGCGTATGCAAACCGGGGTGCTTCGGGTTGCCCCGGAGAAGTTCGATTGTCTTATAGACTTGCTTAAAGAGACCCTCGTCTTTGCTCGACTTAGCCTTGCTCTTGGCCTTGCGAGATTTGAGAGCGGCCTCGGCCTTTAATTTAAGCTCATTATAGTTTTCGGCCGAATCGTCTATCCAATGTAGCATGAACATACCTACTAATTCCGTACTTGTTTAGCGCCTCTTCCCGTTGCGATCAGTCCAGCAGTGGAAGATTGGCGCAGCTGACCGACCGTCGCGTTCCTATCATAGCGGTATGGAAGAGTCTGCC
>DHJA01000254.1:26703-27291 GCA_002404095.1 Planctomycetaceae bacterium UBA4732 | reverse complement strand
CCAGTCGCCGCGCGCCCAACGGTGTTCGCGTCGAGCGAAGACAAGATACGAGGCGGGAAAATCGTCGAGCAAGTCGATGTCCGTGACGAGGCCGCAGCGGGCGTAGGCGCCCTCAATCAGATCATGGCTCAGGATGTGGTTTTCGGGGAGCGTATTTCCCACGGCCTGCTCAAAGGCGTCTACGTCGTAAATGCCCTTGCCCGTGAACGTGCCGACGCCGAAAAGGTCTTGGTAAACATTGGAGACGGCCGTCGTATAGGGATCGAGGCCGGCGGAGCCGCCGAAGATGCGCGCGAACCGCGACTTGCGAACTCCTGTCATCGTCAAGCTGACGCGCGGCTGCAAGACCCCGTAACCGGAGACGACGCGCCGCCTTTCCGGGTCAAAGACCGGCCGATTCAGCGGATGGGCCAGGGTCGCAATTAGGCGCCGGGCCGCGTCGTGAGGCAGTTGGGTATCCGCGTCTAGCGTGATGACGTAGCGTATCGGCGGCGCAGCGTCGGCTTCCCACGCCGTCAGATAACTCGTGTCGCGGGCGCCGCGAAGGAGACGGTTGAATTCCACGAGCTTGCCGCGCTTCCGCTCCCA
>DHJA01000254.1:26123-26622 GCA_002404095.1 Planctomycetaceae bacterium UBA4732 | reverse complement strand
TCCGCTCCCAACCCATCCAGCAACCCTGAGTGGGGTTCCAGAGACGGCGCCGGTGGAAAACGAAGAAGCGATCCGGCCCGTCTGCACAATAGCGGTCGTTCAGGGCGCGCACGCCGTCCAGGGCGGCCTGCAGAAAAGCCTCGTCTTCCGGCATGTGTTCGGCAGGCGCGTCGGCGAAGTCGGTCAGCAATGCGAACCGCAAATGCGGGTCGGGGTTGGCAAGAGAATGCACTTCGAGCCGCTCCAACAGGGCGGCGGCGCTTCGCGGCCGGATCAGCAGCGCCGGCATGACCACGATGGTCGCGCAGTCTTCCGGAATGCCGTCCTTGAACTGTAGCTTGGGCAAAACGCGCGGTGGGATCAGCCGGCTGACCCAAAAATTAACGAGCGAAACCGCCACGTCGCTCGCCGGGAGTAGCGCGGCCAATACGGCCAACACGACCAGGGTTGGATGAAAAGACTGGGCGCTTCTCCCCATGCTTTCGAGTACGAAAGCATG
>DHJA01000254.1:25753-26000 GCA_002404095.1 Planctomycetaceae bacterium UBA4732 | reverse complement strand
CGAGTACGAAAGCATGGCACCCCATGAGGGCGACCAAAAGGAAGAGGATGACGGAGGCGACGCCGCCGAAGTAGACCAATTGGGGGTGGTCAAGGAGGAAATCCAAGAAGCGATTTTTCAATTTAGGACGATAATCGAGTAGGCTTTCCAGCTCACCCCTACCCTTGCCCATCAAGTAGTAGCCGACGTGATTTCGTGGAACTGCGGCGCCAGGGGCCAAAACCAAGGTGGCCGACTCGCTCCGCGA
>DHJA01000254.1:10324-25600 GCA_002404095.1 Planctomycetaceae bacterium UBA4732 | reverse complement strand
CGGAGCGAGTCGGCCACCATCAACCGGTCGGGCGGCGAGTCCGATAGCTTTGTCCGCGACCTCGTTTTCGTCGTCCTGGGAGCCGCGCGACAGCTTCTCCACTATTTGGCGGTAACGGTCGCGCGTGGAAAAGTCCTGATGGGAGTAGACGCCGGCGGGGTCGTCGCGCAGCCGGGCCTCGACCAAACTGGTGCGCTCAAAGAAGGCGGGCCAATCCAAGGCCGACAGCAGCCGCAGGCTGGTCACGCAGTTGCCGATGGAAATCTGGTTGGCCGCCTGGCGCTGGCGCTCACGGCGCAAAACCTCGTCGGTCGTGAGATTCCACCTTTTCAGATAGGTTTCTAACCATTCCAGCCCGCGCGTGACGGCGGCCCCTTGCTCGTGCATCCATTCCAGCAGTTGTACGACGAACGAGTCCGGCAAGACGCCCTGCGCCGACCCGGCGGTTGTGGCACGGTCTCCAGACCGTGCCACAACGGGAGACGGCAGGGCAAGAGGCGCCGGCCTGCCGGGGGCGACCGCGAGGAAGCGCCCGGCCCACTCGGCTGCGTTTTGGCGATGGTCGCGGGCGCGGAGGATCTGCTCCGCGAGTCGCCGCAGGTTGTCCACCAGGACCAGGCGGAGCATGATCGGGATGGCCCACAGTTCGCCAATCGTCAAAGGCGCGACCGTCTGAAAGGCGTTGACGAAATGGGCGAGGTGGTTCTCGTCCATGCTGCTATCACTATGGGCCACGAATTCCACGGCGACCGCGTAGACGCGCGGCAAGCCGCGCAGAGGGCCGCCGGCGATCTTGGGGAGGAGCCGATAATAGCCGCGAGGCAAATCGGTGTGGACCTCGAACAGGGCTTCGGAAACGATGTGAAAGTTGTCGAGCAGCCATTCGGCGTCGGAACCAAAGTGTTCCTTCCGGCGGTAAGCCTCGCTAATCTGGCGATAGGCGCGGAGCAGGCTGCGGCGGTTGCGAACGAATTGTTGAAGCAGCGGCCGGCCGGGCACGACGAGCGACGACCGAGTGTGGGCGGCCAGATGGCGGGCGTGGATTTCAAGGCGATCAAGTCCGAATATCTCCGCGCGAACCGGCTCAGTCCCGTGAGCGTCGGCGAAAAAACCGCTTGGCCCAACCCCGACGGCGACGTTCGCGGCCGTTTTCTCGGTCTCTAGGGTACTCATTTTGCATTGACTCTCTGCGATGGGCATCGCTGGCGCGGCGCTGCCGCTCGTACATCCTTGATCGCGCACTACGCCGTATAGGGCTTAGTTTGCAAATGAAATGCCAGGATCGCCCGTTTGATGGGACCATCCTGGCAAGCCTTCTTTCCGAGCCGGAAGCGTAAGCGACGGATTGCTCGTCGCTTACACTTCCGGCTCGGAAAGAAACGGCACGATCCCGCGCTAGGCAAATCATCGCCTGTCGTGCGCATGGAACCGCGCAAACTCCCGGAGTTTCCTTGCGACCAAGGCGAAAACCGGCTCTCCTTGAGAGCCGGGGATGGTAGGGAGAAGCGGAATGACATTGTCATATACTGAAATGTTAGTGAAAGTCCGCCGCGCGCGTGAGGCGATCGAGGCTTGGCCCATCGACGGCCGTCGTTCCACGTTGACTGTGGAAATGGTGCGCTCACTCTGGCCGGGCGCCTCACTTTACGCCTGTCTGTTAGGAGGAGAGGGCGACGCGCTGGACGCGGCGGGGCAATCGCGTCCGGATTGGGTGAGGTTGCTTCGGCAAAGTTCAAAGGGCGAGCCGGCGGAGTTTGCCTCGGCGTCCGTTGCATTGAACCTGGGGGTCCATGCGCTTGCGCCGGGAAAAATTCGATTTAGCGACGCACGGTACGGCCGGCTGTTGCTGGCGATTGCGGAGGACGCACTCCCTGCCGCCCAGATGTTCCTGGATTGCTGCGGGCAATCGATCGCCGTTCGCCTGAAAATCGAAACGTTGGCCGAGGAGGCGGCGGGCGAGGACCGATTGGCTGACATGGCGGAGGCGTCCATCCCCATCGCGCACGAGTTCAACAACTTCCTCAACGGCCTGCTCTTACACACGGCGGTCCTTAAAATCCAGCTTCCCGAGGAGGCGCAGGATGGGCTAGTCGAGATCCGCCGTCAGGCGCTGGCGGCCGCCGCGTTGATCCAACAATTCCAGCACTACCGCCGGCGTCACGAGTCGCCGCACCTGTCCGTCGATCTCAATCGGGCCGTCCGGGGCGCCTTGGCGGCGTTGGGCGCCGAAATCCCTGACAACTCTCCGTCAACACCGGCAAACGGCGAAACCCCGTCCCCCCGCCGCTTGACTTTACCCTACGGAAAGGCCAACGGTTCGGCACCCGCCCCGGTTCACGTCCGCCTGGATATGACGACAGAGGCTCCGCGGTTAATGGGTGTCTTTAACGACCTGAAACGCCTATGTATTTTCCTGCTAAGAAGCGCGGCAGGGGCCGCGGCGGGGCAAGGCGGCCAAATCGCCGTACAAACTACTTGTGCGGCAGGCAAAGTCGTTCTAAAAGTGGAAGACGCCGGGCCGCCGGTGTCGCAAGAACAACTGGCGCACTTATTCGAGCCGTCCGCCGCGGGGCGCGACGGGACAAGCTCGCTTGAACTGGCGGCGTGTAAAACGATTACGCGCCGCTTCGCTGGCACGATTCGCGCCGAAGCCTCCCGCGAAGGCGGCGTCACATTCGTCGTGGAGTGGGACGCGGCGGAGCTATGATTTCCGGTCACTGAACATATAAAGTTCCGACCTCATTCGACCCGGCCGGCGCCGCGTTTGCAGGAACGATGCGATAGCCGCGTTACCTTTCTCTCCCGGACCTTCGCTTGGGGGCGGAGAACCGCCTCTGCATTTACCGGCCCCGGAGATTCATCGCGATGAAATCCCATAACGGCACTCGTAGCATTTTAGCGAATTGAGGCTCATCCTGCGCCGAGGCCGGCAGGTGTGGGGATTAGTCCCCGCGGGCCAAAAATTTTCGCTCATCACGGCGGCGCTGGTGATGGCCTGCACGAGCGCTTGTAATACAATAATGCCCCTTTTGCTGGGTTATTTGGTGGACGGCGCCACAGCCGGCCTCGCCCGCAACCTCGGCGCCGATGCGCTGTATCGTTTCGCCGCCTGGGTTCTGCTCATCCTCGCCAGCGTTTATGTGGCGCGCGAGGCGCTCAACGTCCTACGCCGCTATCTTGTGGAGAACAGTTGTACGCGCATTAACCGTGACGTGAGCGTCCGCCTCGTCTCTCACATGATGAAAGGCGATCTGGAAACTCTCCATCAAGACCGCGTCGGCGCCCTCCACGGTCGAATGCTCCGCAGCGTGGACGGCTACGTCCGCTTCCTGCGCGTGGGCTTTCTCGACCTCGTTCCCGCTTTTCTGACGGGGATATTCGCCCTGGCCGCCGCGGTCTTCAAACAGCCGTTGCTTGGGCTAATCATGATCGGCGTCGTGCCGACGACCGTATTTCTCACGATACGACAGCTCATGTCTCAAAAGGGCGTTCGTCTGCAACTGATGCGCACCTGCGAGGACATCGACGGCGCCGTTGTGGAGCACATGAGCGTTCTGGAATACGTCCGTGCCGCTAATACTCACGCGCAGGAAGTGCGCCGCCTGGCCCGGACGTGTGAACGGCGCCGCGCCAAGGAGATCCGTCATCACTTTCAAATGGCCCTTTACGGAGCGGCCAAGGCGTTGAACGAAGGTTTCTTTCACATCATCGTCTTGGGTTTGGCGATTTACCTCGCCGTCAACGGAAGGGTCAGTATCGGCGACGTGGTGATCTTCTCGATGTTGTTCCTGAACGTGATGGCGCCGTTGAGCGAGATTCACCGTATTCTGGACGAAGGACACGAAGCAAGCCTTCGCGTCGGCGATCTGCTGGAAATGTTGCATCAACCGGTGGACCGTTCCTTCAAGGTGCCGGAACGCCGCGAACCACGGCTCATCGCCGGAGCGCCGGTCATCGTCGCCGAGAATCTGATGGCGCGGTACCGCACACCCGACGGTAAACTCCAACGCGGCTTGGAAGGGCTGAATTTGTCGATCCGCCACGGCGAAACGATTGGCGTGGCCGGCCGTTCGGGTTCGGGCAAATCCACCTGGATCAAGGTGCTGCTGCGGCTAACCCACCCGTGCGGGGGTTCGGCCTATCTCGGCGGATCACCGTTGGAGGGCTGCACGCGCGACGACGTTAGCCGGATCATCGGCTACGTCGGCCAGCAGCCGTTCGTTTTCTCCGGGTCAATCGCCGAAAATATCGCCTACGGCAATGACAAGGCGTCGCGGGACGATATCCGCCGCGCGGCGGAGCTGGCCTATATCCATGACGAAATCATGATGATGCCGGAAGGCTACGACGCGATGGTGACGGAGCGTGGGCAGAACCTTTCCGGCGGCCAACGCCAACGCCTGGCCATCGCGCGTATCCTTCTCAGGCAGCCGCCCACCCTCATCCTCGATGAAGCGACTTCAGCACTCGACAATATCAGCGAACGAGCCGTCCAGCGCGCGCTGGGGCTGACGAGCGCCGACCGCACTACGATTCTGGTCGCCCATCGCTTGTCCACTCTTAAGGACGCGGATCGCATCGTGGTCTTCGACGAGGGCCGCATCGTCGAAGTGGGGACATACGACGGATTGGTCCAACAGGGCGGCGTGTTCACCGAGTTGGTGATGTCGGCGGAGCAAGGCTTCGCGGCGGACGGGGCCGCGCCGTCGTCCACGGAAGTCGCAGTCGGCGCCGCCTGAGTCTGCCGCAAAGTTTAGCCGCGACCCGACAGGGGAGCGCGAAACGTCAACCGTATTTCTTATGGCACTCGTGGCTCGAAATCTTTTTCGCCACGATCAGGCCGTCCTTCGTCTTCTCGCCCTCGGGGTCCACATACACCCGGTTGGGCGCGTTGGTGTTGTCCAGGTTGTAGCCCATAATGTGGACATTGAAGATGAAGGCCGTATCCGACTCTGCTTTGAACCAATGAACATTGTCCTTGTGGTCCGAGACGGTCGAGCATTCGCCTGGCTTGAACGCCCGGTCGATAGTCGGCTTGATGAGGTAGTGGTCCTTCTCGTCGGCGACGCGCTCGTAGTGTTTACCGTTGAAGTCGCCGCGCAGGACGATGAAGCCGGTACACATGTTGTCGTGGCCGTGCGGTACGATCGACCGGCCCTTTCGCAAAGCGAAGATTTGCTTGCCGAACACCAAGTGTTCCGGCAGCCCCTCCACCTTGCTCAAATCGACGCCCAGGCTGGCGGCGCCCTTGTCGGGCAGCTTCACGTCCTTCGTCGCCCGGTCCAGGTCGATGAAGGTAATCAATTCCGCCAAATCCACGCGCTTATAGAGGTTTTCCAGCTGTGTTTGGAAATCGAGATCCTTGATCTTCTGGTCTTTAAGATCCTGGCTCAGAGCGTTCAACTCGACGAGCCATTTCTTGACCACCGGCTTGACGGCGTCGGCCAGCAGATCGCGGCGGAACACGGTTTCGATCAACCCGTAGGTCATCAGCGAGCCGAGCATTTTGCGGTTAAACGAGCGGCGGGTTTCCAGGGCCATGCGAAGTCTCCTGTCGTTAGGTGGGTGCGAGGCATGAGATATAGATTACCCGGTTGACGACGGAAAGTGTACCAGAATCCGTGGGTGTGATGCGAAAGCGTCACCCGGCCGCGGAAGGGCGCACCTGGAGCGCCCGAACGGCGAGGGCGATCAGCGACCAGACGCCCACGCCGATGAGCGTCAAAACCAGGAGGAAAAGGAGGGCCGCGCCGACGACAAACAGCCAATGCTTCCAGGTGGACGGCGGCCCTTGGTCGGTTTGGCCGGCGTACTCCATCAGCAGACGGACGTTGCGTGTATCGGCTTTGAACCAGAGATTAAAAACATCTCCCAGGACCGGAATCCAGCCGATGGAGGCGTCGATTAGCGCGTTCGTCATCATGCGGACGGCGATGATTTTTGGTACGCGAAAGACGCTAAGGCCGATGGTGAGGATGGCGGCGCTGACTGCGCTAGAGAAAGCATCGCCGACGATTGGCAGCAGAAGCAGCAGCGTATTCAAGCCGACGCGGACCTTCGTTCCCGGCACTTCGATCAAACGGTCCATGACGAAACTGACCAGATCGAGCAGGGCCAGCATCGGCTCCGGCGACGGCGAGGCCGGCGACGGGCCGAACAGAACTTCGCCTTGGAGCGGTTCGCCCTTTTTCGGCTCCGGAATGGGGACAATCGGATAGTCAGACATGGTTTCTCATTTAGGCCGGGAAAATCCCTCTTTCAGATGTATCACGTCGGGAAAGGCGAAGCAACGGACGTGCCAAATCGCGCCGGATGAACTTGACCGCGAAGGCAAAATGTGGAACCCTAAAAGCGGTGACGTGCGACGCCAAGAGCTTCTTAACGGATCAAGACCATGTCCGAAACCGCCGCCGAATCTGTCGTGCCATTTCCCCCTTACGTGGAAAATTGGGAAATGCCGGAGATGCCGCGCGAAGGAGACCTTCCCGAAGACGATAATGTACCTATGGAATCAAGCTGGCACCGCGACGCCATGAACTTCCTGATCGAACTGATCCGGTCCCACATGGAGGGACGCACCGACTTCTACACCGGCGGAAACATGTTCATCCATTTCAGCGCCACCCAGGTGCGCAACAACGATTTTCGCGGCCCCGACGTGTTCTTCGTCGGGGGCGTCGATGGGTCTAAGGAGCGGAAATTCTGGGCCGTCTGGCTCGAAGAGAACCGCTACCCGGACGTAATCATCGAACTGCTCTCCCCCTGCACCGCGAGGCAGGACCGGACGACGAAAAAGGCGATCTACGAGAAGACCTTCCAGACGCCGAACTACTTCATCTACGACCCCAACGAACGGCGGCTGGAAGGCTGGCAGCTGATCAATGGCCAATACGAACCCCTCGTTGCAAACAAGCGAGGCTGGCTGTGGAGCGATAAATTGGAGGCTTGGCTAGGAATTTGGGCAGGGCTTTTCCATCGAACCATCCCCGACGTCTGGCTGCGCTTGTTTGACGCGGAAGGGCGGATTGTTCCGTCCTTTGATGAGAAGGCGCAACAACAGGCACGAAGGGCACGGCGCCAAGCCAAAGCGGCTCTTCAGCGGGAACGGCGGCGAACCGACGAAGCCCTTCAACTCGCCAGCGCAGCCGCCGAACGCATGGTAGCCGAACGGCAGCGCGCCGAATCGGCCGAAAAGGAGCTTACTCAGTTGCGCGCCTTGCTCGCGGCCAAAGGGAACCCGCCTACAGCCTGAGCGTGGGCTAGCCTCACGGCTCGTCGCCAAGCAGCCAGTCGCGTCGCAGCCAACCGACCTCGCCGCCTGATAGTTCGATCTGCGACCAATCGCCGCGCTCGTACAGCCGGCGCGCCTCTACGCCCTTGTTCAACGGCGACTCGTAGCGCGGCGGGTAGGCCAAGCCGTCGCCCTTCCGCAGCTGCACCCCATCCTCGGCCAATACGACGAGCGGATGTTCCCTCTCCTCGTGTTCTGTTCGTAGCGCCGCGATCATCAGCGTCGTCAACGTCGCTGCCGCCAGCAAGGCGATTATGCCCGAAATCAGCGCCCACCCGCGCCGCATCATCAGCCAACGCATTGCGCATAGGCAACCGGCGACGTAGAACGCGGCAGCGCCGGCGAATAATTCCTCCAACCTCAGACGCGGCAGCCACGGCGGTCGATAGTCGTTGGGCGGTCGGCCGAATCTGCCGGCGCCGGCGTATACGACGCGGGCGCGCGCCTCGGTAAGACCGGCTTGCAAGTCCGGGTCGGTCGGCGCTTGCCGCAAGCCGCGGCGATAGGACAATACGGCGCGCGGCAAGTCGTCCGCCAGAAGAGACGCATTCCCCAGATCGCGGTATAGGTCTGGATTGCGCGCGCCGCGCCGGCGCAATTCCTCATAACAGTCTAAAGTGATCTTAAAATGAGGAATTGCTTTATCACGGGCGCCGCGAAGCTCGACGCCGCATTGAAACTCCTGCTCGGCGCGCCGGGCAATCTTGTCGTTCGTCAGGCCGGAGAACTCGGCGTCCGCGGCGAGAGGCGCTCCGGCGATCATCAAGAGGAGTGCGATGCGGCCCACGTTTCGGCCTCCACGTTGAGGATGAAGCGGCGGGCGGCGGCCGGCAGATCCGCAATGGTGGCCGACTCGCTCCGCGAGTCGGTTTGAAGCCCGACTCGCGGAGCGAGTCGGCCACTAGCAGACGACGTACCATCCGGAGCGAAGCGCGCAGCGTCGCATTCGCGGAAGAAGGCGGCGGCGCTTTGCGCTAGGGCGGGTGAGCAGCCGACGCGCTGCAAACAGTCGGCGGCCTCGGCCGGACTCAGTTCGACGGCCGCCGCATCGCATCGGCCGCGTAAGTAGTCAGCGGCCACGGCGGCGACCCGCGCGGCCTGTTGATCCGGCGGAAGGCGTCCGCTTCCGCGCAGCGCCTGTAACGCCCGGCGAGCGGCAAGGCTACGGCGCTGCCGGGCCAAGCCAGCAGCGTCCGGGTACAAACGCCGCCAAGCGAAGTACCAGGCCGCGCATAGCGATGGCGGCGCCAAAAGGAGCAACGCCATGACCCACACACCGGGCGGCGCCCAAGGTTGTTGATGCGCCAGCAAGCCGGCGCCCGTTGCGAACCTTAACAGGTTGTCCGGCGCATCCAAGGGGACGGGGTAGACTTCATGCGGCCTCACGGTCAGCGGAATCGGATCGGTGTAGGCCACCTGAAACCCCTTACGGGGATATTGAATCTCCGGATTGAAAAAAACAAACGGTAGGCCCGGCGCCACGTTTACGTCGTCGCGCTTCGGCTGGAGGCGATAGACAAACTCCCAGGTTTGTTGGTTGGGCCGGCGTTCGCCTGGGTTATCGGCTTCAAGAAAATCGAACCGTTCGGCGAACGCCGGCAACTCCCTCAGGTCGATACGTCGCGGCGGTTGGTGAACCGGTGCGATGGCTTGCACACGTAGAACGAAAGTCAGGGGGCTTTGCGCTTCCACAACGGTCGGCTCGGCGCTTGCGGACACGCGGAAATTGCCGCTGGCTTCGCTAAAGGGCAGATCGGCTGGCCGGCCGACGGTGGGGATTTCGGTTTCGGCCTCTTCCGCGCGCACGCCCGAAGGAAGGAAGAGCAGCAGGCACAAGAGTAATTCTAATCCTCCTGGTCCTCCTGGTCCTCCTGGTCCTCCTGGTTCCCACGCTCTGCGTGGGAACGGCGCCCGGACGCTCTGCGCCCCGAACCCGCAGAACGCCGACCACGGGAGCTGGACGGGACGCAGAGCGTCCGGGCGTGGGTTCCCACGCAGAGCGTGGGAACCAGAGGAGTCCAGGCGCGACGGATTTAAGAGCATGGTTCGACGGATACGTTTGCGTGGCGGAAGCGGGCCGGCTTCTTTCATCTTATCATCACTCGCGCACAAAAGCGGCCTCCGCAACCCTCGTCAAAGGGGCGAGAACCGCGCTTGCGGAGAGCGATGGACAACGGCCCTGGCGTGGCTCTGCAGCACGGCAACCTCCGCCAATAGCGCGGAAACAGACGCGGCCGTGTCGCAGACTTCCAGGCTCCAGCGACTCTCCCACTTACCGCCGGGCGGCAACACGCGCACGCGGCCCTGCTTGCGCTCGAAGCCCTTGAAATTCGGATAGTTGGTCGCCGGTTCCAAGCCGGTGACATAGCCGTCCTCCACGGCCCCCGTGTTCTTCCAAACCGTGAAACACGGCAAGTCGTTGCGATTGAAGCGCATGGCGACGGCGCGATCCTGCGTCGTGTTGACCAATACGGATAGCGTATGACCTCTATCGTCGGCCAACAGGTCGTAGAAGTAGACCTGTTCGGCGAAGCCGATGGTCGGGCCGGCGTAGGTTTCATAGGAATCGACGCCCTCGGCGGCGGGGTTGTCGCGCGGCGCCATCTCGCGCACCGGCGCCAACACGCGGCTGCCGGCCTCCAGAAACGGCGGGCCGAAGTTGCAGTGGTAAAGCATCTGCATCTCGGCCGACTGGGCCGAGCGGTTCTCGACGATATCGTGGATCACTAATCGATTCGATCCCGGCGCCGTGACGTAGGTGGTCGTCAATCGCAGATGCGGACAAAACAACGCTCCTTCCTCCACTTCGCCGCGCACGCTCAGTTCATACGGCGGATCCAGGGCCACGCTTACCTCAACCGCCTCGGCCGGTTGGTTGGCGATACGGCCGTGCAACGTGAGTTGGGCGAGACCGCCCCCGCCATCCGCGCCGGGTAGGCCGTTCGACGACAAGCCGCAACGGCACAACCATTCGTCGAAGCCGGCCAGCCAACCGAGGCCGCCGCGGTCGGCAAGCTGGACGTGCTTGGGATGGACCGGGCCGGACACGGGCGAACGCCAGCCGAGCGGCAAGCCGTGATAATCGCCGCGCCATAGCCCCATTCCGCGCGTCGGCAGCACCGTGAACGACAAAGCGCCGTTGTGGACCTCGACTACGTCAACGCCGTCGCGCAGGCCGCCGCGCAACGTCCGCTTGCGGATCGACCAGTCGTACGGCGTCGGCAGACGCAGCGTTTCGTTGCCGACGGAAAAGCCGTCCAGCCATATGTCGCCGCGAACGTCGGTCAGCGTCCAGGATTTGATGCGCGTCATGTATTCCACCTCGGATCACGCTCAGGTCACACCGGCGGCGGCCGCCTCGGCCTGGGTGCGTTCAAATTGTTTGCCCACGAAAACGAACGCCACCGCCGCGGCCACGACGACCAGCGCCGTGATGCCGAAAAACGGGCCTGGCATCAGCGGGCCGCGCTCGGCGGCTTTATCGGTGAGCGATCCGCCGTACATCGTGGTCCAGGGGACGTTCAGCAAATTGCCCAGGGTGTTGGTCAGCAGGAAACAGGCGGTGATGAAGCCCTTCATGCTCTTGGGCGCCGCCGCGTAGGCCACCTCCAACATGGTGCCGTACAGCAGCACTTCGCCGAACGTCAGCACGATATAGGCGGCGGCCGGCCAAAAGAGAGAAACCTTCGTCGTTGTCACCTCCACGGTCTCCCCACCTTCGAGGATCTGCTGTGTATGACCCTCCACCAGGAAACCGGCCAGTGACATGATGCCAATGGCCGCCGCCGTCAGTAGGAAGCCGGCCAGGACTTTGCGCATGGGCGTAAAGATCCTCACGTTGGGGTCGAGACGGGCGAATAGGATGTTGAACGTCGGCACCAGGATGATGACGAACAAGGCGTTCAGGAATTGGAGCTGGTCCGGGGCGATTGTCATAGAAACGAACGGCACCCGCAGGTCCACGTAATCGCGCGTGAAGGCGACCCAAAGCGTGTCGTTGTGCTCGTACCCGAACCAGAAGAGCACGATCAGGGCAAAAATGGCGAAGAGCCGTCCTAGCGTCTGCCACTGGAGTCGGCGCTCCTCGGGCGTCAGTTTGTGGCGTTCCGTTTTCTCCAGGGCGTAAAAGGGCTTGCCCAGCGCGAAGACCGCCAAGGAAAGGACCATCAGCCAGGCCGGGAATTGGAAGGCGATGGCGTAGGCCCTTTGTCGAACCTCATCCGAGGCGAATTTCGAGACGTCCTCCCCCTTCGCAGCCGCCTCCGCCGCCTGCGCCCTGACCTCCGGAGGGAGGTTCGCGTTGATGTACTGATTGCGGATTTCCGGCATCGCGAGCTGCGAGATCAGCGCTCCGACGTTGATCGCAAGGTAAAACCACAGGAAAGCCGCGCTGCGCAGCCGCTCTTGCCCCGGACGCTTCTGGTCGTATGTCTGGCCCATCAGCGTCGAAATGTTCGGCTTGATCACGCCGCTGCCGCCGGCCAGCAGGCCTAGCGCAATAAACATTGCTGGTTCCATGGGAATGCCCAGGATGAAGTGCCCGGCGACGTATGGAATGGAGAAGCCGACGATTGTCCAATACCGGCCGAGCCAGCGGTCGGCGATGAACCCGCCGACCAGGGGCAGGAAATAGCACGCCATTTTGAAAGCCGAGTAAATGGGACTCGCGCGGCTGTCGGCCATGTGCAGCGCACTAGTCATGTACAGGAACAGGATCGCCCGCATTCCGTAGTAGGAGCTGCGCTCGGCGAACTCGCCCCAGAAGAAGAACCAGATGGCCGGCGGATGGCTAGTGGACACACTGGCCGTGGGATTTGTCGTAAGGACCAAAGCGGGCGCCCGGCCGTTTTCGATGGCCGCGTCCGCCGGTTCGGGAACTTGGTTCCTTACCTCGCTGAACCCATCGTCAACATTTCGATCTTTGTCCATAGATGACATCCTTTTTCCGCGTAACGGCGGCTTGTAGGCGCGGTTGGTCAGCGAGCGTGAACGATCTGTCAGCGAAGATTGTAACCACGGCCGAGTGGTGGGGAAAGCGTAATGCAACGACAAGGGATAAAATGGATGCTTCGCGCGGGGCTTCAGCAAAAGGGCCGAAACAACCGTTCGCGCCAACCTTGCCGGGTGTGACGGATATTCCGGCCGGCCCCTGCGCCCGTAACACATCGAATATCCCGTACAGTCTGGTGTCTTCTGAAGGCTCGTCCCATAATGGAAGGACGGCGTCCATCGGCCCGTCCGAACGGGCGCCGCTGTTGACCGTGCTACCGCGAGGAGCCTTACTCATGGTCAGGCGATTCCAACCGCTCGTCGGCGTCCCGGTGCTGGCGGTTCTCTTACTTATTTTCCTCGGGAGCCTTTCTAGCAGCCGCGCCCAACTACAGGAGCGGCCGGGCGGTTCGCGCGACGACCCCGTGGATGTGCCGCACGACCTTTCGGGCTGCTCCATCAAGAACCCCCGTGTGCGCGTTGTTCACACCACGGATGCCGCACTGGCCGGCGGCTCGATGTACCTCCAGGCGGCGGACCCGTGGCTGGGCTACCAGTGGGGCCGAAGCCTGCTCCAGCGCGAGTTCCGCGAACGCGACGGCGTCTACGGCGGGGCCGGCATGTTGGACGGCCCCCTTCTGGCGGACGGCAAGACGCGGATGATGTCCCGGAGCGGGGTAAACTCCTGCGCCATCTGCCACAACACCCCGTACCGCGACGGCGGCGCCGGGGCGACGATGGCCAAAAACGGCGGCGAGGGCCGTAACACGCCCCATATGTTTGGGGCCGGCCTTGTCGAGATGATCGGCCAGCAGATGCGCCTCCAGGCTCTGGCCATCGCCGACGCCAACCGCGACGGCTGGATCAGCGCCGAAGAGGCCAAGGGCAAGCGGTGCATCCTCGGCAACCTGCCCGACGGCGTTGAGGGCGACCGGGTCGAGATCGACTACGGCTCCTTCGAGGATCTCGACGGCGACGGCAAGCCGGACCTGAACCCGCTATTCAGCCTGATTTACGTCGATAAGGACGGCAAGCGGCTCGCCGAGGCCAAAGACCTGCACTCGCCGGGCGTGGCCGGCTATACGTTTGAGGTCCAGTGCTTCGGCTTCGGCCACCTGGCCCGGCAGGGCAACCCGCCGGTCTCGACCACGCTCCGCTCCTTCATTGCGACGCCGTTTGACATCCACATGGGCTTGCAGGCGTTCGACCCGACGACGCTGGACGACCCCGACGGCCGCGGCTTCGCCAAAGTGTCCAATGCCGGCTGCCAGCAATGCGTCACGGCGGCCGGCAAGGACCGGGGACTTACACGCGGCCCCACCGGGATCAGCCTGGACGACCCCGACGGCGACGGCTACTGCGAGGAGATCAGCGAGGGCGACCTCGACGTGGCCGAGTGGTACTTACTCAACCACCCGGCCCCCGCCCGGGGCGAGATCACGCCCGAGGCGCGCCGGGGCGAGCAGCTCTTCAAACAGATCGGCTGCGCCGCCTGTCACGTCCCGGACTGGGGTCTACATGCCGGCGACTCACACGCGCGGGACTACACCCGGCGGTACGCCGGCGACCGCCGCTTCTTCGAGTTGAAGGTCGCCTACAACGAGAAGACGGAACGCCTGGAGGGGAAACTGGTCTACCTGGCGGATAAGAAGGGCGGCCTGTGGGCGCCTCGGCGGCAGGCGTACACGGTTCGCGGCATCTACACCGACTTCAAGTACCACGACCTGGGCAAGGACTTCTACCAGACGCAGTTCGACGGCAGCGTTGTCCGCAAGTGGCGCACATCGCCGCTATGGGGAGTCGGGACGACCTCGCCTTACGGCCACGACGGCGCCAGCCTGACGCTGCACGAGGTGATTCGCCGGCATGGCGGGGAGGCTCTGGAGGCGCGCAAGGCGTACACGGCCCTGGACCCGCAGGACCGCCGCCGGGTCGTGGAGTTTCTGGAGAGCCTGGTACTGTACCAGACCGACCGCCTGCCGTGCGATCTTGATGGCGACGGTAGGATCAGCGAGCACTTCGCGGTCGCTGGCATGGACACCGGCTATGAGCGCTTCAACCCGGAGTGGCTGTTCAACGCGCCGGGGAAGATCGAGGGGCCGGTCCTCAACCCGAATGGCGAGAAGATAACGTCCTTCGCGCTGACGAACGTCCGACAGGCTTACGGGCTGGACCTGAAATACCTGCGTGACAGCGACGGGGACGGATTCCCCGACGTGATCGATCCGGCCCCGTTCTGGAAGGGATACAAGGACGGCGAACACTGAACCCTTACCGAGGAGACAGTCCCATGATCCGAAGCTGGAAGATGCTCGGTCTGACGGCGGCACTGGCCGCGGCCCTGATAAACGGACGCGGCGCCGCGGAAGCCCCCGGCGCTGGCCCCGACTCTGCAAAACCCGACGACCTTCGCCAAGAGTTGGAGCAGTTCCGTAGCGACACGATCCGCAGTTTCCAGGCCGCGAAGAAAGACATCGACGCGGTGAAAGAAGACATCGCTCGCCTGCGGAAAGACCTGAACGAGGCGCGCAACGCGAGGCCGCCGGCGCCGCGAATATCAGGGGATGTCCCGCCCGAGGCTCGGATTGGCGCCAATGCTCAGGCGGCGCAGAAGGATATCGACGCGCTGAAAGAGCAAATCGCACGCCTCGACAAGAGCCTGGACGACTTGCATAACGCCAGGCCGCCGGCGACCCGAATCTCTGCTTACCCCCCGTCCGGGACTGTGGCCGGTACGGGTACAATCCGCCTTTCCAACACCTACTCGGCCGAAGTCGCGATCATCGTCAACGACGAGCGCTACACGTTGGCTCCAGGGGAAACGCGCGTGCTTGCGGGCCGCCCGGCCGGAACGTTCACTTATGAGGTCGTCGGGGTCCAGCCGGCGGTGGAGCGAACGCTGGTTGCCAACGGCACGTTCCCGATCCTTGTCCACCCTTGAACTGGGTTCGGCTCTTAGGGGCACTAACATTTTGGCGAGCGGGGTCGCGTAAGCG
>DHJA01000254.1:7849-10198 GCA_002404095.1 Planctomycetaceae bacterium UBA4732 | reverse complement strand
GGGGTCGCGTAAGCGCCCCGAGTTTCCCTGCAATCGCTGAAACCATCTCGGGGCGCTTACGCGACCCCGCTCGCCAATGCTTATGGCAGTGCCCCTTTCGCCTGCTTTTTGAACACGACCATGCCAAGCGGCGGCACCGTGACAGTGAGCATATAGTCGCGGCCGTGACACGACACTGGCGCCGCGTTCACGCCGCCGAGGTTGCCTTGCCCGCTGCCGCCGTACAGCGGCGCGTCGCTGTTCAGCACTTCATCCCAGCGCCCCCCTTGCGGCGCACCGACGTGATAATTGGGCCGCGGCACCGGAGTGAAATTGCACACGACGATCATGCGCTCGGTCGGCGATTTTCCCTTCCGCATCAAGCTAATAACGCTTTGCTCCGAGTCGTTGCAGTCGATCCACTCAAAGCCGCCCGGCTCGCAGTCGAGTTCGTGAAACGCCGGCTCGGCTCGGTAGAACGTATTGAGGTCGCGCACCCAGCGTTGCAGCCCGCGATGGAGCGGCTGTTCCGTAAGGTGCCAGTCCAGGCTGGCGTCGTGGTTCCACTCGTCCCATTGGCCGAACTCGCCGCCCATGAACAACAGCTTCTTGCCCGGCTGGGCGTACATATAGCCATATAGAAGACGCAAATTGGCGCATTTCTGCCAAACGTCGCCCGGCATCTTGGACAAGAGCGATTGCTTGCCGTGGACCACTTCGTCATGCGACAGCGGCAGGAGGTAGTTCTCGGTGAAGGCGTACAACATGCGGAAAGTCAGACGGTTGTGGTGGTACTTGCGATGCACGGGGTCTTGGCTCATGTAGTCGAGCGTGTCGTGCATCCATCCCATATCCCATTTGTAGCCGAAGCCGAGGCCGCCGACGTAGGTGGGCCGCGACACGGCCGGCCACGCCGTCGATTCCTCGGCCGCGTTCATCACGTCGGGGTAGGCGCCATAGACATGCTCGTTGAGCCGGCGCAGGAAAGCGATGGCGCCCAGATTCTCCCGGCCGCCGTATTGGTTGGGAATCCAATCGCCTTCCTCACGCGAATAATCCAGGTAGAGCATGGAGGCGACCGCGTCCACGCGCAGGCCGTCGATGTGGTACTTATCCAGCCAGAACAGGGCGTTGCTGATGAGAAAGCTGCGCACCTCGTCGCGGCCGTAGTTGAAGATATAGGTGCCCCAATCGCGGTGTTCGCCGAGACGCGGGTCGGAGTGTTCGTAAAGGTGGGTGCCGTCGAAATAGGCCAAGCCGTGTTCGTCGCGCGGGAAGTGGGCCGGCACCCAATCGAGGAGGACGCCGATGCCGCGCTGGTGCAAGGAGTCTACCAAAAACATGAAGTCCTGCGGCGTACCGAAACGACTGGTGGGGGCGAAGTAGCCGACGGTCTGATAGCCCCAGGAACCGTCGAACGGATGCTCCGATATCGGCAGAAACTCGACGTGGGTATATCCCATGTCGTGAACGTAGTCGGCCAAGCGCTGGGCCAGCTCCCGGTAGGTTAACCAGCGATTCCCTTCTCCGGGAATACGCATCCACGATCCGAGATGTACTTCATAGATGGCGATTGGCGCGCCCAGCGCGTTGGCCGCGCCGCGCCGGGCCATCCACTCCTTGTCTCCCCAAGCGTATCCCGACAGATCCCATACTTTGGAGGCGGTTTCGGGCCGGATTTCGCAGGCAAAGGCATAGGGGTCGGCCTTATCGACCTTGTAGTTGTTGTACTGCGACGTAATGGCGTACTTATACAAAACGCCGACGCCGACGCCTGGGATGAAACATTGCCAGATGCCGGACGACCTCACGGGGTGCATCCAGTTCTGTTCTCGATTCCAGCCGTTGAAGTCGCCGATCACGGAGACGCTTTGGGCGTTGGGCGCCCAGACCGCGAACTGGGTGCCCGCGACGCCGTCACGTTCGGCGACGTGGGCGCCGAGTTTTTCGTAGGTGCGGGCGTGGTTGCCCTCGGCCCAGAGGTGGATGTCGTAGTCGGTGAGCAATTCGGCTGACACGGCTTATCCTTTCGTCGGAGCCTGACCGGCCCGCCGGCGCTCGCGCGCCGCCAGGGTACTAATGCCCTGCAACGGGATGCGAACCCAGTCCGGCCGGTTATTCAGTTCGTAGACCAATTCGTAGAGAGCTTTGTTAAGTACAAAGGCATCGAGCAACGCCGAAAACTCTTTTTCATTGTCCGGCAAGAAGGCCGATTGTCGGGCCACTTGCTTGTACATCCAAAGGAAATTGATCGAAACCAAGGTCTGCCACACATCGGTCCAGAAAGCCAGCCGCGTGAAGTCGTCGGGCCGATTTTCCGTGTAGGCGAAGAGACCTGCATGGAGCGCGTAGTCGAAGGAGCGGAGCATC
>DHJA01000254.1:7443-7719 GCA_002404095.1 Planctomycetaceae bacterium UBA4732 | reverse complement strand
GTCGAAGGAGCGGAGCATCCCGGCCACGTCCTTGAGCGGCGATTGTTTGGCGCGGCGTTCCTCAAGGGTCCGCGTCGGCTCGCCCTCGAAATCCAGGATCATGAAATCGCCGTCCGTCCATAGCACTTGGCCAAGGTGATAATCGCCGTGGCAGCGAATCTTTCCTAAGGCGATAGCCGGCGATCCGAGTAGGGGAGGTTCGATAACGAGTGATTCGAGGAGTTTTTCGATCTCTTGAGGCTGAATGTCTGTTTCAAAAGGGCGGGGAAACCCCGC
>DHJA01000254.1:0-7317 GCA_002404095.1 Planctomycetaceae bacterium UBA4732 | reverse complement strand
GGGGGGGGTTTCCCCCGCCCTTTTGGAACAGACTCGGATTATCCGATTTGCCTCCACGCAGCGCGGCGAGAGCGAGCCGCACTTGTTCCCGGCTGTCCGCGGCCAGAGCCTCCAAGTCGGCGGCGGTAAGCGGCTCCGCGACGAAGGCGGATTCGCCGTGGTCGTCCGAGAGCGCCCCGTGCAGTTCCGCCGTGCGGCTGGCGAGCATGACGGCGTCGCCCAGGTATTCGCCGACGACTTCCGCGGCTTTCTCCACGGTCAGACACTCCAAGGAGCCGGCCGCCCGCTCGTAGAAGCGGCCCACTTCCTCCAAGGTATATGTCCAGCCGTCCGCCTGATGGGCAACCTGTTCTTGGAGAATGGCGAGCGTCATAGGGGCCGATCCGGGCCGCAGATATTCCACGCCGCCGGCCATGCGGGGAATGTTTTCAAACGAACTCTTATCGGTAAGGAATCGGCCGATTTCCAGGTCCGGGTTGACGCCCGGCTCCGGCCGGCGAAAGAGCTTGAGCACCAGTCGCTTACCGTATTTGATAAGGGAGTTGCTGGAGGTCGGCGCCGCGAGAACGGCCGGCGGGGTTTCTTTGACCCGCCCGCGCACCTCGGCGAAGGCGGTGGTTTGGAAGGCGCGGATGCGTCCCATATTGGTGGCCAATTCCTTCTCGCCCGCGATCGCTTCCAGCCAGAAGGCACGGACGGCTTCCTCCGCAAGGGCATCGTGAACAACCGTCTCGCCGTCCTTCTCCGTTATCGTGATCGGAGCGAAATAGAGTTCCGTCTTGCCGTCTCCAAGTTCGACCTCTACGAACGCCAGGATCGCCGTGACGCCGTCGGCCGGGAACGGCGCCCAGTCAACGATGCGTACGGTCTTGAGACCGCGCGCCTTGCCGCCAAACCAGCGTTGCGCTTGCAGGAACGGCGCGAGGGCGGCTTCGATTTGCGGCGTGTTGGCGTCCATCCGTTACCCTATCCGCAGGCGCTTCATATGAAATAATCGAAATCCCGCTCCGTCTTGGCGCGCCTGCGAAGACGCAGGATGTGCGCGGGGCAAACGCTCGGATCGAGCGTGACAAAGTTGGCTTCGCCGTGCCAGAGAAAACGGCCGTCCGTGAGAAGGTCGTGGACCTGATAAGAAGTTTCCGGCTCCAACTCCAACTCGGCCAATGGCACGTGTACCCAACCCGATTGCGCGTGGTGCGGATCAACGTTCACCACCACCAGAATGATGTTCGACAAATCCGCCGTCGTCTTGCTGTAAAAGAGCAGACTTTCGTTGTCGGTCGGATGAAAACGCAGGCGGTGATCGTAGTGGAGCGCCGGATTCTCACGGCGGATCTGGTTGACGAGCGCGATGAACTCGCGGAAGACGTTCGGCCGCTCCCAATCCCAATGACGTATCTGATACTTTTCGGAGTCGAGATACTCTTCACCCTGGGCGGCCGGACGCGATTCGCAATTCTCGAACGGCGGGCCGTAAATGCCGTAGGTCGCTCCAAGGGTCGCGGCCAGCACCAGACGGGAACGGAAGGCGTTCACCCCCGCGTGCCACAAAAACTCGGGTAGGATGTCCGGCGTATTGGCGAACAGGTTGGGGCGCATATACTCGCGCACGGAGGTTTGCGTCAGTTCCGTGAAATAGGCGGCGATCTCCGGCCCAGTGTTGCGCCAGGTGAAGTAGCTGTACGATTGCGAGAAGCCCATCTTGGCCAGGCGGCGCATCACCTTCGGCCGCGTGAACGCCTCCGAAAGAAACACGGCGTCAGGATAGCTTTCGCGGACTTTGGCGATAAGCCATTCCCAGAATCGGAACGGCTTGGTGTGCGGATTGTCCACGCGGAAGATGCGAATACCGTGTTCGGCCCAGAAGAGTACCACGCTGAGCAACTCGTCCCAAAGTCCTTGCCGGTCGGCGCACTCGAAATCGAGCGGGTAGATGTCTTGATACTTTTTAGGGGGATTTTCGGCGTATTTGATGGTGCCGTCGGGCCGATGACGGAACCATTCGGGATGCTCCGTAACGTAAGGATGGTCCGGCGAACACTGAAAAGCGACGTCCATAGCGATGTCAATTCCCTGCACGCGCGCCGCCGCCACGAGGTGGTCGAAATCGGCCAACGTGCCGAGCGCCGGGTTGATCGCCTTGTGGCCGCCTTCCTTGGCGCCGATGGCCCACGGACTGCCGGGGTCGTTCGGGCCTGCCTTGAGAGTGTTGTTGGGCCCTTTGCGGAAGCTCACGCCGATGGGATGGATCGGCGGCAGGTACAGCACGTCGAAGCCCATGCCGGCGACGTAGGATAAACGCTTTTCGCAGTCCTTAAATGTCCCATGACTACCCAGGTCGCCGGCGCACGAGCGCGGGAATAATTCATACCACGCGCCGTAGCGGGCGCGCTCCTGCTCCACCGTAATGCTTAGGATCCGCTCGTAGACCGCGCCGAGGGTGCGATCGGCGTTGCGGGCCATAACCTCGGCCAGCGGCGGATCGAGCGCCGCCTGGACGCGGATCGCCTGATCGCTCTTGCCGCCCACGACGACGGCCCGCTCCCGAATCCAATGGACGTCGGCCGCAGACGCCTGGCGGGCCGTGCGGGACAGAAGCTCCGCGCCTTCGAGCAATTCGCTCGCCACGTCCTGCCCCGCCTCAGCCTTCTTAGTAAGCTCCTTGCGCCAGGTGGCAAAGCGGTCGATCCATGCTTGCAAGGTGTATTCGTAGCGGCCCAACTCCAACACGCGGAACCGCGCCTTCCAGCGGTCGTTCCCTAGCGCGGTCATGGATGTTTCGTTCCAGTCCGGCGATCCGCCCTGGCGGTAGCGGAGCACCACGGCCAGCGCGTCGTGGCCGTCGGCGTAAGCGTCGGCGCGGACCTCCACTTCTTCGCCCACCGTTCGCTTGATGGGAAAAAGTCCGCCATCGATCTCGGGATCGACGCCTTCAATGACGACTCGCGGAGCGACAGGATTCATAAATTAACCGCGCCTCGAAGGTCGATTAGAGACTGATAAAAATCGTAGGTCCGCCGGGCGACGCTCTTCCAACTAAAGAGGCGCTCGACGCGCTCCCGAGAGCGCAGGCCCATCTGCCTTCGGCGTTCCGGGTCCGCAACTAAGTCGTTCATAGCGGCGGCCAAGTCGCGGGCAAACCGTTCGGGGTCGCGCGGCTCGAAGTCGGTCGCGCCGCGCGCCTCGAAGGGCACGAGCAGGCCCGTCTCGCCGGAGACGACCACCTCTTTGATGCCGCCCACCGCCGAGGCGACCACGGGCGTGCCGCACGCCATCGCCTCCAGATTGATGATGCCGAACGGCTCGTAAACCGAGGGGCAAACGAACACGCTGGCCTGGCTGTACAAGGCGATCACGTCGCTTTTAGGGACCATCTGGGCAATCCAGATGATAGGATTTGCGGTTTCGCGCCGCGCCTGCTCGATTCGTTCCGCCATTTCCCGGCCAATTTCCTCGGTGTCCGGCGCGCCGGCGCAGAGGACGACCTGCGTACCCGGTCGGAGATATTTGAGGGCGCTAACGAGGTGAATGATTCCCTTCTGCCGGGTGATGCGGCCGACGAATAGCACGAACGGCTTGTCCGCGTCGATCTGGTATTTGGCCAGCACCGCGCGATCCGGCGTCGATTGGTACTGGTCCAGATCGATGCCGTTGGGGATGACGCGAATCCGGTCTGGTGAAACGCCGTACAGGTCGTGAACGTCCTCGCGCATCGCCTCGGAGACGGCAACGACGCCGTCGGCGTTCTGGTACGCAGTCTTCTCCAACCAGGAACTGGCCCGATAGGCGGCGCCGAGTTGCTCGGCCTTCCAGGGACGATGCGGTTCCAGCGAATGGGTGGTCAGCACCAAGGCGGCCCCCGTCAGCTGCTGGACAAGACAGCCGGCGAAGTGCGTGTACCAAGTGTGACAATGGACCACGTCGGCCTTGTCGATTGCCGCCGCCATCGCCAGATCGCGGATCAGCGGGTCCATAAGTTTCATGCGCCGCGAATCCTGACAAGGGATGTCGCAATTGGGCTGTATTCCGCGCACCGTTAGGTTCCGTTCCTGAATGGACTGATCGCCGAAGGAGAGAACCTGGACCGTGTGCCGTGCCCCGTCGAGTCGAGCCAATTCCCGCGTGAGATACTCCACGTGGACTCCGGCGCCGCCGTAGACGTTGGGCGGGTACTCGTTCGTCAGGATCACGATGTCCATACGACGCCCCGTAAACCCCGCCGAACCGTGATAAGACCCTCACTGGAAAAGTATAGGAAGCGCAGGGTTATGGCACGGTCAGGAGACCGTGCCATAACAGAGATTCTTCACGCCAGGGAAGCGTTATGACGGCGCCATAAGAATTGTCGATGCCACGGCTAGTACATTGTCAGGCCTGGTTTGATAGGTGGGACGGGCTTCTAGCCCGTCCGGTTTGCCATGGACGGGCTGGAAGCCCGTCCCACTCGACCCATCAAACCACGAGTGACGTTGCACTAGGCGCCGCGCCATGCCAGTACGTCTTGCAGAATCTCGGGCGCGACTGGTTTCGTCAAATGCAAATCGAAGCCCGCCTCGCGCGTCAGACGGCGGTCCTCATCGGTGCCGTAGCCGGTCAGCGCGAGCAAGCGCACATGGGCGGTGATCGGGTTGAGCCGCAACTCGCGGGCGACGCCGTAGCCGTCCAGCCCCGGCAGGCCGATGTCGCACAATACGATGTCGGGACGCCACTCCTCCGCCGCGCGTACGCCGTCGGGACCGGTGTAAGCAACCCGCGTTTCGTGGCCGAGCATCTCTAACAGCATCCGCAGGCTGGCGGCGGCGTCGCGCTGATCCTCCACCACTAACACGCGCAGCCCCGCGCGCGACGGAACTGCCGTTGTCGCGTTCGCGGCCGAAGACGTGGAGGTGTCGGTAAGGGTAGGAGGCGTTGCTTCCACCGGAAGCCGGACGGTAAACTCGGCGCCGCGCCCCGGACCTTTGCTGGCCGCCTCGACTTGACCGCCGTGCAAATCAATCAAGCCTTTCACCACCGAGAGGCCCAGACCCAGGCCGCCGCGCGTGCGCTCCAGGGTTCGGTCGGCCTGGGCGAAAACGTCGAACAGTCGGGGAAGCATCTCCGGCTCGATGCCGATGCCGCTGTCGCCGACGGTAACGACCGCTTGCGGCCCCTCGTCTATCGCCAAGCGGACCGTCACGCTCCCGCCCCGATTGGTAAACTTGACGGCGTTGTCCAGGAGGTTTTGGAAAACCTGAGATAAGCGTGTGGCGTCGCCGTGGACCCAAACCGGCGCCGCCGGCGTCTTCACTTCAAGCGAAAGGCCCGCCTGCTCCACGACAGATCGCCGGTCCTCAACGGCCGTTTGGACGAGGTTGCCCAGGTCGAGCCGTTGCGGGCGCATCTGAATTTTGCCGCGCATCACGCGCGAAACGTCCAACAAGTCGTCCACGATGCGCGTTAAGTGTCGGGCCTGCCGATCGGCAAGGATTAAGGCTTGTTCGCAGTCGGCGGCGGAAGTCTCCGGCTGGCGGGCGACGTGCAGGGCATTCAAGATCGGCGCGAGGGGGTTGCGCAGTTCGTGGGCCAGCATCGACAGGAATTCGTCTTTGCGATGGTCGGTCTCCCGCGCCGCCTCCTCAGCGCGCTTGGCGGCGGAAAGATCACGGACGTAACCCGTGAACAGCGGCGGCTCGCCGGGAATGCGGACAATGGCGAGTTCAATAGGAAATTCCACGCCGTCGCCGCGCAAGGCTGGCATTTCGACGCGCCGGCCTAGGACGGAACCTTCGCCGGTCGCTAGGTAGTGGGTCAGTCCGCGATAGTGCTGCTGGCGCAGCCGCGGCGGAATCAGCAGACCGGCCATATCGCGGCCCAACACGTCGTTCCGCTTGTGCCCGAAGATGCGTTCGGCCGCCGGGTTGAACTCGACGATCCGGCCTTCATGGTCGATGGTAAGGATCGCGTCCAGAGCCGTTTGCAGGATGGCCGCTTGGGCCGCGGCGCGGCGCTCGGCGGTCAGGAGCACGTGGGTCGGCGAGTCCAAGCTGTCGTCCGCGGGGTGGACCATGTCGCACCTCAAACCTGAAAGCGGACGGGGCGTTCTCGGCTGACGGCGACGGCAGCAGGGGACGGTCAGAAGTGACTTATGGAGTATATCGCGCGGCGGCGGTTGGCAGCAAACGAGTTTGGGATTTTTGATTCTCTGATCTGGCGAGCCGCCGGGTTTATCCCGGCGGGCCGGACGGCGGGCATTAAGCCCCGGACATTCTTTCCGCCGGACTCACTAACGCTTCGGAGGCGGCGGAGCGAACTGAGTCGCAGGGACAAATGTTCCGTTCGTCAGGGCCGGCGGCGGCGACGGCGCGGCCAACCTGACGAGGCGATCCTTCAAACCCCGCACCTCGACGGCCTCGCTGCCGGGCAGCGCCAAAACGTCTGCCGGACGGCCGCCGCGAAGGCCGTAGAACGCCGCGTTGGCGTCGGCGTCGACCAGCAGGCCGGCCCCTTCCAACGACACGCCGGCGAACAAGCCGCGACTGCGAGAGTAGGAATAGATTTCGGCCTTCAGCTGGCCGTCGGTGGACGCCTCGGCCTGCCGGCCGACCGGCCCGGCCGCCACGCCGATATCCGCTCCCAGCGTGACCTTGTCTTTCCCTTCCAGAATGCGATTAACGCTGTCCCGCGTCTTGAAGACCAGGATGACGTCGGTGGATTGGACGCCCGCCTGAAAGCCGACGCCGCCGCCGGCCAGGCTTATGAACACCGGATTGCTCCAGTCGCCGTTCGGCTGTCGGGCCATGACCACGCCGCGTCCGAAGCGGCCGCCGAGCACGAAACCGGCCTTAATGACGCGCGGGATAATGGCCACGCCTTGGGCGTCTTGCATCAGGGCCGGCGGGATGCCCTTGAGAGAGACGTTGGCCAGACCATCGACCGTGTCGTCGGCGTACCGCAGCGTGGACCGTTCGCGGTCTTGCGCTTGAAGGGCAGCGCCGGCCAGGGGCAACATCATCAAGCTCGCCCCGATGAGTGTTGAAAATCTCTTCATAACCTGTTCCTCCCGGGCAATCGTTTAGCCGCGACCGACAGGGGACCGCGACAAGGGGCGGGACGTTACTCCTTCGCCCTCACCCGGTCAAGGGGAACGGGAACAAGTGGGTGTGCCTCCCGATTTAGGCATCCGCGCCGATCTGCTCCCTCCCCCCTTGTGGGGGAGTGTTGGGGTGGGCTGATGAAAGCCCACGGTACTGTTTCATGCGGGTTTTGTTGCGCTGCCCGCAAAGGCCATCTTGCGTTGACCGAACAGGGTCGGGGCCAAATGCTCCTTGCACCACTCGT
>DHJA01000029.1:4235-19069 GCA_002404095.1 Planctomycetaceae bacterium UBA4732 | reverse complement strand
GAAAGGTTGGCGGCATGAGCGACACGAGCGGACAGACATCGCCGCCGGGGTGGACTAGAGCCAAGCTGTCGCATATCTCCTGGATTTTGATGGGGCAATCTCCTCCCTCATCAACTTACAATTCGGAAGGCAATGGCCTGCCCTTCTTTCAAGGCAAAGCCGAGTTCGGCGACCTCTATCCAACGCCGAGGGTCTGGTGTTCACGTCCTGGCAAGGTCGCAAAAGCGGGTGACGTTCTTCTCACCGTCCGTGCCCCCGTTGGACCAACGAACCTTGCCCCGGTCAAGTGCTGCATAGGTCGTGGACTAGCAGCAATTCGTCCCGAACCAGGTATCAACCTCAAATACCTACTTCACGCTTTTCGCAGGTTTGCTGCGGAGCTGGACGCGAAGGGAACTGGAACAACTTTCAAGGCTGTATCCGGCAAGGTTGTCCGAGAATTCTCTTTCCCCGTCGCACCGGCTGCCGAGCAACAGCGCATCGCCGACGCCCTCGACGAACTCCTCTCCGATCTCGACGCGGGCGTGGCGGCGTTGGAGCGGGCACAAGCAAAACTGGCGCTCTACCGGGCGGCGGTGCTGAAGGCGGCGGTGGAAGGCGCGCTCGTTCCTGGTCAATCAGTTCCAGCTTACTATCCATTTGGAACGGTAATTGAAACGGTCTACCAGGGGTGGAGCCCTAAATGCCAAAACGAGGCGTCAGCGGATCCGGAGATTTGGGCGGTCATCAAGACAACCGCTATACAGCCGATGCGATTTCTTCCTGCCGAGAACAAGCGTTTGCCGAGCGCGTTGACACCACGACCGCATCTGCAACTCGCTCAAGGCGATCTCGTGATGACACGCGCCGGCCCTCGAACGCGCGCCGGTGTCACGTGCTTGGTTCGGCAGTCGCGCTCGCGTCTCATACTCTGCGATAAGGCATATCTGATTCGGGGCAAAGACGACCGTGTACTGCCTGCGTACCTGGAGGTGTGCCTTAATGCACCGCATATCGTCGATGCTTTGGACGCTCTTAAGACTGGAATCAGCGACAGTGGTGTGAATCTGACGCAGGCCAGGTTAAGAGAACTCGTGATCCCCCTTCCTCCCCTCGCGGAACAACACGTGATCGTCGAAGCCGTCGAAGACCACCTTTCCGTCATCGAGCATCTCGAAGCCGACCTCGAAGCCAAGCTGAAAAGCGCGCAAGCGTTGCGGCAATCCATCCTCCGCCACGCCTTCACCGGTCAACTCGTCCCGCAAGACCCGAACGATGAACCCGCCGAGTTATTGAAGCGAATCGCCGCCGAGCGTGTGGAGCGCGCCCGCGAAACGACGGTCGCCAAACGCCCCCACTTGAGAGTTCGTGGATCGGGGCGAAAAAAGAAATCCTCACGCGGAGCGTGAGGAGTACATTAAGCGAAAAGTGTACTCGTCACGCTCCGCGTGACGTAATTTACACATTGTCCAGTGGAGCAAACGATGCAGGTTTTCGATCCGAACCAGGAATTCGCGGTCGCGCATCGCCGATTACCACACTGGGCGCAGGCAGGGACGATTACCTTTATCACTTGGCGGACGTGGGACTCCATGCCAGAGCGGGTTGTTCGGGAATGGCAAGCGGAACGAGACGTCTGGTTGCGGGCGCACGGCATCGAACCCGCCACGGCAGATTGCGAAGCCCGTTTGCGGCAACTCAGTGCGAGCCTGATCCGCGAATTCCAACGGCTACTGTCAGACCGCTGGCACGACCACCTCGACCGGTGCCACGGGGATTGCGTGCTGCGCCGGCCTGAACTGGCGGGCATTGTCGCGGACAGTCTGCGACACTTCGACGGGGACCGTTACGATCTGACCGATTTTGTGATAATGCCGAATCACGTTCATGTTTTGGTTGCTTTTCCACACGAGGAGGCACTGCTGCAACAGTGCGAATCGTGGAAGCATTTCACCGCTGCGAAGATCAACCGGGTCTTGCACCGTAAGGGCCGGTTTTGGCAGCAAGATGGGTTCGATCATCTGGTCCGTTCCGTGGAACAGTTTGAGTATTTGCGGGCCTACCTCCTGGATAATCCGAATCGATCCCGGTTGCAAGCTGGGGAGTTTGTACACTATTCGGCTCAAGGGTAATTGGTGCGTGGAGTTTGGGGATGGTTCCTCACGCGGAGCGTGAGGAGTACATTTCGAGTTCCGCGCGACAAGAAAGTAGGTTCCAATGGACCCATCCCAAATCGGCAAGCGAGCCTGGAGCTACGCTGGAGTGTTGCAAGATGCCGGGCGGACCAGCTCACAGAGGAGCCACACAACAAGCCCGCTATCGTGCCACCGGCGTTGGGCTGGAAAGTATTGCTGCCGCTCGATGGCGCCAAGCTGGAGGACACATATCGCGGCATTCTCGAAAAGCTGGCGCTGAAATCGGGAATGCTGGGCGTCATCTTCAAAAGCGCCCGCTGCGAGATCCACAACCCCGCGCTTCTCAAGCAGCTTATCGTCAACCTCATCGACAAGGTGGACTGGCTCAGCTTGCCGGTGGACGTGAAGGGCACGATCTACGAAGAGCTAATGCAAAGGTCGGCGGCGGAGTCCGCCCGCGGCGCAGGCCAGCATTTCACGCCGCGGCCCGTCATCCAGACCATGGTCGCGGTGATGCAGCCAACGCCGCAAGACCGTATTTGCGACCCGGCGGCCGGCACCGCGGGTTTTCTATGCGCCGCTTATAACTATGTACTCGATAAGTTCGAGAAAGAACTCAACCGCGACGAGAAGCGGGCCTTGCGCGAAGAGTTGGTCGAGGGCATGGAGATCTCGCCCAAGGTGGGCCGTATGTGCGCGATGAATCTCTATCTGCACGGCATCGGCGGCGACAAGATTGTCGTCCACTCCGGGCACGACAGCCTGGCCGCGCCGTGGAGCCAGGAATTCACGATGGTCCTTGCCAATCCGCCGTTTGGCAAAAAGCAGAACCTGCTTTTCGTGAACGAGCAAGGCGATATGGAGAAGGACGACCAGGTCATCGTGCGCGAGGATTTCTGGACGTCCACAAGCAACAAACAGCTCAACTTCGTGCAACACATATTCTCGCTGCTAAAGATCAACGGCCGCGCGGCGATGGTGGTCCCCGACAATGTCCTCTTCGAGGGCGGCGCGGGCGAGAAGGTCCGCCGCAACCTGCTCCAGAAATGCAACGTCCACACCCTGCTGCGCCTACCGACCGGCATCTGGTATTCGGCCGGCGTAAAGGCCAATGTACTCTTCTTCGACAAGAAGGAAGGCCGCCCCGAAGCGTGGACCGACAAGCTCTGGGTTTACGACCTGCGAACCAATAAGCACTTCACGCAAAAGCAGTCGCCGATTCATCGGGATGACTTCGCCGAGTTCGTTGATTGCTACAAGCCCGGCAAGGTTCACAAGAGGAAAGCGACGTGGACGGAGGAGACGCCCGACGGGCGCTGGCGGTGCTATGACTACGAAGACCTGCTCAAACGTGACAAGCTCAGTCTCGACCTCTTCTGGATCAAAGACCGCAGCCTGACCGATACCGATTCGCTGCCGGCTCCGGGCGTCATCGCCACGGAAATCGCGGACGAACTGGAAACCGCGCTTGAGCAATTCACCAAAATTGCCGCGCGGCTTAACGGGCCACGCTGACGTGCATTCGGAAGGTTGCGGAAAGGATGACATCGTACATTCGGAACGTAAATGTACGATGCCCCCTCTTCTGCATCTCCCCCAGCGGAACGCCGTGCCGACGCCCGCATTATTCATCCACAACCACGAGCGTACAAGGATGTTTCATCGCCGGACTCTTGATCGTCCGCACAGTTTTCTTGTCGGCCGACACCTCGCGGATGTCGCCGGCGTGGGCCTCTGAAATCAGCATATCGCCGTTGGCGAGGCGCACGAAGCCGCTCGGCCAGTTCAGTTTCTGCTCCGCCGGGGCGTCAGCGCCGCCGTACTTCCAGACTTCCTTGCCGTCCTTGTCTACTTCGATCACGAAGAAACCTTGCGGGCTGCCGTAACCGTCGCCGCTGCTGATGATTGTGTGGCCGTTAGTCAGCCGCGTCGCCAGATACGGAAATGGCAGCGAGTAGCTCCACACCACCTTCTTGTCCGGCGACACCTCCATCACCTTATCCTCGGTGCTAGCGCAGATGAGCGTATTGCCGTTATCGAGCCGGCGCATCTGCCTCATGGTCGGGTTCGGCCGTTTGTTGTCGTTGGGAACGTCGTAGCTCCAGACGACCTGATCCTTATCGTCCAGTTCGACGACCTGATGTTTGCCGTTGTCGGCGATGACGGTATGGCCGTTCGGCAGCCGTTGCGCGGATTCGGCGGCGCTAATCACGGGCCTGCCGATTTCGTGGACCACCTTCTTGTCCTTGTCGATCTCCTGCACGGTCGGGCCGCAGACGATGAGCAGGTTGCCGTTGGGCAATAGCTGAACGTCATGGCCGTTGTCGTTGCGGGTTTCCCAAAGGAGCGTGCCGTCTTCTTTGATCTTGATGACCTTCTTGTTTTCGTGGTCGGCGACGATGATGTGCGTCTCAGCCCGCGCAATTGCACCGCACAACAGTAGAAGTCCGACTGCGAGAATGCGTGTTTGGGGCACAAAATGTCTCCTTTTAAGTGTAGACGTGGCACGTTACGGATTGAGGGCGAGGAGACCTCGCCCCTACGATATCGTGGGGTCGTGTAGGGGCGAGGTCTCCTCGCCCCCTCCCGCCGATAAACTCGCCGCTTAAGTTTATTGGATTATCTGCTTGATCGGGTCCGCCCCCTCGACGCCGACGAGCTTCTGGTCCAGCCCATTATAGAAATACGTCAGCTTGTTCGGGTCGAAGCCGAGTTGGTTCAGCACTGTCGCATGCAGATTCTTGACGTGGAAACGGTCGTCCACCGCCGCCGAGCCGATTTCGTCCGTCGTGCCGACGCTGACGCCGCCCTTGATGCCGCCGCCCGCCATCCACATCGTAAAGCCATAGGCGTTGTGGTCGCGGCCCGTGCCCTTGGCGTATTCCGCCGTCGGCTGTCGGCCGAACTCGCCGCCCCAGACGATCAAGGTGTCGTCCAACATGCCGCGCTGCTTCAGATCTTTAATGAGTCCTGTAATCGGCTTGTCAGTGCGGCCGGCGTGGAAATTGTGGTTGCGCTCCAGGTCGCCGTGGGCGTCCCAGTTGTCGTCATTGTGGGCGCCGCCGGCGTACAGCTGGATGAAGCGCACGCCGCGCTCCACCAACCTGCGGGCAAGCAGACAGCGACGGCCGAATTCCTGCGTTTTCGGATCGTTAATACCGTAAAGCTGCTTGACCGACTCCGGCTCCTGGCTGAGATCGACCGCCTCTGGCGCGTGCCGCTGCATAGCGAAGGCCAGCTCGTAGCTGGCGACGCGGGCCGACAGGTTGCTGTTGTCGGCGCGTTCGGCGAGGTGGGAGGCGTTGTAGTCGTCGAGCGTGTTGAGCAGGCGCCGCTGGGCGTCTTGGCTCATGCCCTCGGGCCGGTTGAGGTCGAGGATCGGGTCGCCGGCCGAGCGCAACACCGTGCCCTGGAAGCTGGCCGGCATGTAGCCGCTTGACCAGTTCTTGGCGCCGCTGATCGGCCCGCCGGTCGGGTCGAGCATGACCACGAAACCGGGCAGGTTCTCGTTGACGCTGCCGAGTCCGTAGTTCACCCACGAACCCAAACACGGATTGCCGGACAAGATTTTGCCCGTGTTCATCTGGAGAATGGCCGATCCGTGAATGGGCGAATCGGCCGTCATGGAGTGGAGGAACGCGATGTCGTCCACGCAAGTCGCCAGGTTGGGGAAGAGGTCGCTGACCCACTTGCCGCACTGGCCGTACTGCTTGAACTTCCACTTAGGGCCGACGACGCGGCCCTCGTTCTTCTTGCCGCCGCGGCCGAACGTCTTGACCGGAATGGTCTTGCCGTCAAGGTCGTACAGTTTCGGCTTGTAGTCGAAGGTATCGATGTGCGAAGGGCCGCCGTACATGAAGAGGAAGATGACGCTTTTGGCCTTGGCCGGCAGCGGCGAAGGCTTTGGCTCCAACGGGTTGGCGAACTTGTGGTCCGTCTCGGCGGCCGCGAGCTTGTTGAAAAAGCCGGCCTGGGAGAGCATGCCCGTGAGCGCGACGCCGGTAAAGCCGGCGCCGGCTTCCCACAGGAATTCGCGGCGGGTGCGACGGCAGAAGGCGCCCGCATTAGATGGGGAATGTGACAAGATCGACCTCCCAATTAGTAAAGGCGGGCAGGGCTTCAGGGACCATAATCTTGTGGTCCTTCCACATGCTCTCCCTCTCGTCGCAAGAACTCGGCGGCCTCCTCGGCCTGTTCCAGGTGATCGAACTCATATGTAAGAGTAACAGTGTCCCAGGCGCCTGTATTGGTCTGTACCTCCTCATCGCTCTCCCAATCATTATCTGGGTCTGGCTCCTCACGATAATCCGGGCGCCCGCCGAGTTTGGAAACGCGCTCCGAGATCGCCGCTTCTTTCTTCGTGTCCGGCGGGGTCTTGTAATATACCTCAAACATGTAGGCCATCTTCTCGCCCCTTTCACATGAGGGGCTGCCTCCCAAGTCTAGTCGGCTAGAATTGGAGCTGCCCCCATAAGCCGCCTCGCCCTTTCTTGCCATTCGTCCAGTTTTGATATTTGAAATAAGGTTTGGCGTTCCCTACGGCAGGCTCCGCAGGGTGGAACTGAAACCAATTTAAACAGCCAGGCGGCACCTTCGGATATGGCTGTCCCGCAATCGCTGGCGGCAATTCAACCGCGTCGTGTAAGATTTGCTGCAACAAGTGTCGCGTCTGCGCCTCAGCCCCAACGACGGCTTGGTACGCATGAATTGCTCGAATGATTTCATCTAAATTATTCGCCATTATGGTTAATCCAGATACATAAACTCGTTCAAATTCATCGCCATCAGGCATAAATCTTTTAGCGCCGTCTCCGGCGTCACGCCGTCCTTCTTCTCAAGCCCGTCGATCAGGTCCAGCCCGCGCCGCACATCTTCGTCCGTCGCCGGCCGCGAGGTGACCAGATACAACGCCAGCCGGACCTGTTGCCCCACGTCCGGCCCGGCTTCCCGGCGCAACCGCTCCGCGAACAAGGCGGCCTGTTTGTTCGTGAACACACTGTTAAGCAGCGTTAGCGCCTGCGTCGGCTGCGTCGAGGAGAAGCGCACCGGCGTCGTGCGATCCGGCTCGGCCAGGTCGAAGGTATCCAGCAGCGGCATGATCAGCGACCGCTTGACGTGGACGTAGACGCTGCGGCGAGCCTGCTCCTCCGGCGGCGACTTACCCCAGCCGGCGCCCGGATGCGATTCCGTCGCCAGCACTTCCTTCGGTATCTCTGGGTAAACGCCGGCGCCGTACATCTTCGGATTGAAGGCGCCGCTCGCGCATAGGATGGAGTCGCGGACTTCCTCCGCCGTCAGTCGGCGCATGTCGAACCGCCAGAACAGGTCATTCACCGGGTCAGCCTTCAACGCCTCGGCATCGCCGCGCGACGACATACGATAAGCGTTGGACAGCAGGATCATCCGGTGCAGCGGCTTGAGTCGCCATCCGCCGTCCACCAATTCGGACGCCAGCCAGTCGAGCAGTTCGGGATGCGTCGGTTTATCGCCCTGGGTTCCAAAATTGTTGGGCGAGCGGACAATGCCGCGGCCGAAATCGTACTGCCAGAGCCGGTTAGCCATGACGCGGGCGGCCGTCGGATCGTCTTTGGATGTGATCCAGTTCGCCAGGACCAGCCGCCGGCCGCACGTCTTCGCGTCCTTCGCCATCGCCGGCAAGACGGGCGGCGTCGATGTCAGCACTTGCGGAAAATGCGGCTCGACCTTATCTCCGGGCACGTGGGCGTTGCCGCGCATCAGGACGAAGGTATCCGGCGCCGTCCGGCCCGTCTCGCTCACGGCCAATGTTGTACCGGCTGGCCCCGGCAATGGCTTAATCGACCCTAGTTCTCGTCGAAGGTCTTCATAGTGCTTATATCGTTCTTTGCCGAGCAGACGCAGGCCGTCGGCGGCGATGCGCTCGTGAAACGGCGTCCGCATCTTCACTGGGTCGGTCGGCGCTCCATACAGCTTCTTGAAGTCCGTCTCGATAGCGACCAGATCAACCTTCATCTCCTCGCGGCGGCGGTTAGCTTCGCGCAGATGCTGCTCGTAGGCCGGTTTCTCGGACGCTTCATTGAAGATCGGCGCCTGATCCGTGGGGTCGCCGTTGGTGTAATTCGTGATGTTCTGGAAGAAGGCGAGCAGGCCGTAATAGTCCTTCTGCGCAATCGGATCAATTTTGTGATCGTGGCAGCGGGCGCAATCGACCGTCAGGCCCAGGAACACTTGCCCGGTGGTGGCCATGATGTCGTCGAGGTTTTCGTAACGGGCCTGATCGCGGTCGCTCGGCTCATCGTCCCATATGCCGAGGCGGTAGTAGCCGGTGGCAATTATCGCGTCGCCGTCCGCGCCGCGCAATTCGTCGCCGGCCAATTGCTCGCGGACGAACTGGTCATACGGCTTGTCAGCGTTGAATGAGCGGATGACGTAATCGCGGTAGCGCCAGGCGTTGGGCTTGTCGCCGTCACGCTCGTAGCTGTTGGTTTCGGCGAAGCGCACGAGGTCGAGCCAGTGCCGGCCCCATTGTTCGCCGTAGTGAGGCGAATTCAGCAGCCGATCCACTAGTACCTCATACGCAAGAGGCGAAGGGTCCGCTGTGAACGCCTCGACTTCTTGCGGCGTCGGCGGCAAGCCGGTTAGGTCGTAGGTGACGCGGCGGATGAGTTCGCGCTTCGTCGCCGGCGGGTTCGGTCGCAGCCCTTTCTCCTCCAATTTGGAGAGGATAAAGGCGTCAATGGGGCTTCTGACCCACTGCGCATTCTTCACGACCGGGACGGCCGGCCGCTTGACCGGCTGAAACGCCCAATGCGCACGATCTTTGTCGCTGATCTCAAACTTGCCGCGGCGGATAGTCGAAGCGGACGCGACGGTCTTTTCCTGGCCCGGCCACGGCGCGCCCATCTTCACCCATTGCGTCAGATCGGCGATCTGTTTAGGCGACAGTTTCGCCGGCGGCGGCGGCATCGGTTTAAGGTCGGGGTTGGAGTGGGCGACCGCCTGGAGGAGCAGACTGTTTTCGGCGTCGCCGGGTACGACGGCCTTGCCGTTGTCGCCGCCGGTCATGGCGTCGCCGCGAGTGTCGAGGCGCAGGCCGCCGCGCTGTTTGGCCGGGCCGTGACACTTGAAACAATTGTCGGCCAAAACGGGGCGGATGTTGCTCTCGAAGAATTGCACCGCTTCCGGCGAGGCCGGCGCCGGCTTGTCCGAATCGGCCGCAGACGCACGGGCGGCGCAAGTCAGCAAGCATAGGGCCGAGGCGCATAGGCATCCGAGGAGAGTAGCGGGTTTCATGGCATCCATCCAGTCGTTGGCAGGCGGGACGGCGGACGTCAGGCGGGTATCTCTACTTTACCCGAATCCCAGGCCGATGCCATGCGAATAAACGTATTTGTATTGAGATTGTTTGCGCGAAGGATTGGGGTAGGTGGAACGGATAGCCCTCGCACCCCGGACTCAGGAGTACCTTCGCCCGGGGCTTTATTGCAGTCGCCCTCAGCCGGGCTCCAAGACCGGAGAACATTTAGCGGCCGGAGCCCCTTGGGCGACTGTAATAAAGCCCCGGGCGAAGTGTACTCACGAGTCCGGGGTGCGAGGACGTTGGGCGAGTCGTATTACTTCTTTTCGTCAACCGGCTGCCTCTGCAGTTCCCATGAGAACGCACCGAGCAGATCGCCGCGCTTTACCTCATGGCACTCAAGACACTGTTTGCTCGCCCGCAGCGAACCGACCATGCGGATGCGGTCGCCGGATGTTTCCGTCGCCAGATCGTCGCCTTTGCGGAGCGATTTAAGGCTCTTTTCCTCGAACGGAATCAGCGGCCGCGTCGGTACGCCTTTCAGTTCGTCCATGCGCGGCAGGTTATCGGAGACATAAACGGCCGGCTGCTCGTACTTGAGAAGGCTCATCAGCTGGAGGCGGATCACGGCCCATTGTTCCTTCCGCTCGTCCGGCGGCTTGTGTACTACAGGCAGTTGCGGCATTGTCCGGAATTGGTGTCCCTGAAAGCCGGCGACGTTTTCACGATCTTTGACGAAGCCGAAGCCGGCGGGGTTAAGGAAATCTTGCAAACCGCGTTCGTGGAAAGCCGACAGGTCGGCCTCTTTCGGAAAGCTCGCGGTCTCACGCTCGCTAGGCACATTCGGCGCCTTGTCGCCGGACGCCGCCGTGCGTACCTCCGCGAGGCGGAGCGACGGCGCCGCCGCCAATTCCAGGTTTACCGTCGTGGGGACCGGGATATGCACCATGCGCGACATGCCGAAGTTATCGCGCACCTCAATGAATTTCTCGGCCGTGTCGGAATGAAGGAGTTTCAACGCCTGACCGCGCGGGTTGTATTTCTGGTAAACCGCCGTCAATTCCTCGGCGCCGGCCAGTCGCTTCAACGTTTCTTTCGTGACCCGGGGCGGCGGATTCGACTTAGCGAATGCCTCGGCGCCTTCCGGTTCGTAGTCCAGCCGTTTGGCTAAGGACTCGAGTGGGTAGCGCTTGCGAAACATCTCGACCTTCGCTTTTGAATCCTTGGGCGCTTCAGCAGGCAAAGCGGCCTGTTGGCCGACCTGAGCGGCGGCCGTGCCGGCCAACCACACCGCGACGCCGCAGCCGAATGCAAGTCCCAGCACACCTGCGCTTTTTCCCGATCTGTTTGTCGCAAACATCTTCCGCTCCTTTCGATGGGCGCCGACTCTTTTCCGAAACGACATGGGACACCTTAACCTAAATGGCGTCCCGGCCGCGCAACAAGTTTGTAACCTCTGACGTCCTTCAGATAGCTTGCCGGGAGGAAGCAGTTGCCGTACCTAAGAAGGTAATCGCCATCTGACCGAATCTGGAGGCAGTTTGATATGGTGTTGGCCCATAACGTCTTTTTCTCGCTGCATGACCATTCCGAAGGCGCCCGCGCCCGTCTGATCCAGGCGTGCCGCACACACCTAGCGGCGCACCCCGGCATCCTCTTCTTCGCCTGCGGCGAACTGGCGGCCGACCTGCGCCGTGAAGTCAACGACACCGACTTCGACGTGGCCTTGCATATCGTTTTCACGAACCGGGCAACTCACGACGCCTATCAGGAGACGGCGGCCCACTTGCGTTTCATCGCGGAAAACAAGGACGGCTGGAAACAAGTGCGAGTTTTCGACTCCGTTGTAGAGCAAAGTCCGGCCACGACATCTTAAAACTATCGCAAATGGCGTATTTGTCCTTAGCCCATTCCTTATGACGCGGAGCAGACGATGAGCCAGGGGACCGAACACCACGTCGAAGAAGCCGAACACGCCCAACACGCCGCCCGTAATCCGTTCGACCGGCGCGTGGCCTTGTCCATGGCGATCGTGGCGGCGGCGCTGGCCAGCGTCACGCTGCTTAGTCATCGCTCTCACAATGAAGTTACGGTCAAGAAAACCGAGGAGAGCGACGCCTGGAACTACTATCAGGCCAAGAAAAACCGCGGCTATATGTACGCCGCCGACGCCGAATTGCTCGAAGCCTTGGACAAGGAGGCAGGGGACAGTCCGCGTAGGGGCAAAACGGACGAGCTCATAAAGAAGTGGCAGGATACCGAGAAGCGCTACGATGCGGATGCGGAAAAACTCCAGGAGGATGCGAAGAAACTTCAACACGAAGGCCACGTTGCCCACATCAGCAGTAACTTCTTCGACCTGGGAGAACTGGGCATCGAAATAGCCTTGGTCCTCTGTTCCGTGGCTCTGCTGGCGAAGCGCAAGGAGTTTTGGCTCATCGGCATCTCCGTTGGCGCGCTCGGCTTTGTCGTGGCGATGGGCGGCTTTTTCGTGGAACAACTAAAGCCGTTGCTCCAGATGATTGGCTGGTACTAAAGACGCGCGTCCGACATGGGCGATCCCTCGCCGGCCTTGCGCCGGCGCCGCACGTCGATGAAGGACTTCACGCACAGCGCGACGAAGACGCCGCAAAGGGCCGCCATGGCGCAGTTTGCCATGAATGAATCTGTTGCACTCGTGCCGTCGGCGTGAGTTAGGCGGCCTTCCGTAACCAGTTGAGGAATCTTGCGCACGATCATGAATGCGGAGCCAAGGAAGCCTAGCATTCCAACTGCTGCGGCCGCGTGCATGGCGTACTTTCGCAAGGCCTCCTTGCGTCCCACCGCCCCGAGTACAGCTAGCACCAATCCCACGCCGGCCGGGATCAGAGCCGTGAAATGCACCATGCCCGTGGTGAAAAAGCCGTAAAGGCCAAGGATGGCGAGCAGTATTCCAAATACGATTGATGTGTCCGCCATGTCATACCCCTTCTATCCGGTAAGCACTTGTTACAGAGCATATTGTAGGGCCGATTTGGGCCGCGGCCACCGCGCGCCGCACCCCGCGATTCTTAATGCGTTTAACTCGCCTGATGACGCCCGCAGCTTCATCCCTTATCCTAACTCCGTTCCGAATGGCGCCGCACAAGGGATGAAACCGAAGGATGGGCAAGAACCAAATGGCCGGCCGGCTCGCCGCCTACGGCTGGCGCGGCCTACGCCGCGACCTGATCGCTGGCCTCACCGTGGCGACCGTGGCGGTGCCGCAGGCGATGGCTTACGCCCTCATCGCGCACGTTCCGCCCGAATACGGCTTGTACACCGCCGTCGTCATGACCGCGCTCGGCTCTATATTCGGCTCCTCGTCGCATCTCATCAACGGCCCGACTAACGCGATCTCTCTTGTCGTTTTTAGCGCTATCGCTAGCTTGGATAAGCCAAACCCCTTGGAGGCGGTGGTGCTGCTCGCCCTCATGGTCGGCATATTCCAGGTGGTCATCGCCCTACTGAAACTGGGCGACCTGACGCGTTATGTATCCGAGTCGGTCATCCTCGGCTTCATGGCCGGGGCCGGTCTGCTCGTGGCGCTCAGCCAGCTTCCGAATCTTCTAGGTTTGCCGTCTCTTGGTGACGGCCACGACCATTTGTTGGTGCGTTTGTGGAAAACGGCGACGGCTGGCAACCCTGTGATTATGGGTTGCCTGGCGCTCGGCGCGGGGACGGCTGTGACGGTGGTGCTGTTGCGCGGCGTGGAAAAGCGCTGGAAAGTGTTAATCCCGGACATGCTTATCGGCGTGATCCTGGCGTCGCTAGCGGCCTGGGCGTTTGGCCTGGACGATCACAGCAACGCGGTGCCGCAGGCGCTGCCGACCTTCGGGGCGCCGCCCGTCACCCAATTGAATTGGGTTAGCCAGTTGAGCGGCAGCGCTTTGGCCATCTCCTTACTCGGCCTGTTGGAGGCGCTCGCCATCGCCAAGTCGATCGCCTCCCGTACGCGCGAACCGCTCGACTACAACCGACAGTGCCTGGCCGAGGGCTTGGCCAACATCGGCGGCAGCTTCTTCCACTGTATGCCCGGCTCCGGCTCCCTGACGCGCTCGGCCATCAACTACCAGGCGGGCGCCGTCAGCCGGCTGTCGGGGATCATTTCAGCCGCGGCGGTGGCCGGGGCGCTGCTGACAGTCGCCGGGCTGGCGCAATACGTGCCGAAATCGGCCCTGGCCGGTCTATTGCTTGTGACGGCGTGGCGACTGGTAGACTGGAGGCGCCTGCGCTACTGCCTCCGCGCCACGCGATTCGACGCCTGGGTTTGCCTCATCACGGCCGGCGCCGCCGTATTCATCAGCATCGAGTATTCCATCCTTATTGGAACTTTTTTCTCCTTTTTGTTCTTCGTGCCGCGCGCCGCGCGTTTACAGGCCAGTGAACTGATCGTCAGCCCCGAGCGTGTGGTGCGCGAGAAGCAGCCGGGCGACCCAGAATGTGGCAAGCTAGTGCTGTTAAGCCTTGAGGGCGAGTTATTCTTCGGCGCCGCCCCGGAATTGGAAGAATACTTTGCGGACCTCAAACGTCGGGTCGAGCAAGGCGCGCGCGTAGTCATCTTGCGCATGAAGCGCATCCGTAATCCGGATATGGTGTGTCTGGAAAAGCTGCAACATTTCCTCCAGGACATGCAAGCTCTCAAAGCAACGGTGCTGCTATGCGGCGTGCGCCCGGACTTCGCGCGGGCGCTGGGCAATCTCGACTTTCAACATTGGCTGCCGCGGGAGTGCGTGTTTCTGGAAGAGGCGTCGGCGCAGTCGTCAACGCTTCAAGCGGTGCGCCGCGCCTACGCCATCCTGGGCGACGACCTGTGCGCGACCTGCCCGCGCCGTGAGGAAGGAGAGGCGGCCAAAGGGGATTGGTACTACATGATCTGAGCGCCCGGGCCGCGCGGCATGGTGGGCGACTCGCTCCGCGAGTCGCATGGTGGTTGCAATTGGACGACAACGGCCCTAGAGTTCCTTAAGGTTTTCTCGTCGCGGCCATGCGACTCGCGAAGCGAGTCGCGCACCATGAACACGCATTGAGGACGGAATGGCCAAGAAACGCGCCGCCGCGCCGATTCCACCTGAACGATCCGGCGTAACCGCGGAGCGCTTCGACCGGTTGGTGCGTCTGCTCCATCTGCTCGCGGACAAGCCGCTCACCCGCGAAGTTCTGACCCGGCGCCTAAAAATCGACGTGCGCGGCTTCTACCGCGATCTGGGACTGGTTCGCACGGCGGGCATCATGATCGCGCTGGAAGAAGGACGCTATCATTTGTCGGTTGACGTAGAAGCCGCCCTGGGCCTTCTCCCTTTCCCCGACCCTCATCTGACGCTGGCCGAGGCGCGGCTGCTTGCCAAGGGCCGTACGCCGGCGCATAAGAAGCTGCGCGAACTGATCGAGCGCATTCGGCCCTGAGAGCCTGTGCGAAAAGGGCG
>DHJA01000029.1:0-4129 GCA_002404095.1 Planctomycetaceae bacterium UBA4732 | reverse complement strand
GCCCTTTTCGCACAGGCTCTGAGATGAGACGCGGCCCGGTTTGTCACACCCCTTCCGCCAGCAGACCCGGCACGTCCAGCTCATAGCAACTTGCGTTGCCGTTGCCGGTGTACAGCCGCCGGCCGTCCGAAGAGAAGCACAGCGCCTTGACCTGCGTATCCAGTTCGGCCACCGCTCGCGCGACGCCGGTCTCCGCGTCCCAGAGGCGCACGGTGTGATCGTCGCCGCCCGTGGCCAACAGCGCGCCGTCCGGGCTGTATGCCACGCAGGTCATCGCGTCGTTGTGGGCGGGCCATTCCGCCGCCAGGGCGTTGTCGTCCAGGTCCAAGACGCGAACCGTCTGCACCAGCGACGCGACGGCGAGACGCCGGCCGTTCGGGTGGAACGCCAGGCCGACAGCCCCGCCGCGGAAGACGGCGAGTTGGCGTCGCTGGCCCACGTCCCATAACGCCACACAGCCTTCCAACAAGCTGCTAGCGGCCGTCCAATCGACGCCGCCCACGGCCAGCACGCGCTTGACCGGATGGAACGCCAACGCCTCAACCGAGCAATCGTCCGCCGCGCAGGGAAGGAGCAGCGCGGGGGCGCCTTCGGGGATGTTCCACAGCCATACGTCGCCGCGGCGCGGGCCGCCGGTAGCCAGCAGGCAGGAGTCCGCGGAGAATGCCAACGCCGTGACAGGTCCGCTCTGCCCTTCGAGAAGCGCTACTTGGCGTCCGGTGACGGCGTCCCATAGGGCAAGCGTAGGCTCTTGGACGACGCGGCTGCCGGCGATCCACTTGCCGTCGGGACTGGCCGCGAAAGCCCTCAATGCCCCGGCGTCTTGCAATTCCGGACCCGAGGTAGCGTCTTTGGTTTCCCATATTCCCAGCGTAGCGCCGGCCCCGAGCGTGGCCAACCGCCGGCTGTCCGGGCTAAGCGCGAGACAAGTGCGCGTAGTCTGGGAGTCGCCTTGCCGGGCGTCGTTTTGTGCCTTTTCCGAATCCCATAAGTGGATAATACGTTCGGCGCCGCCGGAGGCTAAACGCCGGCCGTCGGGGTTGAAGGCCAGCGCGCGGATCTCGCGGCCTTGAGGCGGCGGTACGCTCACTTCGCGGTTGCGGGTCGTGTCCCAGATGTGGATGGTGTTGGCCGAGTCGGCGCACGCCAACAGGTTGCCGTCGCCGCTCAGTACCAGCGTATGAACCTGGCTGGCGTGGCTGTTGAGAAGAATGATCGGCTCACAGGTGTCCACATCCCAGACGCGGGCGGTGGTGTCCCAGCCGGCGGAGTAGAGGCGCCGGCCGTCAGGATGCCATACCAGACCGGGAATGCGGTCGGTGTGACCGATGAGGCTGCCGAGCGGTCGGGCGGTCTTGGCTTCCCAAAGATGGATCGCCCTATCCTCGCCCGCGGAGGCGAAGCGTAAACCGTCCGCGCTGAACGCCAGGGCGCTGACCGCCGAATCGTGGGCGGGAATCACCTGCAACAATTTCTGATTCGGCCAGTCCCACAGACGGACGGCGCCGTCGTCGTAGCCCACGGCGAGTACATCCGCGTTGGGCTGGAAGGCGACGGCTGTGACCCAGCACGGCTGCGGCCATGACGCAACCATCTGGCCCGTGGCGGACTCCCATACTGCCAAATCATCGCTGGCAGCCGCGAGACGTCGCGCGTCCGGACTAAACGCCCAGAGGGTCGCTAGTTCTTCCAAATGGTGCCAGCCGATTTGTCGGCGGCCATCAAGATCCCACCGGCGCACCACGCCAGGCTCCTCGACCGACCAGAGCGCGCCGTCGCTGGCGAAGCACAGGGCGAGTAGGTCGCCGTCGGTATGATAGGGGTGGGCGCCGAAGACGCGCATGACGCGCGTGGACGGAACGCCAGAGGCCGGGGGAACGGTTGTCGAACTCATGCGCATCTCTTCCGAAAACTTGAGGGGAAAGGGCCTAAAAACGGAGACGCTGCCGCTTCGTGATCCGATGGATAAGTTTACAACAGTTTTTCGGTCGGTGCGCTCGACTTTCGTTCGATCGGGGAAGGAAATGGCAGATTCAACAGGTGAGTTTGCGTTCATCGACTGGCTGCGCCGGCGCACGCCAGTCGCGGGTCGAACGTTGATCGGCCCTGGCGACGACGCCGCGCTGTTGGACTGGGCCGGCGGGGCAAATTGTATCGCCACGACCGATATGTTGCTGGAAGGAAGCTGCTTCATTCTGGCGGACGCGGGGCCGCGTCGCGTCGGCCGTAAGGCGATGTCCGTCAATCTGAGCGACATCGCGGCGATGGCGGGTCGGCCGATAGCGGCGTTGGTGAGCGTCGGTCTGCCGCGTCACGGCGGCCGCGCGCTGGCTGAGGAGTTGTACCTGGGTATGCGTGAGGTCGCCGACGCTTTCGATACGGCGATCGTGGGCGGCGATACCAACAGTTGGGACGGCCCTCTGGTCGTCAGCGTGACCATACTCGGTGAGGCGACGCCGCGCGGCGTGGTACGGCGAAGCGGGGCGCGACCCGGCGACTGGCTGATGGTGACGGGGCCGCTGGGCGGCAGCATCCTCGGCAAGCATCTGGATTTTACGCCGCGTGTGCGGGAGGCGCTGCAATTGCACGAGGCGGCGCCGCTGCGCGCGATGATCGACGTGAGCGATGGCTTGGCGGCGGACGTGAACCACATCTGTGAGGAGAGCGGTGGCGGAGCGGTGCTGTACGCGGAGGCGATCCCGATCACGGATGCGGCGCGAGGAATGAACGACGGACGGTCGCCATTGGAACATGCGCTCGGTGACGGCGAGGATTTTGAACTGGTGTTCGCCGTGGCGCCGGAGGACGGATGTAAGCTAGTGGATACGCAGCCGGTTGCGGGCGTTACACTGACAAAAATCGGCGAATTCGTGGTGGAAAAAGGATTGTGGTTAGATGAGAATGGAATTCGTCGGACACTGGCGCCTAACGGCTATGTCCACGCGATAGATTAAGTATATGCCCATGAGGCGTTCATGAATCCTACTCCTTTAGCCTCTGGTAACAGGCAGAAATGAAATACCTAAAGTATACTCTGCTTGAACGATGTCGGTCCCTCGACGATGATGCGGCGGAAGGCGCTTCCGACGAGTGGGACCGAGCCATCGCACACTACAACGCCGCGCTGGCCGCGATTCGGCCACAACTCCCAGCGGCGGTGCGGACAATCCTCGACCGCTTCAGCCTACATGATGCAAAGGTTCTCACTTATTTTTTGACGAAGAGAAAGCTATCCCTCCTCGTTCAGTTGGAAGGCAATTTGGCCCGCCCCGGCAAGATGCTGGAACTGAAATATACAGTCGCCAAGGCCGGGTTGCGCATCGTGAAGCACGGCAAGGACAAAGAATGGTTGAAGGAATGGGGACGAATACAATATGACGAATTCGGTAAGGCCGCGAACACAACCGAAGAGACTTTTTCTCATTCGCTCCTTATGGGAGGCGGATTTGAGTTGCGGATTCAGTTCACTGGTCTGCGCGTGCGGAGGCTGAAAAAAATAATATTCCCTTCGGTCGAACAAGCAGGTCTCGGAACGGCGTAAGCCGGCCCAGGCTCACGCCGGTTTGAGTTTCAAAGCGGCATGCGCCTTGGCCACGCGGACCAGATGCTCTACGTACTGGTATCGCGCCCAGCCCCGTTGCTCGTCGGCGGATAAGCCGCCGCTCTGGTTTTTCTCCAGCAACCCCGCAATCTGTTCTTGCAGGGCCGCGGAGGGTCGCAGGGCGAGAACTTCTTGCGGCGTGGGCAAGGACGCGAGCGTTTCGAGGACTTCGGCCAAACCTGGGAAGCCCGACTCGCCGCCGGCGTTCCAAGCGCGGATGCCCAACTCAAGAATTTGCGGAAGCTCCTTCTCAAAGGGTTGCAACCGCAAGGCCAACTCTTCGGGAATGGTCAAAGTGATTTCCACGTCGGAACCTCCCTTTCGATACCTCCAGTAGTTATACCATGCCCACGGCCTCCTTCCCAGGATGGAAGGACGAGGGTAGTGTCCCAGTTTGGCGAGCGGGGAGCGTAACTGTACTTTCGCAAAGTACTCCTCACGCTCCGCGTGAGGAACACCGAACGCCCAGAATGTACTCCGCACGCTCTGCTCGCCGTTCCTCACGCGGAGCGTGAGGAGTACTTTGTG
>DHJA01000044.1:20723-30869 GCA_002404095.1 Planctomycetaceae bacterium UBA4732 | reverse complement strand
ATGACGACTGACACCGATTATTCTCCGGGAATTTGGGAAAGAATGCTCGCCCCCGACCCGCTCGTCCAGGAAGCAAGAGGTGAGCCGAACACTATTGGTCGGGAGTCGATTCGCCGCGTCGGCCAAGGCAACGACTCCCGATCCCTTCTCTCTATCCCTTTTCTCTGTCAACGGCCCGGAAGCATTTCGCCAGCTGTTCGTTCGAGATCAAGTACCCGTTCCGCCCGGCATCGAAGATAAAATTCCTCCGCAGGCGCTCGAAAAACCCGCCATATCGATAGACGCGCTTGAGGGGTCAACTGACGACCGGGCGGATGCCGGTTTCAGAGGGGTGGAGTACCGAAAGTGCCAGGTTAGTCCCCAGGTCGAGCCCGCCCCGGCGGCAGAATGCCTTAACCCGTAGCTTTGCCGGGCGCCGTTGGCTAAGGCGACGATTCTTGCCAGTGGCGGCGTGTTCGGACATGGACAGAACCTCCAGCGACGATGATACCGGCCCCCGGGGCTTCGGGATGACACCCTACTCCACCAGCTGAATCTGTCGGAGGGGGGAGCCGTTGGAATGATCCCTATTCTGTGAGCCGAATGTCCCGTGGCGCATACCCCTTGGACGGGTCGATGTCATTGAAGGTACTCGACCCGGAGAGGGTCAGCGTATCCGTGACGAACGGGCTGCCCATTGTTGCACCACTGCCCCCGGACACATTAACTCGGGCCCGGAACACCCACTTTGTGGTCCTCATTCACCGCGCTTGTCTTGAGTGTCACGGCGCCGCGCTCTTCGAGCACCTTAAGCACCTCGTTGAACTCGTCCTTCAGTTCCTGAAGGAAGTCGTCCTTGCGCAGTTTCATCAAGGCCAGCTCTTCTCCATCCACGATGGCTTTCAGGTATTTCCGGAAGCGGTAGAGCGGTCCCACGATCCGATGCGAAAAGCGCACAATGTCGTAAATGAACAGCAGACCGACGAGCACGACGACGCTTACCGACAGGACAGACCAGTAGACTGCGGCCGGTCCAAGGTGTGCTTCGACCATGGCCGCGGTGCTGCGGTCGATGACGACCCAAGCCCAGACGGTGATCATGTACAGCGCAAAGTACAGAGCCAGCCGTAGGGACAGATAGGTCTGAAAGCTATCGATCCAGATTTTCTTTCTCTTCACCTTCACGAGGGTTTCTCCTTTCACGTCACAAACACCTGAAGTGGCTCTGTTGAATCCATCGGTCAGCTGATCGCCCCTGTTCCCCGACATCCTCGGGGGAGGCCGCGCTGCAGGCCCAATGGGACCGGCTGTTGGCCGACGCCGCCTACAACGCCGAGCACAACCACCGGCGGGCCGCGGTCGAAATATCGGCCGCGGATGCGGCGCCGGTTCCGCCGGCGCGTCTACCGGCAGCGCTCGCAGAGCAGGGATTCAACAAAGCCAGGTTGCTCCAAAGGGAGCGATCCCCTATTCCGTGAGCCGAATGTCCCGTGGCCTATACCCCTTGGAGGGGTCGATGTCATTGAAGGTGCTGGACCCGGAAAGGGTCATGGTATCTGCAACGAACTGCGACCCCATTGTTGCGCCACTGCCCCCGGACACATCAATATGGGCCGAGGCAGCGTAGACCGTGCCAGTGAAGTTCCAGCCGCTGCCCCCGGACAGGGTAACCTTCTGCGTTGACGACCTGTCCTGGAAGATGGACATTCCGTAGTAAGCGCCGCTGGTAGGCGGCGACTGTACCACCGTACCACCGCCACTGACGGTAATTGAACCAGTGGCGCCGGCGGAACTGACGCCGTTGTAAATCATCACGCCGGTGGCGGTGAAACTGGACGAACCGCCGCTCATCGTCAAGCCGCCGCCTTGCAAGTAGTAGATTCCGGGGGCGAATGTGATGTTGGGTTGGCTGCTGATGCTGATGCCGCCGATGTAAAGACCGGGTTGGATAGTTTGGCCGCTCGTTGGCTTGTAGGAAGAGGTACTGCGTGTCGTCATCGTCCCGGGGTTGCCCTGATCGTCTATTTTCGTCGGATCGGGAACCGGCACGTCAGTAAGGAAATCAGCGGTCGCGGCCACACCCGTGTCGATGGAGCCGGGGCTGGTGTGAAAGTAGGACGAGCCGGAGGAACTGTCCTTTCCCGTGATGTCCATTTCGGAGCTGTTCAGGCCGGCGCCGCCGCTGGCGGAGGCCGCCGTGGAACTGCTGGAATCCACGATGACGCTTCCATCCGCCTTCATGCCAGCTGAGCCACTGATTGTGAGCGACCCCGAGAGTGTTGGATTCAGCAGGAGAACGCCGATACCGGACGCCTTTCTCATCCCGCGGGCCACGGCACGGCCACCCACCGGAAGGTCGCCGGAACCGAAGATGCTGCTGAAACCCCGCTTCTGGTTGTACCGGATAATCACTTCGGCATAACCGGCAGGCAACGGTTTGCCTTTATTGGGCCCGTCAAGGTAATTTTTGGGCGGCAGATTGACCGTGACCACGGAGGTCGTGCCGTCGTTGGCGTAGCCATTGGTCTTAGCGGTGGACAAGGCACTGGCCCTGGCCGTACCTGACAGGTCGAGTCCCTGGTTCGTAGACCAGTTGGCGTAGAAATCCTCGGCGGCAGCGAGAGCCGCCGCGTCAGCCCCCGCCTGGACACTACGCCTGTTGTCGAGGAGCAAGCCTCCGTCCAGGGCAATAGCCACGACGCCTAAAATGGCAACCAGGGAAACCGCTACCAGAACGGCGACGATCCCCCGCCTCTTTTCGGATTTCAACCGCATGGGTTTCAGCTCCTTCGTTAGTAGGACATCACGGACACCGAAGTGCTGCTCAGGCTCATCCCGCCAAGGTACGCTTCTGGTATCCAATGGTAGGTGACGGTGACAGCTACCGTATTCGTCACCTTGACGGTCTGCCCGTTCACGGTGGTGGTATGATACGGGCTGTTATTCGTGTTCCAGGTGACGGAATAGCTGAGTTGGCTCAGCTGGAGGCCCGTCGCATTGGGGGCGATCGCCTGGTTGTAAACGTCAGCTGCCGTGGCCGCTGCATTGCCAGTCTCCAGGGCATAGTCCGTGCCGTGGACGGCAGCCCAGCGGGATGCTTCTCTTGCCGTATATGCCGTCGCCTGGTAGCGGAAGACGCCAAGCCCGCCAACGAGCAGGCCGATCAGCAACAAGAACGTGACCGGCCCCACGACGGCGAACTCGACCATCGTGGCTCCCCGGCGAGGGCGGCGATTTAGACGCATACCGATCCTCTTGTGTTAGTTCGGAGCCACACGCATCTGAACGGTGCGGCTAAGGTTTACAGGACTTGGGACTCCCGGATAAGTCGTGATCGTCTTAAATTGCCAGGCTACGGTGACCTGAACGTAAGCATTTCCCGATGCGTCCGTTCCGGTTGCGGAAGTTACGGTCGGCTGCGGGTTCAAATTCTCAGCATCGGCCAGGGCCGCTTGCTGAATGTTTGAATAAGGCGACTGTGCTGTGGTCAGGTTGCTGCCGTAAATGGCCCCATTCCTCGCACAGTTTTCGATGGTCTGTGAGAAATAGAAAATCCGTCCGAAATCGACAGCGATCACGAACAGGAAAACGAGGAACGGTGACACGACAGCCAACTCGACAGCGGCCGCGCCGGGACGACGACGTTTTTTCAGAACGGATACTGAGCGCATGGCGAGGCCCTTCTTGTAGCATCAGAGGCGTTCTGGAGCGATGCTTAATCGGCGTTTCTTCTCTTCCGAGGGCCGTGCGCCCCGCGTAGGTCAAAGGAACGCTATTACTAGAAAATTTATAGGTCACAAAAACGCCCGACGCAAATCACCAGGTCGCCGCGCTGCCAAAAGTCGCGGAAAATTTACAGCGGCATCCGGAAGGCGAGCGGCGGGGATAAAGCCCCATAGCGAACAATTTAGGGCGCAAGCCTTGGGTTGAGCAGCAGTTGCCGCGTACTCGCTTTCTTCTGCTTGTTAGGCTGCGGCCGAATACGGGCCAGATGCCGGGCCAACTGAGCCAGCACCTGAGTCACCGCTTGCAGACCCTCCTCCAGACGGTCCTGCAAGCTGCGGGCGAAGTCTTGCACGGCACACATTCGCTTCCACAGGCTGACGCCATTCAACGGCCCGCCCCCCAGCCATGTGCCCCAATGCAGCACCACCAGAGCGCCAACACCTTGGCGTACAACTCTACCAGCACCCGCGCGCCGCTACGGCCCCGGCTGCTGCCGCATGGCCGAGGATCGGCGACCTGCCGAGGGCGAGTCCGAAATCCGTGGCGCAGTCCGGTCTGCGACAAAAGGCCGATACGACGTCGGTTCCACGGCCCATCGGATCCCGCTCCCGCGCCCGTCAAGCAACGGGCAAAAAGATGAGCAATGGGGGGAACCACGGCGGCGCGGAGTGCGGGGCGCGCCCTACCACCCCCGCGCTCACGGCGGAGGGTGGTCCCCGTAGCTGCGGACGGGGAGCGCCCCCGCCGCCGTTTGCGCTGACCAAGACGCCTTGTTGTGGCACGGTCCGCGACCTGTTAGACTGCTACATAGATCGCGCGGATGTATCCCCGTTATGGCACGGTCTCCTGACCGTGCCACTTCGGCCCTTCCCGAATCGAGGACGAGCGATGGTTCGTAGGACTTCCCTCCTCATCACAGCCGGCTTCTTGGCCGTGGCAGGACTTTCCGTATACGCGGAGCCGCCCGCCGACTCCGGCGACGACCCGCCCGTGCTGCTTAAAAAGAAGGGCGCGCCTCAGATCGACGACGCCCCGAAGCCGGATGCGGACAAAAAGGATAAGGATAAGGCAAAGAAAGCGGACGACGCGCCGAATCCGGACGCCGACAAGGGCGCCCCACCGGAACAGCCCCAACAGGACGCCGAGGAAGTCCTCAAGCGCGTCGCAAAGAACATGCACGCCATCGAGAAACGCCTCGCCAACAAGGAACTCGGCGACGCCACGCGCCAAGCCGAGGAAGACGCCCTCAAGGATCTCGATTCTCTCATTGACCTCACCGAGAATCCGCCCGAATCGAAGGACGGCCAAAACGAATCCACGAGTTCGTCCGGCTCGTCCTCGAAACCGGATCCTTCTCAGTCGTCCGCGTCCAAGCCGGATTCTTCCCGTTCCTCGTCGCCTTCGTCCGGCTCGTCGGGCAAGGGCAAGAGCCAGGGTAAAGGAAAAGGAAAGGGCCGAGGTTCGAAGACTAGCCATGGTAGCAAGCGCGGCGAGTCGTCCACTGATAAGCAGCCCGGTGAACAAAAGCCCGGCGATCCCTCCAACAGCCAAGGCGCCAACGGCGGCAAGGAAACCATGACGACTAAAGATCACAATGCCGATCTTTATAAGGATGTATGGGGCCACCTGCCCGAGACGCTGCGGGCCGAGATGAACGCCTACTCCAACACCAAAGGCTTCATGCCGGAGTACGAAGCGCTCATCAGCAAGTATTACCGCACCATCGCCGAACAGGGCCGTCACAAGGGAGACTGAGTCATGTGGACGCGCCGTCAATTCGTATCGCGGGGCGCCTTGGGGCTATTGGGGGTGAGCGGCGTCGCCCTCGCCTTGCCGGGCGACAATCCCAAAGGCACAGAGGGGCGCGAGGCGCTGCCGGACGGCTCCGCCTCCAAAGACATGATTACGCCGCGAACCGATCAGGCCGTCGAGCGCGGCCTGGCGTTTCTGAACGGCACACGCCGGGGCCGCGTCCTCGGCTCCTTCGGCACGGGCGGCTACACCGGCAACGTGGCCGTGACGAGTCTGGCGGCGCTGGCCTTCATGGCCGCCGGCAATCAGCCCGATCGCGGTCCTTATGGCCGTATCGTCCTCGACGCCCTGCGCTACGTCCTGGCCCAGGAAAACCAGTGGCCCGGCGGCCACCCCGGGTTCCTGCACAAACCCACCGATTCGCCAGATCATGGCCCCATGTACGGCCACGGCTTCGGCACCCTCTTTCTCGCCGAGGTCTCCGGCATGGTTCACGACCGCGTCTTGCGCGAGGAGCTGGACGCCAAACTGCACCGCGCCGTCAATCTGATCCTCGTCAGCCAGAACAGCGAGGGCGGTTGGCGCTACGGCCCGACGCCGCACGACGCCGACATTTCCGTGACCATCTGCCAGATCATGGCCCTGCGCGCCGCCCGCAATGCCGGTATCGCCGTGCCTAAGTCAAAGGTCGATAAGTGCGTCGAGTACGTCAAGGCGTGCCAGGACGGGCGATTCGGATATTTCCGCTATCAAAAGCAGGGAGGCGGCGACAATCAAGCCTTCGCGCGCACCGCCGCCGGCGTCGTCGCCCTCTATAGCGCCGGCATCTACAAGGGGCCGGAGGTCGAGGCCGGACTGGAGTATCTGCGGCGGAATCGGCCGGTCGGCGGCCCGATGAATCGTTTCGGCATTCTGGACATTCAATATTTCTACGGCCATTACTACGCCATCCAGGCGATGTGGGCGGCCGGCGGCGATTACTGGAAGGAATGGTATCCGGGCGTCCGCGAAGAGATGCTCGGCCGTCAGCTCACCGACGGCTCCTGGTCCGACGGCATTTGTACGCACTACGCCACAGCGATGGCGTGCATCATTCTTCAAGTTCCCAACAACTACTTGCCCTTCCTGCAAAAATGAGACAATTGGCCGTCGCAAAGAAGATTGTTTGGACGCTTGGCGCATTGCTCGCGTCCGCCGGCGCCGTTCGGGCCGACGATGCGCCCGTCCCGGTCTTCGCGGTGCGGACGGCGGACGGCAAAACCATCGAAGGCCGCTTGCGCGAACTGGGGCCGGATTGGTCCGTCCGCCTCGACGACGGCACCCGCGTGGACGGCGCCGACGTGCTGAGCGTGCGCCGCGTCGGTCGGCCGCTACCCGCCCGGCCCGTCGAAACCCAGCTCCTCCTGGCCGGCGGCGACTGTGTGCCCGTGGATCGGCCGATACTGATCGGCGAGCGCATCCACTTCCACAGTCCCCACCTTGCGGACGGCAAAGACGCCAGCGCGCCGCTTTCTTCCGTGATGGTGATCTGGTTCGCGGGGACGGCGACTGAGCGGTCGGAGCGGTTGCGGCGCCGGCTCGCCGTGGAAACGCGCAAGCGCGACGTAGTCCTGTTGCGCAACGGCGACGTACTGGAGGGAGTCCTCACCGCCCTGGACGAAAAGACCATCGCCATCGAAGTGGACAAGAAGCCCGTCGCGGTGGACGTGAGCCGGACGGCGGCCATCGCCCTGAGCAGCGACCTGACCGAAACGCCGCGGCCGAAGAGCGTATACGGTCGGGTGATTCTGGACGCAAACGGCGCCCGTCTGTCGTTGGCGTCGGCCCGCTGCGCCGACGGCGCGACGCTCACCGGCACGACCCTGTTCGGCGCGGCGTTGAGCGTTCCCCTGACGAAGGTTGCCGCACTCGACCTCTTCCAGGGCAAGGCGGTCTACCTTTCTGATCTAAAACCAAGCCGATACGTATACTTACCCTATCTGGATGATCGCTGGGAATATGCGCGCGACGGCAGCGCGGCCGGGCTTGACCTGCGCGTGGCCGGCTCGACCTACGACAAGGGCGTCGGCCTGCATAGCCACAGCCGCCTCAGCTACGCCGTCCCAAAGGATTGTCGTCGTTTCGAGGCGATGGTCGGCCTGGACGACCGCACCGGGCGGCGCGGCAGCGTCCGCATCCGCGTCTTGGCCGACGGCAAGCCGCTGAACATTGGCGGCGAACGTGAGTTGTCGGCGGTGGGCGGGCCACTGTCTATCGGCGTGGACCTGGCCGGCGTCAAGGAACTGACGCTGGAAGTGGACTTCGGCAGAAGCGGCCCCGTGGGCGATCACGTCGATTGGGTGGACGCCTGCTTCGTTAATTAAGGGAGGATTTCAAAAACAAGGCGAGCCGGGGGGCGTAAGCCCCCGGGTTCTGGTTTCAGCAATTGAACCAGAACCCGGGGGGCTTACGCCCCCGGCTCGCCCCAGAGCGCCTGTCCAACCCGTCTGATCGGGACTACCGCCAGGAATCCCGTCTTTAGTGGCCGCTTGTCCGGCGCCGACTCCGCCGGATAGCCGATAACACTCACATCCAGGGTCGCGCCGTGGCAAAAGTTTGTCTCGGTTCTCTGGATTGCCCATTTCACCCATTTTGTGAAGGTTCACACCAACATGTTCCAGAACCTCCTCTACAATGATAGGATGGGTGGGAGTGGTGAGATAGGGATCCAGAGGCTGACGGTGACCCCAGGAGTCATTTCCCTGGGCGGAGGGAGCGTGGGCATGGAGCAGCTACGCGAATTCTTGAACGCCGTCCGCGACAAAAGCGCGGCGCCCGGCAACTTTCTCGGCCTGTTGAACATCCTAATCGGTCGTCGCATCACCCGCGCGGACGGGACGGCGGTTTGCGGCGGCATGACGTGGCGAGAACTGGCGGCGCTGCTCAAGCAGTTGCGTTGGGACCGTGAAGGCGTGAGCGAGTTGAAGATAAACCCGGCCACTCTACCGCCGCGCGACCGTGAGCGCTTCTGGTACGTCGCCATCGCGCACGCGGAAGTGGCCTCCGCGGCGGCGACGGCCGCCGGCGACCGTCTCATTAAACCGCTTAAAGCGCTCGGCTATGTCGTTGGACCGGCGCCGGGCGCGAAGCCCTGACCTCTGGCTCTTGACGGCGTATAACGTAATCAGAAGATTACCGCCGCCAAGAGTACACCGTCATGCGACCGTTCCTTTCCGCCTGGCTCGTCGGAGCTTTGATTGTCGCGGCCATCCCCGCGAAGGGAGCGGCGGACGATAAGGCCAAGCCGAACATCGTGTTCATTTTGGCCGACGACCTCGGCATCAACGACCTCGGCTGCTACGGCCGTAAGGACCAGGAAACGCCTCGCATCGACAGGCTGGCCAAACAGGGGCTGCGTTTCACGAGCGCCTATGCCGAGCCTGTCTGTTCGCCGACCCGCGCGGCGCTCCTGACCGGCAAGGCGCCGGCCCGCCTTCACCTCACCACCTTCCTGCCCGGTCGTCCCGACACGCCGGCCCAGAAACTGCTTCATCCCAAAATTGAACTTCAGCTCCCTCTGAAGGAGAATACCATCGCCCGCCTGCTCAAGGAGGCCGGCTACACGACGGCATGTATCGGCAAGTGGCACCTGGGCGGCGCCGGCTTCGGCCCGGAGAAGTTCGGCTTCGATGTGGTCCACGCCGGCAAGGCCAACACCGCGCCGTCCGCGACCGAGGGCGGCAAGGGCGAATACGACCTGACCCGACGCGCCCTCCAGTTCATGGACGACAATAAGGATCGGCCGTTCTTCCTTTATCTGGCCCATAACAACCCGCACGTCCCACTCGGGGCGAAGCCGGAACTGGTGCAAAAATACCGGGATTCGTTCAATCCGACTTACGCGGCTATGGTGAACACCCTCGACGACAGCGTGGGCCAGGTGCTGGACAAACTCGACGAACTCCATCTGGCCGAGCGTACTTTGGTGGTGTTCGCCTCGGACAACGGCGGCCTCCACGTCCTGGAATCGCCCAACACTCCCGCGACCTACAACACGCCGTACCGTGCGGGCAAGGGCTTCCTGTACGAAGGCGGCCTGCGCGTCCCCGCGATGGTGCGCTGGCCGGGCCGGGTCGCCGCCGGGCAGACGACGGATGTGCCGGTGAACGCCGCCGACTGGACGCCGACGTTATTGGAAGCCTGTGGCGTCAAGTCGCCGGGGCCGCTCGACGGCGTGAGCCTGGTCAAGCTGCTTGAGGGAGGCGCGTTGCCGGCTCGTCCGCTGTTCTGGCATTTTCCGCACTATACCAACCAGGGCGGTCGTCCCGGCGGCGCCGTCCGCGAAGGCGATTGGAAGCTGATCGAGCATTACGAGGACGGCCGCGTCGAACTGTTCAACCTGGCGAAGGACGCCAGCGAAACGCAAGATTTGTCGGACGCGGAGCCAAAGCGGACGGCCGACCTGAAAGGCAAGCTCAGCGCTTGGCGCCAAACAGTCGGCGCCCAGGAGAACACGCCGAACCCGGATTTCAACGCCGCTCTTCATAAGCGGTGTTACGAGGATTTGGATGTCTCGGCGCTGAAGCCGGCGGCCACGGCGGCCCTGATGCGGCCGGGACTGGAGGCATGGCGGAAGGCGATGGACGACGTGCTTCCGCGCACGAAGAAAGCCCCGTAAGCGCTGGCGAGCCGGGTCGCGTAAGCGCCCGG
>DHJA01000044.1:6595-20643 GCA_002404095.1 Planctomycetaceae bacterium UBA4732 | reverse complement strand
CTCCGGGCGCCTACGCGACCCGGCTCGCCGTAGTTGGAGGATAGCCGCGCGTCATGCACATTCAGGACATCTTCGCCGAACACCGGACCACGTTCAGCTTCGAGTTCTTTCCGCCCAAAACGGATGCGGCATGGGAGGATTTGTTCGCCAACATCGCCCGTCTGCAAGCGCTGCAACCGTCTTTCGTTTCCGTGACCTACGGCGCCGGCGGTACGACGCGCGAACGGACGCACGACCTCATCGTCCGCATCCACCGTGAGACAAACCTGACGGCCGTGTCCCATCTGACTTGCATTTGCCACACCCACGACGAGCTGTCGGCCATCCTTGACCGTTATGCGGCATCAGGGATCGTCAATATCCTCGCCCTGGGCGGCGACCCGCCGCGCGGCCAAGCCGATTACGACCGCGCCAAAGACGCCTTCGCGTACGCCGACGGACTGGTCCGTTTCATCAAATCACGGACGCTGCCGGGAGATTCGCGCGGCTTCGGTCTCGGCGTAGCCGGCTTCCCCGAAGGCCACCCCGCCACGCCGAACCGCCTTAAAGAGATGGACTATCTCAAACAGAAAGTGGACGCCGGCGCCGACTACATTTGTACGCAGTTGTTCTTCGACAACCGCGACTTTTACGACTTCCGCGAACGCTGCGACCTGGCGGGAATCAAGGTTCCGATCATCGCCGGGATCATGCCGGTGGCCTCACGGTCGGGCATGGTGCGCATGGCCGACCTGGCGCTGGGGGCGCGGTTCCCGGCCGCTCTGCTGCGCGCGATCGGCCGCTGCGCCGACGATGAGGCGGTGGCAAAAGTCGGCGTCCACTGGGCGACGGAGCAGTGCCGCGATTTGCTCGACCACCAAGTTCGCGGCATTCACTTCTATACGCTCAACCGTTCGGACGCGACGCGGCAGATTTATGAGAATCTCGGCGTCAAAGACTCCGCGGCGTTGCGCGTCGGTTCGGGGCGTTGAGACTTCGCCCCGTCAGCACTTCCGTAAAGGCGAATTGGCTACGCGGTTTGTGCGACGTGCTTGCGGGCAGTATAATCTCCTCAGGTTGGTTTGCCCGTCGCGAACTCGAAGAGGCGTCGCATGGGGGCGGCGTTTCTTTGGATTGGGTAATTTACGGGAAAGGGCGAGAACTCTCGTTCCCACGATAGGCGGCGAGCCTTTGCTGAGTCGGCCCCTGCCTCGCTGTCTAATCATAGTTCGGCGGCGGAAACGGAGACGGGTAAATGTCCCGGCGGCGGAAGCTTGTGGCGGCGTTGATCCTTTCGGCGTTGGTCTTGTCGGCAGTGATAGCGTGTTTGATAGTCGATTGGATAATAACCCGCTCGATCAACCACTATTACTTTCCGAAACGATAAAACGGGTAGTGACCCCGTTGTGGAGTTTTAACATGGGTTTGACCTCGCAATAACTCAAGTACGCTATCTCCGGCCTACCCGCCCACGAGCGGGCCGAGCTAGTCCAGTTCCTGCTACGCTCGCTCGACGAGGAGGATGAGGAAGGGACGCGGGCCGAGTGGCTGGCCTTGGCCGAGCAGCGCATGGCGGAGGTCCGAACCGGAAAGGTCGTCGGCGTCCCGGCGGAGGAGATCCTGAAAAACCTGCTGGGGACGAGGGGATGAAGCCCGTCGAGTTCCACCCTGACCCCGCGCGATACTATACCGAGTGAGGAGATGCCGCCATGACCGAATTACTTCAACAGGCGTTCGCGGAGGCTGCCAAGCTCCCCGAGCCCGAACAGATGGTTCTGGCCTCCCGGTTGCTCACGGAACTGGCTGGCGAAGACGATTTCGACCGCGCCATCGCCCGCTCGTCGAACAAGCTCGCCGCTCTGGCGCGCGAGGCGCTCGCCGAACATCGCTCCGGGCAGTCGGAAGCGCTAGATCCGGAGCAGTTATGAACTCGCGCACAACGCGGCGATTTCGCAACCTGCTGACCGCACTCCCGGCTTACGTGCGCGCGCAAGCACGGGACGCTTACGAATTATTCCGCCAGAACTCGTCGCACCCGGGCCTGCACTTCAAGAAAGTGCATTCGGACCCGCCGACCTATTCGGCCCGCGTAGGCATCGGCTACCGGGCCGTGGGCGCCATGGACGGCGATACCATGATCTGGTTTTGGATCGGCTCACACGCAGATTGCGACAAGCTTTTGGAGCAGTTGTAGCCGTCTCGGACCGACGATCCTACCCCTTCACCTGGGTAGGCGCCGTCTTCGCCGGCCGGATCACCAGGCCCAAGACTATGCCGGCCAGCAGCCAGCCGATCGTTTGGAAGACTGCTTCGTACAGCACCGTCGGCCAAGGATGAAAGAACCAGATCGGCTTGGCAAAAGTGATCGCCACCGTGGCAAAGACCCCCGCTAGAAACACAAACAGTACGCGCGTCGGATAGCGCGGCAGGCCAGGTTGGGCCAGTATCAGCAGAACGGCGGCCAACAGCGACGCCGCGAAGTAATGACAGAAGCCGACGGCCAAGACCTGCGGATTGCCGGGGCTTGGCGCCCCATCCTTGCGATAAATGATCTCCACCAATGGACCTTTGATGCGCCGGGCCAAATAGACGCTCTCCTTCTCCTTGTCCGTTCCGTTCATCGCCGTGGGCTCGGGAAAAGGGATCAGGTACGTGCCTGATTCCAAACCATAGTCCTGGAACGGCTGGACAGCTTTGTCTTCGTCGGGCAGCCGGTGCATGAACTGGTACATGACCCCAGAGGCCGACCAGAAGACGTATCCCCAGATGAACAGCACTACGGCCGATAGCAGCGCGCCGACGAACAAACGGATCATACATTTCTCCTTCTCTGACTTCGCAACTCTTGTTGTCTTATGATACGATGTCCGCCGTCGTCTTACCGCATACCCGCCCCGAGGAGCGTTTTATGTACTATTTATATCGTCATAGACTTGTTTGCACAGGCGCCTGCCTTCTGGGCGCGGCCTTCTCCTGTCTGCCGTTGCTCGAAGCGCCCGCGGCGGACGTTGAGCTTGCCAAGGAGCGACACGGCATGGTCGTGGCCGTATCGCCGCCCGGAGCGGAAGTCGGCCGCGACATCCTCAAACAAGGCGGCAACGCCGTGGACGCCGCCGTGGCGACCGCGCTGGCGATGGCGGTGACATGGCCTGGGGCCGGCAACCTCGGCGGCGGCGGCTTCATGCTCGTCTATCCCGGCGGCAAAGCCGAACCCGTCGTGTTCGACTATCGCGAAGTCGCGCCGCACGCCGCAACCAAAACGATGTTCACGAAGAAAGACCATTGGTACAGCCCCAAGGCGGTCGGTGTGCCGGGCACGGTCGCCGGCCTGGTGTTGGCCCACGCCCGCTTCGGCAAGCTGCCATGGAAGGATGTGGTAAAGCCGGCCATGACGCTGGCGAAAGAGGGCTTCGCCATCGACGCATCTCTGGCGTCGTCGCTGAACGCGGTCGTCGAATCGGCGGCGGACAACCCCGAACTGCGGCGCGTGCTGGGCAAGGACCACGGCGACGGAACATGGCGGGCCGGCGACCGTCTGGTGCAAACAGACCTCGCCGGCACGTTGAAGCGTATCGCCGACGAAGGGGCCGATGGCTTCTATAAGGGCGAAACGGCCGACCTGTTCGCCGCCGAGATGAAGGCCGACGGCGGAATTATCACCAAAGAAGACCTTGCAAGTTACCAGGCGAAGGCGCGGGCGCCGATCCACGGCGTTTATCGCGGTTACGACGTTTACGGCCCGCCGCCGCCGAGTTCCGGCGGTATCTGCCTTATGGAGATGTTAAATATCCTGGAAAACTTCGACTTGCGAAAACAGGGCCGCTGGTCGCCGGAGACGCTGCACCTGATGATCGAGACGATGAAACGCGCCTTTTGCGACCGCGCCCGCTATCTCGGCGATCAGGATTTCGTGAAGATCCCGGATTTTCTGACGAGCAAGGAATACGCCAAGAAGCTGGCCGACGGCATCGACAAGAACAAGGCGACGCCGAGCGCGGAGCTGGCGAAAGACATTCCGCTGAAGGCGGGGGGCGGCAACACCACGCATTTCTCGGTCATCGACGGCGACGGCATGGCGGTGAGCAACACTTACACGCTGGAGCGGATATACGGGAGCCGTATTATGGTAAAAGGGGCCGGCTTCCTGCTCAACAACGAGATGGGCGATTTCAACTGGTTTCCGGGCGAGACGACCACAAAAGGCCAAATCGGCACCACGGCAAACCAGATCGCGCCGGGCAAGCGTATGCTCAGCTCGCAGTGTCCGACGATCGTGGCCCACGACGGCAAAGTGGTGCTGGTAACAGGCAGTCCCGGCGATCGGACGATCATCAACACGGTGCTATGCGTCGTGGTGAACGTGATTGATTTTGACATGGACGTCCGCGCCGCGGTGGACGCGCCGCGTCTGCACCACGCCTGGTTCCCTGACGAGGCGCGCTTTGAGGGCATCGCGGACTATACCGATACGATAAAGCGTCTGAGGGCGATGGGGCACGTCATCGTGGGTGCGCACCAGGGCGACGCGCATACGATCTGGGTGAATCCGAAGACGGGCGAGTATGTTGGCGCCGAGGACCGACGCATCGACGGCAAAGCGGCGGGGTTCTGAAGCGCGACTGGCGCCGTTCGCCTGTCAGGAGCACCAGATCATCGTCAGGGCGACCAAAACCACGGCTTGCAAAACTCCAGCGTTGGAATTTTCGACGCGAGCCAAACGCCGCCTGGAGCTTTTCCAAAGCTCCGTTTAGTAAACCGCCGCAAAATTACTTGACGCCGCACTCGGCGGCCGCCACTCGCAATTTCCAATTCTCGATCACCGTGCCCTTGAGATCAACATGGCTGCACAAATAATGCAGCCGGTGCGTCGCCGGGCCGTCGGGCGTCGTCTCAAAAAGGTTGCGTAAAAAGCTCGGCGGCATGGCCTGGTAATAGAGCGTCCCCCGCACCTGAACTCGGCCGAGGTCCACGCCGCCCGGCAGCTCGATCCGGTAAGTCACCTCGTCGGAGCCGCTGCCGTCGGCGTAGCGAGGCGCCTTGGCGGTTTCCGGGTCGGGATACGTCGCCTCAAGGAAACAGCCGGCCAACGCCGGCCCAGGGCCTTCCCTCTTCCAACCTTTCGGCAAAAGCCGGTCGTCCTTTACCGTCTCGCAACCACGGACAAAGCTGGTCGTAAACTCGCCCTTGGCGTTCCGCAGCAGCGTTTCGTACACCTGAACCTGATCCGGCGACGTGATGATTTCATGGTGCTTCTGATAGCGCTGTTGACCGGATTGTGGGTCGCGGTCGAAGAACTCCGTCGGCAACGGCCGGCCGACCGCGTCGATCAGTACGCCCAGTTCGTTGGTACGCCCCGACGCCCAGACGATCCGTTCCGGCCCACCAACGTTCGGCGCCGTCTCAACGACCGATAACTCCAGGAACGCGCGGCGGAAGCCGACTCCACTCGGGAAGCGATGCCCCGCCTTGTTCTGAACGACGACGCGGGCCGTGATCCGATCCGGTCCTTGTCGTACGGCCGTCACTTCCACGGACGCGACTTCGCCGCGAGCCGTCTGGGCGATGCTTTCGACCGCATGGGCGAGATCCTGTTTCGAGCCGGTCATATAGTCGGTCTTGGGCACTCCCAGAACATCATCGAATTGGTTGAACATCTCCAATAGGAAAGCATTCAATCCTGAAAAGTTATGGCGCCTGAATCCTTGGTAGTGAATGCGCGGTTCCAATTGGTTGGCCGGAGCGAGGTTCTCGGCTTCCGGGTATGTCGTATCCTGGACGGCCGCGATCCGTGTGTGGATCTGCGGCACGTCGATGCCGTGTTGCTCGTCTTTCAGCCCGCGCGACATATGGCAATCTTGGCACGACTTCGCCAACGGGTTCTGCTTGTTAATCTCGTTTTCGTATTGGCTATTTAGCCATTCCAGATAAGTCGCTTGTTCGATGTGATGCTGGAATCCTTGGAACAACGGCACGACTTCGCATTTGAGCAATTCGTCCAAATGCGGGTCGGAATGTTGAGAATCCAAGGGTCTATCGACGGCCGGAAGCGAGACCGTATGGCACGTCCCGCAGAGTTGGGAGGATTTTAGGAAATCGTCATGCTTCGGCTTCAAACCTGTCGCATGTTCCATAACGTAGGGCGCAATGTCGTCGTCCTTGAAAGGGCCGTAGATTTCACCTTTTTTGCCAAGCTGGAAGTTGCCCGTGATCGACGTTTCAAAGAAGTATTGTAAATAGGGGCGGTGATCGTCGGACGGCTGGACGCGCGGTTGCATCCGGTGGCACACTTCGCAACTCACGCCGTCGCGCCCTAGCGCGCCGTAAGATTCGTTCGGGCCGGCGATGGCCTGGAGGTGGTCGAGTGAAAACTTAGGGGTTGTCCGCAAAGGGCGGGGAGACCCCGCCCCTACGGGCCGCGGTAGGGGCGGGGTCTCCCCGCCCTTTTCCTTAACCATCCCGTCGGGATGGTCGATGTCGAACTGCCTTTTGCCCATTGCCGCATGGCAGCGCAGGCAGGTATCGGTGAGAGTCTCGCACAGGGTGTTGGCCGTCGCCGGGTCGGATTGGCCTTCCGCGCGCGACAAGCGAATCTCACTCTCAAGCTGCGCGTAAAAGACGGGATCGCGGCCCGCCAGGCCCATCGGCGTCCAACGCCATTCGTTGTAAGGCGAGACGTTCCAACCGGGCGCCCCGTAGTCCACGTTGGCGCCGGTCGGCACGAACATCGAAGGCCCAAACGGCGCCAACAATCCCGCGTGGCAGCTCATGCACTGATTCGAGGTAAGAAACTCCTGCGACTTCTCACGACTGCCGACGACCCAGTCATGCGTGGCCGGCGGAAGGTTGACGACCTCGGCACGTCCGACGGGCTGAATGGACTGGAAGAAACCAAGGAAGCGCGCGTCGGCGTTGTGAATCGGCCGATCCGGCGCTTTGGCGCGGGCGCAGCTCGGATGGGAATCGTGATGAACGTCGCTTGCCTTCTTCAGCGCACTCGGACGCCATGAATCATCGACGCGGAATTGAATGGGCGTTCCCGGAAAGCCGGCGATATTTCTCAACGAGGCGAATGTAAATTCATTAGCGTCGGAGCCAGGCGCCGCGCCGGGCGAATGCGTGGCCGCATGACAACGAACGCAATAGAGTCCAAACCCCGATAAGGGATAATCAAATGGATATTGGTGGTTATCGACCACGCACTGATTCTTGACTGGATTACTCCAAAACCAACCGTCATGAGAGGCGGACGAGTCCTTGACCATCACCGCCCAGGATTCCAGGCAATCCCATAGTTCTTCCTCCGTCTTGCCCTGGCTGCGAATCGCGGGAGGAGCGTACTGCTCCTTGATAATCATCTCGCCGTCGGCGATCTTTCCGGCCCGACCGCCCATGAGCCATGACATTACGCCCGGCGAGTAATAGACGCGAACAGCCGGGTGAGTGCCATAGTATTTGCCGCCAATATACGGCCCCGTGTCGCGCACATCCTTATCTTTTAGCCATCCCAACTTTACATATTGGCGCGTATTCAAAAACTCAAAGAGCTTCGCCTCAAACTGAGGCGCGGCCATGCTGCCTGGAAGCGGCAGCGTACTAGGTCGTCCCAGTTCCAACGGCGTGGGATTGGAGGGTTGTGAGTCGGTCGTCGCGGATTTGGAAGCGGATTTCGCCCAATAGGCTCCGCCAAGGCTGAGGGCGATACCAATTCCGATCGCGCTCACTTGCCAGCGGCGGCTTCGCCAGGAGGCGCCGTCCATGGATAGCTCCTTGGTTGGATTGACCGCTTCCAGCCGGCGGGGTTCAGACGGATGATCGAATTCCACATTCGCCGCGTGAGCAGGTTCAGAAGTTCGTTGCGCGAAAGACGGCTGAACGCCAGATCGCGCAAAACTTGCTCTTCTTTATTCAATGATTGACGGCAAATCTCATGAATATCCGCTTGGCCCTGGGTATTTTTACACATGACGTGGGTTAACAGGCTGAGAAGTTCATCGCGTGAGAGGTCGCGAAACGTGGCTTCGCCGACTTTCTCTTGCTTCGCAGTGAGCATCCGCTGGCGCCGTTCGCGCAGGAGCCGCCAAATCTGATAGCCGTTGATTACCAAGAAGCAGACGTGCCAGGCCGACGGGCCGTAGTACGGCGTCGGCTGGCAAGTGAAGAATACGATGCCTAACGTCAGCCCCACACAGGTCAGGATGCGCAGCCACAGCATGTCCCGGCCGAGGTAGGAAAGGAGATAGAGAAGGTTCGCGGCGTGACAGCACATCTCGATCAAAGCGCGGTCCTCCCAAGTGCGCGAACCGGCCCCGAATGGCGCGTGCTAACTGTCGGGGTCACTTCTACCATCGACGCGGAAGGAAAGGGGGATTGGAGTTTTGGGGAGAGATGTGAGTTCGCCTGTGCGGCCGGCGCCGTCCTAACCTGCGTAACCGCTGTCAAACCGGCGCTCTTGACGCGGTGGGCGCCATATGCTATTTCCCCGCGCTCCTTTCGGGTTGCGGCTATACGGGTGGCGGAACATGAAGCGAAATTTTAGCTTGTGGACGGCGCTCGTTGGCGGCGCGTTGTGCATGGGGTGCGTGGACCAGCGCTACCTGATCACGTCGGACCCGCCCGGCGCGATGGTGCTGCGCAACGGCGTCCCCATCGGCGCCACGCCCGTGGACGATCACTTCGTCTACTACGGCAAATATCACTTTACGCTGATCAAGGACGGCTACGAGACGCTCCAGGTCGATCAGGCCATTCCGGCGCCGTTTTATGAATACCCGCCGCTAGATTTCGTGAGCGAAGCCTTGGTTCCGGTCCACTTGCACGACGTTCATGCGTTCAATTATCAGATGCGAGAAGCCCAGACGATTGGCAAGGATGAGACAATCCACCGCGGTCAGGAATTGCGAAATCGCGGGCAGAGCTTGGTCGGCCAAAACTCGCCGCCCGCCCCGCCTCCGTCGGTCGTCGCCCCGGCCCGGCCGCAGGCGCCGCCCCTTGGTCCGCCATTGCCGATCACCCCCGGAACACCTCCGCAATAGGCGCCGCTTCGGCAATCGGCATCAATCGATTGCCTGGGCCGGGCAGACGCGCGCCCAGGTCAACGCCCAACCCCTGATAGACTGTCGCGGCCACTTCGGCCGGCGTCACGGGCCGATCCTTCGGGGCCGCGCCGATTTTGTCCGAAGCGCCGACCACCTGGCCGCCGCGCACGCCGGCGCCCGCGAACAACACCGACCAGCAGCCCGTCCAATGATCGCGGCCGCCGCGAGGGTTCAGCCGCGGCGTCCGGCCAAACTCTCCCATCGCCAGCACCAGCGTCGTGTCCAACATGCCGCGCTGTTTCAAATCCTCCAGCAAGGCCGTATACGCTCGGTCGAACACCGGACATAACGTCTCTTTGTAGTCGTCGATACGCGCCGACAGGGAACCGCCGTCGGCGTGGCAGTCCCAGGTGACTTCGTTGAACACCGTGTCGAACATATTCACCGTGACGAAGCGGACGCCGTGTTCGACCAGTCTCCGCGCCAATAAACACGACCGGCCGAAGGCGTTGCGGCCGTAACGCGAACGCAGACCTTCCGTCTCGGCCTTTGTGTCGAGCCATTGGCCGCCCGGAATAAACGGGTCGTGTCGAGCGCCGAGATAGCCGGCCGTCTGGCCGTGGCTGACGCTGACGCCGGTGTGACGGATGGGCGCCGGCAGCACCACGAATGGCGGCGGTGCGTCCGCCGCGCGGCCGTGTAAATGAGAAATGACCGAGCCGTAATGGGGATATTCAAATCCGCCTTTGAAGAGATAGCCGGTCTGCATCAGCTGCTGGCCGGTCTCGTGGATGGGGGCGGCAGTGTGATGAACGGATCGCAGGATGGCGTAACGATCCGCCATTTGTGCCATGAGCGGGAAGTGTTCGCAGATCTCGACGCCGGGCGCATTGGTCTTGATGGGCCGGAACGGGCCGCGCACATTGTCGGGAGCGTCGGGCTTGAGATCCCAGGTATCGAGCTGGCTGGGGCCGCCGACGAGGAAGAGGAGGATGCAGTTGACGCCCTTGGACTTGTCAGCCGCCTTCACGGCGCCGAGTTCGGCCAACGACAAACCGCCGACGCTGAGCGCACCGGCGCGAAGGAAATCGCGGCGCGTCAGGTCGTTTTTGTATTCATTGTTCCACATGATCGAACGCCTCTTGGTTGAACGCGGCGCGAGACCGGGCCGCTTTGGCATATCCTAACCGGCGGGGGCGGATACGCAAAGTAAAAGTCCGCTCACGGCATCGCCGAATGCGGCAGAAAGAAGACGCCGGTGACGAAAGTGCCGAACCACAAGACGCCGAAAATGAACGCCAGGATCAGGTGGGCCGTCCGGCGATGAGCCAGGCCCGTGTAGAGCATGAACGGCAGCAGCAGTGCGGAGGGAACCGAAAAGCAGAGATGGACGTTCAAGGCGTTGCGCAGGACGGGGTCGGCGTTGAAGTAATCGAAGGCGTCGGGGTTGAGGAAGCGGATGACGACTTCAAAGACGAATAGCGCCAAACCCGTTAGAACGAAGAAGACGATATTGATGCGGCCGTGAAGCCGAACCTTGCCGCGCGCCAGGGCGATGAGTGACGCCAGCAATAGCAGGGTGACGGCGATTACCGCGACTTTAAGGCCGAGGATGACGTGGGGGCCGCTTAGTAGGGTCTTCAAAAGGCAATCCTTTTCCAGCGGGGCGCGGCAAGTCGATATGGTTATGGTAGGGCGCCGCGTGGGGAAGGCAAAGATCGCGCGGGTCGCTCGCGGAGCGAGCGACCTACATTATGTAAAAGGAATATTTTATGCGAACCGTCATCCGTGCCGCCTTGGTCCTGTTAGCAGCGTTGGTGGTGGGCGGCTTCGCCTGGGTTATGTTGTCGTCGTCCTCATCCGGCGATTGGGTCGGCAGGCGGGCGCCGGCCACGCAAGGAACCGACGCCGACGGCGCGGCCTTTCGTCTGAGCGATTCCCTTGGCAAAGTGGTGATGTTGGACTTTTGGGGCAATTGGTGACCGCATTGCCGTGAAATGTACGGCCACGAGCGGTCGCTCGTTCAGCGCTATCAGGACCGGCCCTTCGTCTTATTGGGCGTCAACACCGACGCCGACGCCGCGACGTTAAAACAAGTCCAGGAGAAACAACATCTGCCTTGGCGATCATGGTACGACGGACCGGGCGGCCCTATTTGCAAGGAATGGAGGGTACTCGGTTTCCCGTCGATTTTCGTCATCGACGCCAAGGGCGTGGTCCGCTACGAGCACATCGGACCACCCGGTGAGGAAGAACTCGAGCGCGAAATCGAAACGCTACTTCATGAAGTTCCTGACCAGCCCTGAGCGCAAGCGAGGGGTTAGACGAAACCCCTCGCTTGCGCTCAGGGCTGGTGGGGATTTTTCACCAGTCCGACCCGAGCGGATTGCCGTCGGCCGGATCGAGGGCGTAAGTCCAGGTCTTGAACGAGAGCTTCTTGGCGTTGATAATACGAACACTGCCGTCCACTATTCCGACCAAGATCTCATCGGTGAGGCTGCGCAGCGTGGAGACGCCGCCCTCGCCGCCGCAGCTTGCGTCAGGCCGCTCGTCGTTGAGCTTGAGCTTGCCGTTGAACGTTCCCTGGAGGAACCGGCCGTTCATCCAGCTGGCGCAGCGGTCGCCCGCGATGTTTTTATTCTCCTTCCAAAACGCGGCCCCCGCGTCGGCGTTGACTCCTTTCAGCGCCTCCTTTTTCAGCAGGACATATTGACGCTTTACGTCCTCCGCTTTGTCGCCGCCGTCTCCCTTCAACGTCTCTCCGACGGCGATGGTGTTGCTCGTGCCGTCCGGGAAGCTCCGGCGGAGGTTGGAATTCGAGTTAAGGAAGAACACCTGATCGTTGAACAGGTAATTGGTGGCGCCGCTGTCGTCGCGGACGCTCTTGATCGGGTCGAGCGGATCGAGGAACGTCGAAATGACGGTCTTTCGCGCCGCCGCGTTGGCGTCGTCCGTGATGGGCTTGTCGAACTTGATCAATTTGTAGACGTTGCCCTGTTCGATGTACGGCAGCAACTTGGCTGAGGCGGAGAAATGGTTGTCGTCCACGCCGGGCGGGAAGTCGTCCTTGTTGGCGCTGGCATGGTCGTGGCAGGCCAAGACAATCTGCTTGAGGTTATTTGCCGACTGGGCGCGGGCAGCCGCCATACGCATCTTGGCGATGCCCGGCATGAACAGCGCGAAGCCGAAGGCGAGGATCGCCAGCACGGTCAGCAGTTGAAATAGCGTGAATGCGGAACGTCTTCGCATGGATAGCCTCCTTGAGATTAATTGAACTTTTATCATCTCACCAGTCCGACCCGAGCACCATTCCGTCGGCCGGATCGAGGGCGTAAGTCCAGGTCTTGAACGAGAGCTTCTTGGCGTTGACGAAGCGGGAACTGCCGTCCCCCAGCCCAACGACGATCTCATCGTTGAGGCTGCGCAGTGTGGAAACGCCGCCTTCGCCGCCGCAACTCACGTCGGGTCGCTCGTCGTTGAGCTTGAGCTTGCCGTTGAACGTCCCCTGGAGGAACCGGCCGTCCATCCAGCTGGCGCAGCGGTCGCCCGCGATGTTCTTACTCTCCTTCCAAAAGGACGCGCCCGTGTCCGGCTTGACCCCTTTTAGATCCTCCTTTTTCAGCAAGACATATTGACGCCTTACGTCCTCCGCTTTTTCGCTGCCGTCGCCTTTCAACGTCGCGCCGATGGCGATGGTGTTGCTCAAACCGTCCGGGAAGTCTTGGGGGAATTTCGTCTTGGAATTGCGGAAGAACGACTGATCGTTAAACAGATAATTGGTGGCGCCGCAGTCGTCGCGCACGCTTTTGATGGGGTCGCGCGGATCGAGGAACGTCGCGATGACGGTCTTCCGCGCCGCGGCATTGGCTTCGTCGGTAATTGGCTTGTCGAACTTGATGGAGTTATAAAGGTTGCCTTGTTCCATGTAAGGCAGCAACTTGGCTGAGGCGGAAAAGTTGTTGTCGTCCACGCCGGGCGGCAACAGGCCATTGTTGGCGTCAGCGTAGCTGTGCATCGACAGGACAATCTGTTTGATGTTGTTCTGCCCCTGTGCCCGGGCCGCCATCATACGCATCTTGGCGATGCCCGGCATGAACAGCGCGAAGCCAAAGGCGAGGATCGCCAGCACGGTCAGCAGTTGAAACAGCGTGAATGCGGAACGTCTTCGCATGGGTGGCCTCCTTGAGGTTAATTGAACTTTTACCATCTCAAAAGTCTGGAAGCGGGTTGCCGTCGTTGCGGCTGGTCAGCAGCTTCCAGATGGTCGGCTTCACCGACTGGTTGATAAAACGGACATGGCCGTCCGCGAAGCCGACGTTCACGCCTTCGGCGGGGCCGCGCAAGCCGGACAGCCCGCCGTCGCCGCCGCAACTCACGTCGGGCCGGGGGTCGTTCAAGCCGAGTGTTCCCGTGAACGTGCCCTGGAGGAATCGACCGTCTATCCAACTGGCGCAACGGTCGCCCGCGATGTTTTTGTCATCCTTGAAATCCTGTACGCCGGCTTCCTCCTTAATCCCCTTCAGCGCTCCCTTTTTCAACAAGACGTATTGGCGCCGCACGTCCACTGCCTTCATTCCGCCGTCGCCCTTTAGTGTTTCGCCGGTGAAGAGCGTGTTACTTGTGCCGTCCGTGATGTCCGCGAAGGTGATCTTGGAGTCGCGGTAGAAGATGCCGTCGTTGTCCGCGAGGTCCGCCTTGGAGCCGGCGTTGAACAGGTAATTGGTCGGCCCATAATCGTCGTTGACCTTCATCACCGGGTCCATTGGGTTAAGAAACGTCTTGATGACGACCTTGCGCGCGTTGGCGTTGGCCTCGTCATCCACCGATTTTTTCAGGTCGATCAACTTGTAGATGTTCCCCTGTTCGAGGTAGGGCAATAGGTGGACGGCCGCGGAGAAGTTCTGAGCATCGCAGCCGGACGGAAAGGCGTTGTTGGCGCTGTAGTAATTGTGGGCGGCGAGGCCGATCTGCTTGAGGTTGTTCTGCCCTTGAGCCCGCGCCGCCGCCATGCGCATCTTGGCGATGCCCGGCATG
>DHJA01000044.1:0-6460 GCA_002404095.1 Planctomycetaceae bacterium UBA4732 | reverse complement strand
GCGCTTACGCGACCCCGCTCGCCATTGTGTTAACTCTTTTTAAGAGCGTCCAAATGCTCGAATTTGCCGCCGAGAACCGATTGACTGTCGCAGCCGAGCCAATTGTCGAGCAACGTGGCGTAGACGCGGCGGAAGTCGGTGTGATACTTCAGGTCGCCCGCGTCGAGATCGCTCAGGCTGGGGTGTTCGCCGACGGCGCCGCCCTTCAGGCCCGGCCCCGCCACGAACAGACACGAGCCGGCGCCGTGGTCGGTGCCCTTGCTGCCGTTCTCTTGCACGCGACGACCGAACTCCGAGAACGTCATCAGCCGGACGCGCTTGTCGTGGCCGGTCTGGCGCAGCGTCTCGAAGAAGCTGGTAACGCCGTCCGCCACTTCGGCCAACAGGTTGCGGTGACTCGCCGCTTGCTCCGAATGGGTGTCGAAGCCGTCGCGCATGACGTAAAAGACGCGCGTGCCGAAACCTTTTTGAATGAGCTGGGCGATGAGCTGCAGCCGCTGCGGTAGGGCGTTGGGGCCGAACGGCCGGCCGTCGGGGCCGAAGTTGTTGGCCTGGCCGGTGTTGGCGCCCTTGAGGACTTCTTGCAGCCGATCCAGCGTGGTCAGCGTTTGCACTTCGCGGCGGTAGACGAAATTCGCCAAGCTCGCATCGTCCTTGGCCGGTTGAGCAAGGTCTTCGAGCAGCTTGCGCCGCGCCTTCAGACGGTCGGGTTCGCCGCCACCTAGTTCCAGACGGTAGGGCATCTGGTTGTTGATGCTGATGGCGCCGCCGGTTGCGCCTTGCAGCGCTAACGGCAACCGTGTGGGGCCGATGTGCATGACGGGAATGCCGCCGGTGGCGTTGTGAAGCTCGTTGACGCTGCGGCCGATCCAGCCGGTCGTCGCCTTGTGCTGTGGGTCGGCCGACTGCCAGACGTCCATCGACTCGAAGTGCGACCGCTCCGGGTTGGGGTAGCCGACGCCCTGGACGACGGCCAATTCGCCGCGCTGGAGCAGGCGGTCGAAGCTGCGCATACCGGAATTGAGACCGATATGGTCGTTGATCTTAATTACTTCGTTTTTCGTCTGACGAAGAGTACTGCGGAACTTGGGATAAAGCTCATCGGCATAGGGGATGACGGTGTTCAGGCCGTCGTTGCCGCCGTTCATTTCGACGACGACGAGGATGTTGTCTTTGCCGGGTTCGGCGGCCATCGCGGTGCGCGCGATGAACTGCGGGACGGCGGAACTCAGGGTCAGCAGGGAAGCGCCCTGGAGCGAACGGGTCAGGAATTGACGGCGGCTGAGCATGGTTGGACTCTCATTTGGGGAGAAAGAGGCGTTTAAGCCAATTGATACTCCGGCATGGACAATATAGCGTGTGCGGCCTCACGGACGCGGCGGTCGAGCGCCGCGCCGGCCGGCTTGCCGTCGGCGACGAAGGCCGTCAATTTGGCGCGGGCCGAGTCGCCGACGCCGCCGGGCAGGAAGGCGTCGATCAGAACCCGAACCGCCTCTTCCGGCCGCGTCGCCTTGGCCTGGCGGACGAGCCGGGCCACGTCCTGATTCTCTGGAGGCGCCGGCTCCTCGGGGAGCTTAACCTCCGGCTGCTTGGGACCGGACGGCGGCTCGAACCGCACGGCGTTGAAGTTCTCGCCGCGCGATTGGTCATTCCACAGGCCGCCCATGACGAGCGCCTGCGCGAAGTTGACGCGCGCCAGCACCGTGGAGGTGTTGAGCCACGCCTGACCGCCGGGCCAGCCTTTGACGTTGGGCGGGGCGAAGAGCTGCTGACCCATGACCTCCAAGCGCTGCACCAGCGGCCGCGGCGACGGGTCGCCTTCGTAGACGGTCTTGACCGCGCCGAGGACGTATTCGACGGGACTCTTGATCCGTTGGCGGAAGGCATGCGCGGAGAAAAAGTGTCGCGACGACACCATACGTCTTATAAGATCGCCGATGTCGTAATCGGTCTTGCGGAACGTCTCGGCAAGGGGCGCCAGCAGCTTCGCGGGCGGTTCCTGCAGCTCGCTGACGAAGGCGCGATAGAGTTTGCGGACCAAAAACTCGGCGCAGTCGGGTCGCTTGAGGAGAATGCCGAGAACGTCCTCACCGTTCCAGTTGCCGGTCTTGCCGAGAACGGTTTTTTCGCCGTCGTCGTGGAAGCGGGCGTTGAAATCGAAGTCGTTGCCGTTGGTTTGCCAGCCGGTGAAGGCGCGGGCGGCCTCGCGGATGTCTTTTTCGGTGTAGTGGCCGACGCCAAGGCTGAACAGCTCCATGACCTCGCGGGCATAGTTCTCGTTGGGATGCGACTTGAGATTGCTGTTATTGTCGAGCCAGACGATCATGGCCGCGTCCTTGCTCATGTCGAACAGGAACGGGCCGAACTTGCCAAGGGCGTGCTGGCGAATGAGGCGGTTCTGATTGAACATCAGCGTGGTGCGCCGCACCTTGGCGATGCTCGTGGCGAAGTGGTTGTGCCAGAACAGCGTCATCTTCTCATGGGCCGGGCAGCCGCCGTTGAGCATGGCATAGACCCACCAGGCGCGCAGGTCGAAACCTTGCTCGCCCAGCCGGTTGCCCAGGTCGTTGCCGCTCTCAGCGGCGCGTCGGCCCACGGTTATTAACACTTGTTCCAACGCATCGGCGGACGGCTTGCCCGTAAGGAGCAAGTCGAGTGTGGCGGGCAGTCCGCGCGCCACGGCCTCGTTCAGCTCGGTTGGGCTGCCGCCGAAGCCGGCGCGGCGATAGAGGTGGCCGGCCCACTTGAGGTTCCAAGGGTCTTTGGGACTTGGCGCCCAGGGTTGCCAGGCTTCGACGGGATCGAGCAGAGAAAGCGAGTTCTCTTCCATGGTAGTCTTCCTGCAAGAGGGCGACCTGCGAGCCGGATTGGATTATCCTTCCGCCGGCGCGCAATTGCAAGGAAAAAAGCCAACCGTCTTTAGACGTGGGCGCCTTCTCCAAAATCGGGAGGGGCGCATTACATTCGGTTCCCTGTCGGCGCCGCGAGTGGCCGCTATTTCAAATCGATGTCATACGATTGTGAGCCACCGGTTACGGTGTAAGTAAGCCCCGACTTTTCTGGGTCGGCGTAGTTTTCGGGGATCGCGACGTACTTGCCTTTCGGCTGAGGCGCCTGGTTATACATGGACGGACCAATGTCTTTCGGCATGGCGCCCGGCGGCGGAGTAGGCATCCCGCCCGGCGGCGCCTTGACCGGCTTGGCCGAAGCCGTTTCCACGGAGATCTTCACCGCGCCGGACGGTATGTTGTCGATGCTGTAATGACCGTCCGGCCCGATCGGGGCGGAAGCGCTGCTTTTGCCCTCGGCCGAGGAGAACACCACCATCCCGCCTCCAAGCGGCTCACCTTTATAAGATATTTTTCCTGACACGCTGCCGGAGGCGCCGCACCCCGCTGCCGCCAGACATAAAGGCAAACAAAGCATCGGGACAGTGACGCGAAATCGGCTCCCCTGCTTGGCGTCATTCATGCCGTCTTCTCCCTTGGGTATACCGCACGTCGTTTTACCAATCGTTCCCCAGGACTTCGCCACCATTGGGGGTCATGGCTGACCACCACGTTTGCGGTTGGACGCCTGGGTTGACGAGGCGAACGCTCCCATCCGCCAGGCCGACCAAGATGCCTCCCGTGTGCGGCGTGACGGCCACATTTACGCTCTGGTTGGGTGGCGGCATGAAGGGACAAGCGGTGCCTGGCACGTTCGATTTGAAGATGGCGGCCGGCCCGGTCGGTTGCCCAAAGCTGGGGTCGCTGATCGATGCGCCCCAATCCGGCCAGTAGCCAGTGCAAGTGGCGCGCTCGTCGGTGAACAGGATGGTGTTAGACGTGCCGTCGGTAAAACTGGTGGGATACTTCGTTTGGGGCGCCCATTGCATCGGGAACACCTGGGCGTTGTATGCATAGCTGGCCGCGCCTGAATTCCATGGCGTCGGGCCTGATTCGCGTCTATCGATTGTTTGAGGCCGACGATCGTATCAAGGCGTGGCTGACGCTGCGGCCCGACGACCGGCTGGCGCTTCTGCTTCAGGGACAGCTGTTCGACCTCGAAAGCCGCTCGCCGGACGCCGTCGCCAATTACCGCAAGGTGGTGGAACTCGACCCGGAGAACGAAGACGTACGCCTGCGTTTGGCCGCGGGCTTGCTACAGGGCCATGAAGGCAACGACGCCCTTCCCCATCTGGAATATCTGCAAAAGCGGCGTCCGGACGACCCGCGCGTCCTCATGCCGTTGGTTCAGTGCCGCTTGCTGTTGGGCCAGACGGAGGAGGCAAAAAAGATTCTCGACGGGGTGCTGGCGCGGCAACCGCACTACCCCGAGGTTTTGGCGATGCGCGGGAAACTGGCGCGGCAAGACGGGAATTTGTCGGAAGCGGAGAAATGGTTGCGAGAAGCCGTGGCCTTGGATCCTGGCTCCTATGAGGCGCGCTACCATCTGTACCTTTGTTTGAACGATCAAGGCAAAGAGGCCGAGAGCAAGGAGCAATTAGCGAGGCTGAACGTCATGGATGAGGATCTCAAAGAGATCCAGGAAATCATCGGCGGGAAAATGCAACAGACGCCTAACGACCCCGAGTTGCATTATAAGGCCGGCATGATCGCGTTGCGGTCGGGCGCCACGGAAGAAGGCGTGCGCTGGTTGGAAAGCGCCCTGGAACTGGACCCTAAGTATGCGCCGGCGCATAGGACTTTGGCGCTGTATTATCAACAAATCGGCGATCCGGGCCGCGCCGCCCATCACAGCGAGTTGGCTCAGGCGGCGCCTTGATGGGCGAGGCGCCGGGTTTATCCCATTAGAATCTACACAAGTGGGGGGTGCCATGCTTTCGCGGCCTCTTTCCGCACCTTCCGGCCGTCTGAGCCGCCGCGAAAGCATGAGTCCCGCGCGAGGACTCATGCTTTCGCGGGGTCGAGACCGGACGAGGTTTCGGGACCGGCCCGCGAAAGCATGGCACCCCCGCCTGAGGAAACGAGGCAACCCTGGAGGTTTGTGTAGATACTAATGGGTTTATCCCGGCGGGTTTCAGACGGCGGGGATAAACCCCGCCGCTCGCCTTGGAAAGGACGTTGCGTTTTGATGCGGATTCTTGCCGGTTTAACTAGGCTGCTCCGCCGTCGTTGGCGTCTGTTGTCCGTCCTCGCGCTCCTCGGCGCGACCGCGGCGGTCGCCGTCCCGCAACTTTGGGCCTGGTATCATTTCTCGGCCAGCCAATCCGCTTTGGAAAGCTATCGCGCCGACGACGCCCGCGCCGACCTGGACGTCTGCCTGGCCGTTTGGCCCAACAGCGTCGAATGCCGCCTCATGGCCAGCCGCGCTGCGCGGTTGTCTGGCGACTTCGCCGGCGCCGAACAACAGTTGCGCGAGTGTCAGTATCTTCAAAAGACGCCGTCGGATGAAACCGTTCTGGAATGGGCGTTATTCCACGCCGCGGAGGGCGATCTTGATGATGTGGAAGGTTTTCTCCAGGATTATATTCGCAGAAACCGAGGCCGCGCGGGGCCGGCGCGCGAAGCTCTGGCGAAGGCTATCTGCGAATGTATCGCGTCCTCGACGGACTGACCCTGCTGCAACAATGGCTGGACGACCAACCCAATGAAGTCCAGGCGCTGAACTTGCGCGGCAACCTTTACTGGCAGATCAGCGCGATGGGCAAGGCGGCGGACGATTACCGCCGGGTGGCGGAGCTGGACCCACGGCGCCGCGAGGCCCGCGAACGGCTCGGCATTGGTTTGCTGGAAACCGGCCGCTACGACGAAGCGCTTAAGGATCTGCAACAGGTGCGTCAGTGGAAACCCGACGACGCTGATCTGGAGGTGCAAATCGCCCGCTGCCACGAGCGCATCGGCCGTCCCCAACAGGCCGAGGAAATCCTCGACGCCGTATTCGCTAAACATCCCGACTACGGCCCAGCGCTGCGCCTGCGCGGCCAAATGCTGCTGCAAGCCGGCCGGCCGGCCGATGCGGAGAACTGGTTGCGCCGGGCCGTCAACGCTGTGCCCGACGACTATCAGGCGAGTTGGTCTTTGTACCAGGCATTCGAGAAACAGAACAAGACCGCCGAGGCGAAGGACCAATTGGCATTCGCCGAAGACTTGAAGGACCGCGGTGTACGCCTGGGCGAGATCACCACCCGCGAAATGACCGCGCGGCCGCGCGACCCCGCCCTTCGCTGCGAACTCGGCGGCCTGCTTCTGAAAAAAGGTCTGAACGAGTTGGGCGAACGCTGGCTCCTCAGCGCTCTGACCTTGGACCCGCATTACCGGCCGGCTCACGCCGCGCTTGCGGAGTACTACCGGAAGCAAGGAGACGCGGACAAAGCCGACGCCCACCGCCGAGAGGCCCAAACAAGTCCGTCCACTTCTCCAACATCGACGAGCCGCGACCGTTAGGGAGCGGTTTGGAGGTACGTGAAGCCCCCGCTCCCTCACGGGCGCGGCTCTGTCTCTTATACACATCTCCG
>DHJA01000079.1:10418-18968 GCA_002404095.1 Planctomycetaceae bacterium UBA4732 | reverse complement strand
GCTTTGCTGCGCTGTAGTGCTAGTGGGAGCCATTCCCAGGCGTACATGGCCTGAAGCGCGCCCGCCAACTTGGAATCATCTTCCGGCAGGACGTGGGCGTAGACTCGCAAGGTGGTCCCAACGTCGGAATGCCCGAGTCGCTGGGAGACGGCCTTGACCGGGTGCCCCTTCGAGAGCAGCGCCGTCGCGTGCGTATGCCTCAAGTCGTGGAACCGCATGACGGGCAGGCCGGCCCTCACCAGGATCGGCTTGAACGAGTCGCGCAGCAGGTTGTATCCGCGGACGTACCCGCCCCGGTAATTACAGAAGACCGCGCGGTCAACTAGGCCGCGCGCCACCATCTTCTTGCGGTGTTCGTAAAGAGCGTCCAGCGCAAACAGCGGGACGGCGATGGTCCGCCGGCTCGACTTCGTTTTCGGCTCCTTCAAGACGAACTCCTCTTTCACCATGACGAGCGTCTTGCGGACGGTCACAAGGGCGCCGTCGAAGTCCACGTCCGGCCAGTGCAGACCGAGCAGTTCGCCGCGCCACATCCCCGTAGCAACTGCCAGGGCGAACAGCGCGTAGTAGCGGCTACGCCGCGCCGCCGCCAGGAAGGCCTTGGCCCCCTCGTCGGACAGAACTCGCATCTCCCGCCCGACCAGCTTCGGTTTCGTAACCCCTGCCGTTGGCGCCGACGGTATTACGTTCAACTTGACCGCGTGACGGAGGGCATTGGTCAGCACCACGGCTGCTTGCCGTCGGGCCGCCGGCGGGACTCCATTGCGCTTCAGCCCGGCATAGAAATCTTCCACGTCGAGGGCCGACAGTTTCGTCAGGAAGATGCCGCCGATGTGGGGGCTGATTTGGTTGTTGACCACCTGGGTGTAGCGTAGGTAAGTTGTCTCGCCGACTCTTTCTTTGGCGGTGTTTTCAAGCCACCGGGTGAGGAACTCCCCCACCTTCAGCTTGCAAGGTTCCCCGGCGAGCTGACCAGGGAGGCTCCGCATCTTGGCCAGTACCTCCTGTTTGGTCGCGCCGTGGACTTTCTTCCGGCGCCGCTTCCCGGCGGCTGTGTAGCCGAAGCGGATGACGCCGGTCCATCGGCCGTCAGGTTCTTGGTAGACCGAGCCTTCGCCCCGGCCGCGCCGCTTTCTCGCCATACTAGTTCTCCTTCTGTTTCCTAGGTGTGAGCCAACCTTTTACCGTTTTCACGTCCGATCCCAACTCCTTCGCTATCTGGCTTGCCGTCTTGCCCTCTGCTTTTAACCGCACGGCGTCCCCCTGCCGCTTCCGGTATGCCTGCGTGCGGCATGTGTTGGAACATGTTAAACGATCGGTGCGGCTTGACCCGCTGGACACATCGAACCAGCGATTACACACCTGACAACGCCGTGGTTCCGTTCTGTGTTGAAGGGCTTGCGCGAACTGTAACCATACGAAGCCTTCAAGGTTGCTCGGAATGTCCTGACGCTTCACCTTGTTGGCTCGTTGGTCCCAGAAAAGGACGGGGCCGTTTCGGTCGTAAAGGAAACTGTTGATGACGGCAAGCACTCGCAGAATTGCCGGACGGATGAACTCTCCGGTGCGAATGTAAGGCTGGTTCAGAGGGTCTGACTCGAACCGCATTACGCTTTCTGCGGCCTCTTTCCAAATCCGCTGCTCTTCCGGTGGGTCACCCATCGCGGCCAAGATAGCCAATGGTCCCGCGTCGCGCCAGCGCCGATACCTCGCGGTTCCGAGATAGACGACGCGACCCTCTCGCCACTCTATCGCTTCGGCCAGTGCGTCATGATCGCCATCCCGCACCATGTCCCAGAGAGCGACGGCCTCGTGCATGTGTTCGATGACACGGACCCAATCCTCTAACGGCTCTCCATAGACATAACCCACTGGGGGGATTGCGCCTGGAACCTCACCTACGTCGATGCGTTGGGCAGAGTCGCCCTGGAGGCGCCCATAGCGGTTGGCGAAGCCGAGAATAGCATTTTGACTTGGTTCTACTTCGGAGAGTTCGCGGTAGAGGGCGATCGGTTCGTCAGCCGGAATGTAGTCGTCGAATATTCGGTCCTGCCGCTCCACCAAGACGACACCTTCCTCATGGCCTTCATCAGGCGATTCCCAAGAAGCGTTACGCCAGACATACCCATCGCCAGTCGGCTCGTGAAGCGACGGAAACGGAAATGTCACTTGACCCGGTTTTTGACTTACAAGGGAAAGGAGGCGCCGCCGGAGTTCCCGCTCCGAACGGCCGCGACAGACTGATGCTCATCACCAGTTTACGGCTTGCCCCGCGCCGGGGCAATGCCAGCGTGTTTCGCACCCATGTGGGGCGGCTTGCCCACCGGCTCGCGGCAGTTGATGCAGCGTCAGAGGCGCGGGACGAGCTCGCGGCCGACGCCTGGGCGCGGCTGGTCGAAAGGCGACAGGCGCGCCGCTTGGCGGCGTTTGCCGGAGATTAAAGATTTTTCGGATGCGGAAAGAAAGATACGTGATTTGACACTGCAAGGCCGGCCCTGGAAGCCGGCCTTGCAGAAGAACCCGCTGGGGAATCAAGTGGCTACGACCAGCTTAACACCTTCCGATAAGGCAGACAAGGGAGGCCGCGCCGTCCCCGGGTCCGGCAAAACGTCCTGGCCCGGACAGCGCACTTACCCGAAGGAGCCTGCCCTCCCCTGTCCCGTATGCGACGAACACGGCCGATGCTACGTCAGCATTGATGGTGAAGTGGCTGCCTGCCGGAACAAATCCGAAGGGGGCAAAGAGGACAAGGGCAAGGACGGCCTTCCGGTTTGGTACCACAGCCTACGCCCGACGCCGCTGCCCGTCCTTGCCGACTCCATCCCGGAATGGCTCAAGAGCGCCCCCCGTTGGGTCGCCTGGCGCTACAAATGGAAACCGCCGGAAAACAAGGCTGTGGGCAAATGGGACAAGCCGCCTCTCAATGCCAAAACCGGGAAGGCCGCCAGCAGCACCGATCCGGCCACCTGGTCAACCTTCGACGAGGCGATGGCGGCGTACCGCGCGGGCGGCTTCGACGGCGTGGGCATTGTGGTCCACAAGCACGACAGAATGACGGCCGACGGCGAGCTGCAGCCGCTCCCTGAATCAGAGTGCAAGTGCAGCCATGCGGACGACATTATCGTCCTGGACCTGGACAAGTGCCGCGACCCAGTGACCGGGTCGCTCGATCCGTGGGCGGCGGAGATTGTGGCCGAGGTCGCCAGTTATAGCGAGGCGTCACCCAGCGACCGTGGAGTCCGTATCATCGCGCGGGGGCGGAAGCCTGGGGAACGGTGCCGCGACGGCTTGTTCGAGATGTACGAGACGAGCAGATATGTAACGGTTACGGGCCGACGCTTGCCTGGAACCCCGACCGATGTGAACGAGCGGCAGGAGGCTATTCTCCGTCTGTACGACCGCAAGTTCCGCAAGAAGCCGCCGTTAGCTGGCGGCCAGCCAAGGAGCCTGGGAAAGCTCCGTGCGGGAGGGGGCCGCTCTAGAACGGGCGACGGCCCCCCATCTTTACCGACGACCAGGTTCTTGACCACATCCGCCGCGCGGCGAATAGCGCCAAGTTCAATTCTCTATGGGCGGGGAATATCGCGGGATACGACGATGACGACAGCAAGGCCGACGGCGCGTTATGCTGCCTGCTGGCCTTCTACACTCGGGATCATGGCCAGATCGAACGCCTCTTCGACCAAAGCGCCCTTGGAAAGCGTGAGAAGTGGCTGAACCGCGGCGACTACCGAAAGTTGACAATCGACAGCGCCCTGCAAACCGTTACCGACTGGTGTCGGCCAAGCGCAAAAGACTTCTTGGCAGAGGCGAAAAAGGCACTTCAATCGCTTTCGGAACAGGCCAAGAACGACCGGGCCGCCGCCGTTGATACGGCACTGAAAGGCCCGGCGCTCGCGGCCTTGGCCCTTCTCTCCAAAAGCTCGCCGGGCGAAGTGGAAACCTTTTATCGGCTCCTGGCTCGTCAAGGCAAAGTCACTTCCAAGAAAGTGGAGGGGCTGCGCAGGGCGGTGCGAGCCGCGGCCGCATGGCGGCGGGAACAGCAAAAGGCCGAGGCTGACGCGGTGGCAACTGAAGAAGACGGCGAATCCGAAAGCAAGCTGCGAATCCGTTCCGGCTACATCGTGAAGAACGGGATGATCTGTCACGAATTCCTGGTCGAAAACCAGCGGATGGTCGAGCCGCTATGCAACTTCAACGCCCGCATCGTCGAAGAGTCTCTGCACGACGACGGCATTGAGCATTCCACCTTTTTTGTCCTTGAAGGCAAAGTGTGCGCGGGGCCGGTGCTTCCGAAAATCGAAGTGCCAGCGAGTGAGTTCGAGAAGCTGACCTGGGTTACGACGGCATGGGGTTCGGCGCCCATCATCGACGCTGCGCGGGGCGTGCGCGACCAACTCCGCGCCGCCATTCTCCACCTGTCCGCCGGCACGGTGCTTAAACACACCGTATATACGCACCTCGGCTGGCGCAAAGACGGCGACGATTGGTTCTATCTCCATGCAGGCGGGGCGATCTCTGAGGACGGCCCCATGCAATCTGTCGAAACCGCCCCGCCTGAACCACTGACCAAGTTTGTGCTGCCCACGCCGCCGACGGGCGAAGCGTTGAAGGTTGCAGTTCGTGCTTCGCTCGGCTTGCTGTCCGGTCTGGCTCCCGATAGGGTCGTCTTCCCCGTGTTCCTGGCACCCTACCGTGCCGTTTTGGGCGACTGCGATTTCTCCCTACATCTCGTCGGTCCCACCGGCGTTTTCAAATCCGAACTAGCCGCTCTGGCAGAACAGCACCACGGTTCGGGCCTTGACGCGCGTAATTTTCCGGGCAGCTGGTCCTCCACGGCAAATTCGCTTGAGGGATTGGCCTTCGCGGCGAAGGACGCCCTTCTCGTGGTAGACGACTTCGCGCCCGGCGGATCGTCGAGCGACGTGCAGCGTTTCCACCGTGAGGCAGACAGGCTCTTGCGAGCGCAAGGCAACAAATCCGGGCGCGGCCGGATGCGAACAGACGGAACACTACGGCCGCCGAAACCGCCACGCGGGTTGATCTTGAGTACTGGCGAGGATGTTCCACGCGGCTCATCGCTGCGCTCTCGGATGCTTGTGGTCGAAGTGTCGAAGGGCGATGTCGTGTCCGACCACCTGACGGTGTGCCAGCGAGACGCGGCCGTCGGCTTGTACGCCCAAGCCTTAGCCGGTTTCGTGCGTTGGTTGGCGCCTCAGTACGGCGAGTTATGCAGCCGTCTCCGGCAGGAGCAAGTGGGCTTGCGCGAGAAGGCTGCAAAGGCAGAGCAACACGCGCGAACCCCCGCACTTATGGCAAGCATGGGAATCGGCCTCCGCTACACGGTGGACTTCGCAGTCGCGGTCGGCGCCGTCTCAGAGGAAGAGGCCGCCGACATATCCCGCCGGGGCTGGGCGGCCCTACGCCACGCCGCGGAAGAGCAAGAAGCCTATATCGCCACGGCGGAGCCGGCCGGCTACTTCCTTCGGTTGATTTCGTCCGCCGTCGCCAGCGGCCGCGCCCACCTGGCCTCAAGGACCGGCGGGCCGCCGACGGATGCGGGAGCATGGGGTTGGCGGACATTGGAAAAGGTGGACGGAGGGGACGGTGTACCGATGCCGCAAGGCCGACGGATCGGCTGGCTCGACGGTGAACATATCCACTTGGGATCCCACGCCGCCTTTGCTGAGGCGCAGCGGCTGGCAGTGGAACAGGGCGAAACGTTAACGACCACGCTGAACACGACGCTAAAGCGGATGCACGATCGCAACCTGATTCAGGCCGATACGAGTGCGGGAAAGATCCGATACACATTCCGCCGAAAACTGGAGGGCCAAACGCGAAGCGTGGTTCTCCTGCCCTTAGCGGCCTTCAACCCGGCCGAGCGCGGGGACGACGACGACGAGGCCGCCACAACGCCGCATGAAGACGCTTCTTCGGGAAAAAAGTGCGCATTTGCACACTCCGAGTGTGCAAATGCGCACTTTCAAAACGGCCGGTGTGCATCAGAAAACGGCGAAGTAGAAACGACTTACGTTGCAAATGCACACTTTGCACACTTTCCAGAAGAAGAGATAGATAACTACACCCACGCGCGGACGCTTCCTATTGCCCCTTCAAAAGAGGCGTGGTCAGAGGAGATGTAGTTATGTCGTGGTATACAGCTCTCTCTCGCCCCAGAAGTGCGCAACGTGTGCAAAGTGCGCGTGAGCCGGCCGTCGCCGATACGGTGGCCGCTTTGTTGGCCCTTGATGTTGAGATCCAGACCGACGGAAAGTCACTGCGTTGGCGGCCGGCCGACGCTGTGGGACCGGAATTGAAACAGTCCATCCGGGCGAACAAAGCGGCCATAATCGCGGCGCTGACTGGTTCGCCGGATTGGAACGCTGATCGCGCCGCCGCCGTCTTGTCCGATTGCGAAACCACCATCGACGCCGCCCTCGCCACGGCCTCCTTGACGCCGCCCCAGCGAGCCGTCGCCGAGGTGCTGCGCGGCGTGGTCCGCGTCCACGCTGCTCAGCACGACCCGCTGCTCTGGGAGGATCGAAACTTCTTAATGATGCAGGTCGCTCGTTGGCGATGCGCCAATAACAGCACCGGCGACCTCGCCACCAGCGGTCGTGCAGGCGCAGGAACCGCCTGCGGTGGCGGTCTTACTTCCCCGTTCCTGAGACATTATGGGACATGAGCATGGACCCCCAGACCCCTACTCTGGCGCCCGAACCGAAGCCGTTCCCGTGGACCGCGCGCAAGCTGGATGCCGCCCGGCTCGTCGCCGAGGACTCCCTCAGTGACGAGCGGATCGCCGCCAAGGTCGGCATCGACCGCCGCCAGCTAACCCGGTGGAAATCGGTCCCGCAGTTCATTGCCAAGGTGGAGGGCATCATCGCCACATTAGGCGAGCGGTCGCTGCGCTTCGCCGTCGCCCGCCGCCGGTTCTCCGGCAAACACGAGGTCTTCACGTTCCACTGGCGCGACGACCCTCGGAAGTCGGAGGAATGGTATGAACAGCAGAAGGCAAAGAAGAACCCGGTGACAGTAGCACAGGAACTGGACCTGGACTACACGGCGTCCATCGAGGGCATCTGCATTCCGGCCGCCTGGGTCCGGGCCGCGGTCGGCCTTCCGCTGCCCGCCGGGCCGTCGTCCTCATTCAGCATGGAGCGGATCTGCTTGAACATTCGCCAAGCGGTCTTGTAGGTGACGCCGGTTTCCCGTTGAATCTGCTTGGCGGAGATGCCGCAGCGGGTGGACGCCATCAGGTAGACGGCGTAGAACCATAGGCGAAGCGGCGTCGGCGATTTGTGGTAGATCGTGTCGGCGGTCGGGTGGACGTGGTGTCCGCAAACGTCGCAGCTGTATGAGGGCCGGCTGACTACTCGATGATGCTTCGTGACCTTCTGACAGGTCTTGCAGAAGATGCCGTCCGGGTACAGGTGATTCTTGAGCCATTCCAGGCAGGCGGCGTCATCCGGGAACAGCGTGTTGAAGTCCTTGATCGTGAACTTCTGAGCCGGCGATTGGTTCTGTTTCGGCATAGCGGGCCTCCCTTTTGTCTAAGGGTATTATACCCGGCCGACTACCTACCGTCAAGGGATAATTACCAATGGAGGCAGTTCACTCCGTAAACGATCTCGTAGGCGCCGCAGCCGACGCCTACAACGCCGGGCGCTCTAAGGGTTCCGATATCAAGCTGCGCCTCCAGCAGCGTCTGACCGCGATCCTCGCCGAGAAGCGGGGCGAGCGGCTGAGTGAAGGGGACGTTCGGCCGGAACTCGTCCGGCTGGCGGAGGAACTGTTCGCCGCCGAGGGGCGCCCGCCGGACAACGACGAGCAGGAGGCGCTGGTCACGAAGGCTCTGAACGAGGTCTTCGGCTACGGCCCCATCGACGGCCTCTTGCGCGACCACGAGATCACCGACGTCTTCATCAACGGCCCGCGGCAACTGTACTTCGAGCGGCGCGGGCGGCTTGAGACCTCGGAGGCGGCCTTCGACGATGAGGAGCACTTGTTGCAAGTCGTCCGGCGGATGCTCACCGGCTCGGGCCGCTCGATCGACGACAAGTCCCGCATGGTGGACGCCCGGCTGCCCGACGGCAGCCGCTTGAACATCGTTCTCAAGCCGCCCGCGCTCAACGGGCCGCTGGTGTCGATCCGCCGCTTCGGGACGCGGCCGCTCACCGCCCAGGATCTCCTGGTCAACGAGTCGCTCGCCCCGGAGATGCTCGATTTCCTCGCCGCCTGCGTCAAGGCCCGCATCAACCTCATCGTCTCGGGGGGGACCGGCGCCGGCAAGACGACCTTGCTCAACGCCTTGTCCGTGTTCATCCCCGACTCAGAGCGGGTGGTCACGATCGAGGACACGGCGGAGTTGCAGCTGCAGCAGCGGCACGTGGCCAAAATGGAGGCGCTGCCGGCCGACCCGGAGGGCGGGGGCGCGGTGGCGCTCCGCGACCTCGTGAAGAACGCGCTGCGCATGCGCCCCGACCGGCTCATCATCGGCGAGTGCCGCGGGCCGGAGACCGCGGACATGTTGCAGGCGATGAACAC
>DHJA01000079.1:0-10334 GCA_002404095.1 Planctomycetaceae bacterium UBA4732 | reverse complement strand
GCGATGAACACCGGCCACGAGGGCGGCATGAGCACCCTTCACGCCAACAGCCCGCGCGAGGCTCTGGCCCGCATCGAACTGCTGATGGGCATGAGCGGCGTAGACATCCCCATGTGGGCCGTCCGCAAGCTCATCGCCTCCTCGATCCAGCTGGTCGTGCAGGTCGCGCGCGTGGCGGGCGGCCGGCGCAAGGTCGTGGCCGTTTCGGAAGTGACCGGGATGGAAGGCGACGTCATCTCCATGCATGAATTGTTCGTCTACTCGCAGACGGGCGTGGACGCCGACCAGGCCTCCGTGAGGTGCTTCCGCTCCACCGGCAACCGCCCCCACTGCCTCCACAAGCTGCAGGTCCGCGGCGCGGCCATATCGCCCCAGGTGTTCGCCGAACGCATTCTCGTTACGCCGAGCGGCCGGGGACCACGCCGATGACGCCGAACGGCGAACCGATCATTCCGGACCCGATCCGGTCGTTGATGCAGACTCAGCACCCCGGCATCGCCGGCGAAATCGAGGGCGCGATCACGACGCTGCGCAAGCTGCAAAAGATCGCCGGGCCGCCCGAGGCCGCGCGCCCGCCCGGGGCCGGCGTCGCGGAGCCGTCCGGGGCCGGCGTCGCGGAGCCGTCCGCCGACGCGACCACCGACGGCGCGCCCGCCGCGGGCGGCGCGGCGGGCGTGCCACCTGCGGAAATCGGCGCCGCCCGCTCGGAGGGGCGCTCGCCCCCGGCCCTGGCGGCCGGCGACTCCTTCGGCCGGTATCAGATCGTGCGCCAACTCGGCAAGGGCGCGATGGGCGCCGTCTACCTCGCCTACGACTCACAGCTCCAGCGCCACGTGGCCCTCAAGACGCCAATCCTGGGCGGCAGCCCGCACACCGTCGCTCGCTTCTTCCGCGAGGCCCGCGCCGCCGCTCAGATCCGAAGCCCGTACGTCTGCCCGATCCACGACGTCGGCCAGATCGGGGGCGTCTACTACCTCTCGATGGCTTACATCGACGGCCGGCCGCTGAGCCGCGCCGTCGCCGAGCGGCGACTGGGTGACGCGCGGGCCATCGCCGCGTTGACGCAAAAGATCGCCCGCGGCATGCAGAAGGCGCACGAGCAGGGGATCGTCCACCGCGACCTGAAACCCGACAACATCATGATCGACGGCGACGGCGAGCCGGTCGTCATGGACTTCGGGCTGGCCCGGCGGGTCGATGACGACGTCCGGCTGACGACGCCCGGGAGCATCCTCGGCACGGCGGCCTACATGTCGCCGGAACAGGTGGACGGCGACCTGGAGGCGCTCGGCCCGGCGACCGACGTGTACAGCCTCGGGGTCGTCTTCTACGAACTGCTGACCGGCCGCCTGCCGTTCCAGGGGACGTTCACTGCGGTCCTCCGCCAGATCGCTCAGGGGGAGCCGCCGCGGCCGTCGTCCGTCAACCCGGCGCTCGGCGTGGACTCGCCGGCGGAGCGCGTCTGCCTGCGGATGATGGCGAAGTCTCCCGCGAACCGCTGCCCCAGCATGGGGGCGGTGGTGGAAGCGCTGGACGAAGCTTTCCCCCGCGAGCGCCCGGCGGACGACGCCAAGCCGTCGATGCGGAAGCGCCTGCTCTCGTGGGCGGCAGGACTTTTCACCCGCCGGACAGGCGCGCGGCCTTCCGCTGGCGCCCCTCCCGGCAGTTCCGCGGAAAGGACCCTGGCCGGTTCCGGCTCGGGGCCTCAAGAGAAGAAGGACCGGCAGAGCGGCGACCAGACCGTCGACCTGCCCCGGTCGCACGGCTCCTGAACGGGCGGTGCGGAAAAGGGGAGGCCAGAAAAGGGCGGGGCAAAGGGGACATTCATCATTTGAAAATGATGAATGTCCCCTTTGCCCTTCGCGTGGGGCGCGCCCTGGAGGCGCCCACAGAATGCCGTGATTTCCACCTGTTCCAATTCGGCCCGGCGCGCTAGAAGTTATTTTCCAGGATCTGCTTGGCCACTTTTGGACGGTTCCCCCGAAGTAAGCGGTTGCCAACGGCATTCGTTCGCCTGGCTTCCGCCCTCGCGGGCATTCAGCAAGCCCGGCGCCGCCGGAGATTGCGCCGGACCGGCCCCCTCGTCGCGGATTCCAGCGCTGGGAAGAGGATTCGGAGGGAGCGCGTTCGGGCGGCCGGCCGACCCAACTCGGACGACCAGCGCATCCAGTTCCTGAATGTCCTTCTTGACGGCGGCGGAGGACGGATTGGCGACCTGGGCGCTTTCGTACTGTCGGCGGGCCTCGGGCAAGCGCCCTTCCAGGGTCAGGCCGAAAGCCAGATTCGTGTGGGCGTCAGACGCAGTGCATCCGGCCATGTGGAACTGGGCCAGGGCGTCGTTCTCGCGGCCGGCGCGGGCCAGGACCAGCCCCAGGTTGTTGTGGGCGCGGGCGTGATCCGGGGCCAGGGCGATGGCTTGTCGCAAGTTCATTTCCGCGTCGGCCCAGCGGCCCTGCAAGGAAAGGCTATAGCCCATGTCGCAATAGACGTCCGGGTTGCCGGGCTGAGCCGCCAAGGCCTTTTGGTACGCCTCCCGGGACGCCTGGAATTGGCCGCGCTGATCGTAGAGGATCGCCAGCCGCGTGTAGGCGTCCGCCCGGCTCGGGTCCTGCTTCAGGGCTTCAAGGTAGGTCGCCGACGCCCGCTCGGATTCGCCGCGCTTCTCCAGCGAACGGGCGAAGGCGATCTGCACGTCGGCTGTCTGATGGGGGTTCAGTCCCGACCGATTCTCCCCGACCTCCGAGAGGAAGCCAGCGTTCCGGCACCCGCCCAGGCATGCGACCCACAGCAGCAGCGCCCCCGAGCCGGGCCCGAATCGACGAGAACGCATCGCCCACCTCCATCATGTAGAGAACCGGTCTTCGTGCTTCGCCCCTCGTCTCTGACCACATGCGGTAGAGTCAAGGGGCCGTCCCCGCCGCGCCCGTGGGCGTACCCGTGCTGCCCGACGCGCTAGAGCCTTGGCCCGCCGCGCTAGAACCTTGGCCCGCCGTGCCGCCGGTCGAACCGCCCGCAGAAACTCCTTGTCGTTGGGTCTGAGTCAGCAGGTTCCGGTAAATCAGCGCCGCTTCCGTGCCACTCAACCCGTTGGCGATCGGTGGGCCGATCACGACCCGCTCGGGGGGGACAGGGAACGAACCGTGGGCCAACTCGCCCAGGACCGCGAGCCGACGCTCCTCGGCCAGGCCGGGAACGCAGGGCGTCCGTTCGATCACGACGGGGCAAAAGTTCCGGCTCAAAAGGGCCGCGACCCGCGCCAGCTTGTCCCGCCCGTGCAGGTTCAGCGCGGCGCCGCCGTCCTCGAAGTCGTACTCGTACAAGACCATGCGGGCGGCGTCTCCGTTGGCCACCTCGGTCTTGAAATGTTGATGGATGGTATAACCGAGGGGAGGACTCTGAAACTCATCGCGGTAGCCGAGGAAGCAGTCTTGCAGGCGGTACAGAATCCGCTCGCAGAAGGGCAAAGGGCGAGCCGGCGGCGCCTCACAGCCGGGCGGCGCCGGGGCGGCCAGGGTCGCCTTCGCCGCCCCGGGCCCGCCAAGGGGCCGCGGCGCCGGCAGGACCGGGGCCGCCGGAGGCGCCTCCGCAAACACGGCCCAGCCCGCCGTGCCGGACGCGGTCGCCGGCCGCTGCTGGTACGGGCTGCCGGGGGCGTTCGGCGGCGCCGGGTCGGCCGGGGGGCGCCCGGCATCCTGGGCCGCCGCCGGACCTTGCAAGGCCGCTAGTACGAAGGCGGCGGCCAGCACCCATTTCCGTCTCATCCACGCCATCTCAACCGCCTCTCTTACGTATGTCGGCCCATAGCGGGCGGCCGAACCCGGAACCGCTTCGGGCGGCCCTTTGCCGTTAGTCGCAGAATCCGAACGGCCCGCGGACGTGGTCCTTCTCCAGCTTGAGGAGACACCGCACAACGTGCAGGGCGTCGTCATACTCGATGGTGTCCCGGAAGTCCCGGCCGGTGCGCCCCTGGATGCGGTTCAGAAGGTAGAACTCCAGGTCGTTAGGCTCATTCACCTCGTCGCCCGGCACCGGGGGAACTTGGCCGGCGTTCATCGGCTCGACGAGGTAGGGCGTGACAAGCACGATCAGTTCCTTCTCGATCCGTTGGCTGGTGGTATTGCTGAAGAACGGCCCGATGATGGGCAGGTCGCCCAGGCCGGGGATCCGGCTGGTGTTCCCATCCAGGCTCAGCTGCATCAGTCCGGCGATGGCCAGCGTCTGACCCTGGTGCAACTCCACGACCGTGTGTGCCTTGCGGGTGCTCAGGCCGGGGACCACGGAGCCGCCGGGGACCAGGGTGGTGCCGATGGAGAAATCGATCGTGCTGACCTCGGGATCAACCGTGAGGCGGATGGTGTCGTCGTCGAGGATGACCGGGAGAAACGCGAGGCTAACGCCGAATGGCTGGAATTGGACGGTGACCGCGGGCGCCGCGCCGCCGCTGCTGCTCTGAGCCACGGGTACAGGGAATTGGCCGCCCGCCAGGAAGCTGGCCTGCTGGCCGTTCAGGGCCACCAGGTTCGGCTCGGCCAGGAGCTTCAGCAGGGAGTTCCGCCGCAGGGCGCTGAGGAACACCGCGAAGTCCCCTTCCTGGAAGATGCCGAACAGGGTCGTTTGAGGAGAAATGGCGGTGGCCGCCTGCCCCGTGAGCCGGCCGGCCCCGGCGGCGATGGCCGAGACCGCGGCGTCGCCGAGCGACGAACCCGCCATCTGCGACGAAGCCGCCGCCGTTTGGCTGGCAGACAAAATGGCGGCGCTGGCCGAGACCCCGGCGCCGCCGATCTGCGACCCAACGATGGCCCCGGTTTTCGGGTCGATGGAGAGGAAGTCGGCGCCGATCTGGCGCATCCCGGTGCGGTTCAACTCCGCCACGCGCACCTTGAGCAAAACCTGCTGCGGGCCGGGCACGTGGAGCAGGTTGATCACCTCGGCCCGGGGGACATTGAGCCGCGAAGCCGCGTCCCCCACGAAGTTTTGCTGTATGGCCTGGGGGCCCGTCCCCGGCTCGGGGCCCGACCCCGGCGGGAGGCCCGGCCCCGGCGGGAGGCCCGTCCCCGATTGCGCGGGCTGGAGGGCCTTCTGGTCGCTGACGGTCGTCTGAATGGACCGCAGATAGGCGTTGGTCGTCTCGATGATTTTGCCGACCTGGACCGTGTCCCGGGCCTGTCCTTCGACCACGATGTGTTCGCGCAGCTGGCTCAACTTGATGCTGGCGTCGGGAAACAGGCAATGCAGCTTGGCGCGGAGCATGTCCAAGTCGGCGGTGACGCGGACTTCAAAGCCGTAGGCTTGGCCGTCGGCGGTGGTGATGGACAGGTCCGTCACGCCAATGGCCCGGCCGAGTACCCGAATCTGTCGGGGGTTTATCAGCGTGAATTCAATCAAACTGGGGTCGCCCACGGCGATCAGGGGGAGTTGCTTCCCTTTGACGGCCAAGTCCTCTTTCAAGGTCAAGATGCGGCTCTGGCCCACAAAAACCTCGAAAGCCGCATCGTTGTTGGCACCGTAGTTGTTGACAAACGAGGACACCGCTTCAGGCCGCGGCGAGCGCAGGGGTACCGGCGGCAGGACTGGCGCGGAACCGCTGGGGGCACAGCAAGGCTGCGCCCGGGCGTTTGAACAGCTGACCCATCCCGCCCAGGCCAGCAGGGCGGCGAACACCAGCCGTTGTCCTAGGGCGGGCCCGCGTAGGCCGCCCCGCAGGCAAGAGATTGGGGTCATGACGGAGAAGCCCTCGGAATAGTCGCTACAAGCCGCAAGTTTCGCCCGGTTATACATCGGTCGGATCGCGGCCCGGCTTGAGATCGTCTGACGGTTTTGCCGCCGAAAGTTCATCGAAAATCGCGGATTGGTTGTTGACAAATAGGAAAAGGTCGGTACTGTAGGTAAGCAGGTAACGCTCAAACCAGTACTGATGAGTTCGGCCAGCGCACCGGCATTGTAAGCCTTATGGGTGACGTCCGTCATCCTCGCTATCCCTCGACGACTGTTTGAGGGCGTGGCACGGAAGCCGGAAAAAACTTGGAACTTTTGGCGCGTCAGAGGCGTCAAAGACGGAAAGCCTTGCCGCCGTCGCTCGCCCGCTTCGGTCCTGCCGCGGAAGAAAGGGAACTTCTTTCGCATTGTTCGATGGCGTGACACGCCGTCCGCAGCGAAAGCAAGGAGGCCCGGCGTTTTCTCCCAAGAATGCTCTTGCGAGGGGGGGTGTCCCCTGTCCGCAACCCACTGTTATGGAGTGCACTGAACAGTCCAATACTGCCGACCTTCGGCCCCCTTTGGAGTTGGCCCACCATGACCGATTCAACAATGGTGTTGATCAGCACGCACAGCGACCTCTGTCAAACCGTCGCAGACCTCGTCGCGGACATCCCCGGTTTATCCCTCCAGATCGTCTCCACGACCGACCAAGCACTCCTCTTTGTTCAGAGGGAGGAGGCGGCGCTCGTGGTGGTCCATTCAGCGCGTGCGGGCGACGGCGAAGACGCCCTCAGCTTTATTCAACGCGTTGCCGCCGCCCAACGATCCATCGCCACCCTGGTGATCGGCGAGCAGTACCAGGCCCAACAGGCCCTGGCGCTCCTGCGCGCGGGGGCCGCCGATTACCTGGCCCGACCATTGGACCTGGGCCGATTGGCCTACCTCATCGAGATGCTCACCCTCCGGGCGCGCCACACGGCGCCGCGGCCGGCGGAGGCGCCCGCGGCGCTCCCCGTCCAGACCTTGGGGTCGAAAGACCTGTTTTTCTTCACGCCGGCCGGGGCCATGGCGCGGATGATGGGGCAGATTCAGCGGGTCGCCCCTCAGGACACCACCATCCTACTCGGCGGCGAAACCGGCACCGGCAAGACGCGGCTGGCCCGCCTCATCCACGAACTGTCCCTCCGCCGGGACCAGCCCTTCCTTGTGATGAATTGCGGCGCCCTGTCGGCCAACCTGATCGAGAGCGAACTGTTCGGCCACGTCCGGGGGGCTTTCACGGGGGCCGACCGCGACCGGACCGGAAAATTCGCCGAGGTTGGACGCGGGACCCTGCTGCTCGACGAGATCGACGCCCTGCCGCTGAACCTACAGGCCAAGCTGTTGCGCGCCGTCGAGGAGCGGGTGTTCGAGCCGGTCGGGTCGAACCGGTCCCTGCCGCTCGAGGCGCGGCTCATCGCGGCCAGCAACCGCGTCCTGGACGAGGAGGTGGCCGTCGGCCGTTTTCGCTCCGACCTCTATTTCCGCCTGAACGTGGTCGGCTTCTATTTGCAGCCCTTACGGGAGCGGCCCAGCGACCTGGTTGAGACCTTGGCCCGCCACTTCGTCGCCGAGTTCTCTTCCCGTAACACCCGGGGGGTGGAGGGGATCGCGTCCGCGGCCCTGCAGGCCCTCCGCGAGTACGCCTGGCCCGGCAACATCCGGGAGCTGCGCAACGTCATCGAGCGAGCGGTCGCCCTTTGTTCAGGAACGATCCTTCAGCTCGACGACCTGCCCGAGACGCTCGACCCACGCGGCTTTCGGTCTCCCGACCGAAACACTGCCGTTTCGACCACGCCGTCGCGCGGCTTGAGCCTCGCGCGGGCCAAGGAAGAGGCCGAGGCGACTCGAATTGTGGAAACCTTAAAACAACACAACAACAACCGCCAGCGCGCGGCAGCTGAACTGGGCGTCAGCCGCATGACGCTGTACAAGAAGTTGCACCGCTACGGCCTGATGGGCGTCAGCTGAGTCGCCGACGCGGGTATTCATGGGATGAGCGAATGGATTCGTGATCCGAGGATGCTCAGGAACGTTTCCTTGAGGCCTCGGAACATTCCCGGGAACGTGGCTCCGATAAGGGCGCCGATCAGCAAGGTGAACGTCGCCTGGGCCGGCAGGTCGGCCGAGCCGCCGAGCGCCCCAGCCGCCGCCCCGACGAGCGACCCACACAGCGCCCCGAACAGGGTTTCCTGCGGCCGTCCACCGATCAGACCGAGGAACGCCCCGAGAAAAGGGAGCACGAGTATGCCGGCGATCGCGCCGGAAACCACCCCAATGGCCCCGCCCTTGAACGAAGTGGAGCCGACCCCCACAACGGCGCCGAGCGCCGTCCAGAGGAGCGTCATGTCACGCACCCGACCGCCCAGCGAGTAGGGCGGACGTGGGAGGGCCGCGATATTCAGGCAGGTACTCCGAACGTTAAGTTGCCGGTCCATGATTCCTCCGGGCACACGGGAAATGAGAATGCCCAATAGTAGCGTACCATTTAGCTTTAAGGCGTTGCAACGCCTTTCTCGTCGGCCGATCAAGCTTAGCCCACTCTTTGCCGGCGGGCAAACGGTGGCTTTCTCGGTTGTCGTTGGGCGCCAAGGCCGCCACGCCGCCACGCCCTACGGTCTGTCGCAAGCCGGGCACGATGGACGCCCACGGGCAACCATCGCATTCTGAAGAGCAATTATCAGGCCATTACCTCTGGCCCGGCCTGGAGCGACTTGAAAATCAAGCATACGTAGCGCAGACTTAGTTGACCACTCCCATCAATCCGGATGGGCGCTCGAAGGTTGGCGACGGCCCGTGCCGCGAGGACGGACGGCCTGGCCCCTGTGCGGAGGCTCCGTCCCTGAACTCCTGGTTCTACTTGAAGAGGCTCTGGCGGACCGAAACGACGGTCTTCGTGGGCATCTGGCTGGTCCTGCTGCTCGTCGGCCGAAGTCAGTTCTTCGCCGACCCCGGCGCCCTGTGGCACATCGTGGTCGGCGAGCGCATGCTTTCGTCCGGCGAACTGATCCGCACCGACCCGTTCAGCTGCACCTTCGGCGGTGCGCGCTGGATTCCCCAGTCGTGGTTGCCCGAGTGTGGGCTGGCGGTTCTGCACCGCCTCGGAGGACTGGATGCGGTACTGCTGGCGACTGTTACCTTGATCGCCGGACTGTACACTTGGGTGACGCACCGGCTGCTCCGGGCGGGGTTGCACCCGCTGCTGGCCGTGCTCGTCACCGTCCTGGCGATGGCGGCCAGTTCGTACCAATTTCACCCGCGCCCGCTGCTCATCACGCTGGCGCTGCTGGGCTGGACCTTCGCCCGGCTGTGCGACTTCGAGGCGGGCCGCATTCCGCTGCGGGGTCTGTTCTGGCTCGTGCCCGTGTTCGTCTTGTGGACGAACTGTCATGCCGGCGTCCTGGCCGGGATGGGGACGGTCGCCGTCGCCGTGGCCGGCTGGATCGCCGCGAAGCTCGTCGGCTGGGAAACGCCGCTGGTCCGGTATCACCAGCTGATCCCTTTGGTCGGCTTGGTCGTCGCCTGCTGCCTGACGGCCCTGGTCAACCCCTACGGACTCCAGTTGCCGCGGGTGTGGTTCTCACTGGTCGGATCGCCGGTGTTGCCGCGGCTCATGCAAGAACACGCCCCCCTGCTGGCGTCGTGGCCGGAGGCCGGCATTGTCTTGGCGTTCGGGCTGGTCTACGCGGCGGCGCTAGTCGGGGTTCTGCCGAAACAGCTGCGCGTCGCGTGGTTGGTCCCGCTGGTCTGGTTCGGCCTGACAGTGACGAGCATCCGCCACGGGCCGTTGTTCGCCGTCACCGCGGCCCTCGCCTTGGGGGACATGTTCCCGCATATCCGCTGGGTTGCGTGGCTGGCCCGGCGGGGCAATACGACGTTTCGGCTGCGGCCGCCGGAGGAGGCTTCCCCGAAGGGGTGGGACTTCGGGCCGGCGCTCGTCCCGCTGGCGCTGGTGCTGACGGCGGCCGTTCTTCAACTGACGGCCGTTCCGTTCCCGGTGCTGGGCCGCGGGTGGGCCAGGCCCGACCCCCGGTCCAGTCCGGTCGAGCTGCTGCCGGAACTGCGGGCGGACGCGGCGGGGCGGCCGGGGGGCATGCCGATCTTCAACGACATGTTGTTCGGGGGGTTTCTGATCTATTTCACTCCGGATTTACGGGTATTCATCGACGACCGCTGCGAACTGTACGGCGACCGATGGCTGGAACAGTTCGCCGACGCCCAGGAGCACCACCCCGAACGGATCGAGCTGTGGGCGGACGAATACGGCTTCGACCGGGCGTTGGTCCTGCCGGGATCGGGGTTCGACCGCTATCTCAGTGACGCGGACGGCTGGGCGCTGGTCCGCCGGACGCCGGAGGCGGTGTTGTACCGGAGGGGGGCGAAATCGCCGTCCGGCCAGTGAGTCTGCCGCGCTCGACGAGGGCCAAGCCCTCGGACGCAATTAACGTTGAGCATGAATCCATGAACCTCACAGAAGACACAGGACGACCTCCTTCGGAAAGGACGGGCACGCAAACCCATGCGGGGTCTGTGCCACGGGATAAAGAGCTGCAGCCCCGCCGCTGGCTTACGCGCAATGCCCGTGAATTAGGTGATAA
>DHJA01000156.1:4173-11708 GCA_002404095.1 Planctomycetaceae bacterium UBA4732 | reverse complement strand
GATTCAATTCCACGGGCGAGACGCCCGTGCCACGCCCGTGATTCAATTCCACGGGCGAGACGCACGTGCCACGCCCGTGATTCAATTCCACGGACGAGACGCCCGTGCCACGCCCGTGATTCAATTCCACGGGCGAGACGCACGTGCCACGCCCGTGATTCAATTCCACGGGCGAGACGCCCGTGCCACGCCCGTGATTCAATTCCACGGGCGAGACGCCCGTGCCATCTTCCAGCACCTGCGCCAAATCATCCCTCATCCCCACCCACCGCCACTCGCGAAGGCCCGCCGCCACGGGATTGTTCACGGTGTACTCGACAGCATGTAACAAATCTTCGTCGTCTCGGATCAAATGATCGTAATACTCGGGCTGCCAGAATGACGCCTGAAGGCCAAGCCATTTCATCGCTTTATGGGCCGTGAAGGATTTCCACGAATGCAAAATCTTGTCCAGCTCATGTCCCCCGGCCGGCTTGACCACCACGTGGACGTGGTTCGGCATGACGCACCAAGCCAACAGCAGATAACGCGCTCCGTCGAAATGCTTTAGGGCGTTCGACGCCAGGTCCGCGACGTCCGGCCGGTTCATCCAGCAGTGGCCCATCCCCGCGTCCAGATACTTTTCGACCTTTTCGGAGAACAACTCCCGGAGGCGCCGCTCTTCCGCCGCACGGAGGGGCCGACCTTGCTGACGCGCCAGGCGGAGCAATTCCTCGCGTTCGGCCTTCCACGCCCCGACCACGGCCTGCGGCAGCGCGTCCGCCAGCCGAAACGTCACGGAATAAATGCCGCCCTCCTGCGTCCAGTGCGGCAGATACGCTCCTTGTCGAATCCGCAGCGCGGCCTGGCGGTCTCGGCACTGTTCAGCCGGCACGGGCGGCGTGGCACGGCCGTCTCGGCCGTGTGCAGCTTTCACGGGCGGGACGCCCGTGCCACGGGGGTTTTCATTCATCCGTCTCCTCCTCTTGTGGCACGGCCGTCTCGGCCGTGTCTTGTTCTTCTTCCTCCCAAGTCGGCGGCCGGCCATCGTCGCTCTCGGCGGGCAGGTGCTTCACGGCCGCTCTTACGTCCAGCTTGCCCGTGACCACGTCTGCCGTCAATGTCGTGCGGTACTCGCGGAGGAGGGCGATTTCACGTTCGATACGGGTGATGCTGGTGTTGGACTGGTGCAAAATCTCTTGAAGCTGGACTGCGATTCTCCGCGCTTCCGCCGCTGGCGGAAGCGCAAAGGTGAAACTTCGGAGCGACGATATGGGAAGATTGTTTGCCAGGCCTTCCGCTCCACTGATGGCTTGTTCAACTTGGTCACGATAGTACCGGCTGTTCATTGCATAGACAGCAAAATCCACATCGACAAATTGGTGGAATATCGGTCGAAAGGTCTTGTCGGACAGTATTAGGCGATAGCTCAGCGAAGGTACACGTCCGACAGAACCAACGAGTTTCGGGGAGCCACAAGCACGCGAAATAAGGACATCACCCGCCCAGACGATGATTGCCGGATCGATCTCAAAACCTTTTGCTAACCGCTTATGCTCAGTTTCGCGGAATACGCCATGATTGACGCAGCCGGCCTTAAGAACGCCCCACGATGTCCCGTCGGCCAGGAAACCCTCCGCAAGGGGACTTACGCCTTGGTCAATTCGGCAAACCAGAGTTTTGAACCTTCGCACCTGCCAATGTTCCGGTACGTCGCCAAGCCAGGGAATGCCAGAAGGCTTGAGCTTCACCGCGGGGTCAAGGCCGCGGGTCACGGCGCGGTGGATGATGGCCTGCTTCTGCTCGTTGAGCAGCGCGACCAGCTTGCGCTTTGCCCGAATCGCCCGCTCAATCTTCCCGTTCGCGTGGTCCAGAAATCGCACGATGGCCGCTTGCTCATCCGGCGGAGGCAGAACAAAAGGGGCATCCAGAAATGCCCCGTCAGTCAATTGAAGTCTCGATATCCATATACCTTTGGAGCGAACGTGCAGTTCCCAATTAAATGGCGATGAACGCACAAATTCATGCACAAATGGTGGAATAATAGGAGCGGTTGACCGAACCCTGTAAACCCCGTACGCCGTGCTGATGATGCCGTGGTAGCGCGAAACGCCTAATCCACCGCCCCACGCCCAAAGGCTGTTGATAGCGAGATCGCCAGGCCAACACAGCTTATATCCCCGATATGTTTTGGCTTTGAACATTGTCACCGTGGCATTTCGTCGGGGCACCACACCTTTCGCTGAGGAGACTGTCAATAACTCTTCACCGCCGGTTGTTGACCGCTTGTCGATGCGTTCCAAGATGGACTTCCCACGCTTTAGACTCCACTGCACCGGCATTTTGCCCAGCCAAGGCAATCCGGAGTTTTTGTAATTCGGATATGGCTTGAGTTCGCTGATCATTGCTTGGCCCCTCCGACGATCTCGCCGAGCAGCCCTTCGGTTTCCTTCTCCAGGGTCAGGATGTCGGCGCGAATCTCCTCCAGGGTGCGGAGCGGCTGCGGCCTGTAGAAGTTGCGGGTGAAGCTGATTTCATAGCCGATTTTGGTAGCCCCGTCATTCAGCCAGGCGTCGAGCGTGTAGGGCAGTACCTCGCGGCGGAGGAACGCCTCGATGCCGCCCGGCTCCAATAGGGGTATCTGTTCGGTGTCGCGGAGGTCGGAATCGGGTTCGTATTCAACGACGCACAGCTTGCCGCCGACCTTGGCCTCGAACAGGCCGCGAAGGGGATCGGCCTTTGCCTTGCCGGGTTTGTTGACCTTGGCGAAGACAGGCGGGGCGGTTTCGACGCGCCAACTGACGGCCCGATAGAGAATCTTCAAATCGCCCGCGCTGAGTTTGTGTCCAAGTTTTTTGAGGGCGGCTTCGACCGCAGTGCGAAAGGCGTTATGGTCCTCGAACAGGTCGCCGCCGAGTTCGTCGCGTAGGGCCGTGGCGACTTCGACAAGCCGGCCGTCGCGTTCCCAGCTCTTCGAGTCGAGCAGCTTCTTCTTTTTCTTTTCGGAGATTCCCTTGCGGATAGGGGCGGCGTCCTCGTCGTCCTCCTCATCGTCTTCGCCCCATTCGGCCAGCCGCTTTTCCAGCTTGGGTTTCAGGGAGGCGAAGTCGGTGAACAGGGAATCGCCGAACTCGTCATGGAGCGTGGAACGGATTTCTTCGTCGCCGGATGCGAAGCGCAGCGATTCGACGGCCTTCATGGTGAGTTGGCTATGCAGACGCAGCGGCCGTTCGACGGTGATCTTCCAGTAGCCGAACGCCTGATTGGGAAATATCTTCGATTGCTCGGTTTCCGTGAACTGGCGATGCGCGGCGCAGATACGGCGGATATCGTCTTCGGAAAGTTCGCAGTTCTTCTTGCCCAGGTTCTTGCGGAGCGGCTTGAACCATTGGGTTGCGTCGATGAGCTGGACCTTGCCCTTCCGATGTTCCGGCTTGCGGTTCGTCAACAGCCAAATGTAGGTGGCGATCCCGGTGTTGTAGAACATATTCAGCGGCAGCGCGACGACGGCTTCGAGCCAATCGTTTTCGATAAGCCAACGGCGGATGTTACTTTCGCCCTGGCCGGCGTCGCCGGTGAAGAGGGAAGAACCGTTGTGGACCTCGGCAATGCGACTGCCGAGAGCGGTCTTGTGGTTCATCTTGCTGGCCATGTTGACCAGGAAGAGCAGTTGGCCGTCGCTGGACCGAGTGACGAGTGACAGTTCTTCGCCCACGGGCGAGACGCCCGTGCCACCGCCGTGAAACTCGCCCGTGGCACGGCCGTCCCGGCCGTGGGCCTCGCCCAGCAGACTTACCTCTTCGACTTGATGCATCACCTTGAAACGCCCATCGCACATGCCGTCCTTGCCGCCCATATCGCCAAGGTCTTTCTTCCAGCTTTTGCCGTAGGGCGGGTTGGAGAGCATGAAGTCGAATTGGCGGGCCGGATAGGCGTCGTGGAACAGCGTTGACCATTCGGCGCCGCCGATGATGTGGTCGGCGTTCTCCCCTTCGCCTTTGAGAAGCATATCGGCCTTGCAGATGGCAAACGTCTCGGGGTTGATCTCCTGGCCGAACAGGTGCGTCTTGATCTGTTTCTTGCCTGCCGCGGCAAGGGCTTGCAGGCGTTCTTCCGCGACGGTCAGCATACCCCCCGTACCACAGGCCCCGTCATAGAGCATGTAAGACCCGGATCGGATGGCGTCGGCGACGGGCAGGAAGATGAGGTCGGCCATTAGCTTAACGGCGTCCCGCGGCGTCCAGTGTTCGCCGGCCTCCTCGTTGTTCTCCTCGTTGAACCTGCGGACAAGTTCCTCGAACACCGTGCCCATTGCGTGGTTGTCCATCGCCGGGTGCTTGACCGAACGGTCGCCGTTCAGGACAGGTCGCGGGCCAAGGTTGATGTCCGGATCGAGGAACTTCTCGATGAGCGTGCCCAGGGCGTCGGCTTTGGCAAGGGTAGGAATCTGGTTGCGGAACTTGAAGTTCTCCAGGATGTCCTGCACGTTGGGCGAAAAGCCGTCGAGGTAGGCTTCAAAATCGGACCTGAGTTGCTGATGGCTCGCGCGGGCTTTCAAGTCGCGTAGGGTAAACGGCGACGTGTTGAAAAAAGCCTGTTCGGCGGCCGCGCAGAGGGCGGCGCGCTGTTCGGTGATACCGGCCCCGTCCAGCATCACCTTGGTGTCGAGGACCGCCTTCTTGGTCGGTTCAAGCACAGCGTCGAGCCGCCGCAGTACGCACATTGGCAGGATGACATCGGCATACTTGCCGCGCTTGAAGAGATCGCGCAGCACATCATCCGCGATGCCCCAGATGAAGGAGATGATCTTGTTGTGTGTGGCCTGGTCCATTGGCTTGCATTTCCAGTGCGCGGATGATGCGTTGGGCTGGCGATGGGAATTAAACACCTGCTGGGGCGACTGCTCTCCGTAGTTTCGGACGCCAGCGTTGGCAAAGCTATCGAGAAATGTATTGGCGGGACGGGCGGTCGGCCGGCGCCTCCTTGCTTATTGGGGGAGGTTGCACCGTGAACGCGGCTAGAGGGATGAGACGGGGTAATCCCGGTCTGCGGCTACCACGCGGTGTACCTGGAGTTTTTCAACGCCTATAAAAAGACGAAAAGGGGTAATCCTCGTCTGCATCCATACGCTCCGCCGCGGCGGAGCGGTACCGTTTTGTATCAATTTGTATCGTTTTGTCTTGCCTGCAAACCCGACCTACGCCGGACGCCATGCTTTCGCGGGTTCTGTTCGGAAAGAGAAAGCGGCAAGACCGCCGCGAAAGCATGTGAGCCTCCTCGCGGTAGACATGCTTTCGCGGTGGTAGCTCCTTGGATTTTACCTCCCGGCTGGGTCCACGAAAGCATGGCACCCGGCGTTTCATGGCAGGCTTTCAACTCTTCCGCGAGTTTCCTTAGTCGGTCGCTCTCCCGACTCAGTTCGTCGGCGACGGAACCGAGGTCGGGACCGGCGGCCTTGTCCGGCCCGTTGTCAGGAATCACCCGCTCCATAACGCCCTCCTTTTACGGGGTGGATTATACCGACCGCGCGGGCAGCAAAACAAGGCTGGCCGACATCGAAAAAAAAGGGGCGGGAGAACTCCGTAGAGAAGCCTCCTAGCCCTGGGCGGCAAAACGCTTGGCGGGTTGGCGGGCGGCCCCTAAGTCCTTTGCCACTAAGGACATCGTCCCGCCAACCCCCGTCCGCCAACCCGCCCTTGGCGGGCGAGCGGCAGTTGAAAGGGTTCAAATCAGCTAATTAGAGTATCCGTTCTACTCGGAATACAACAAATAGGGCTGACGGCGTTCGCGGAAGCGCGTCAACTCCGTCTGCCATCCCTTTTCCAGCTTTTGCCAACTCGCCCCTCGCTTCAACCCGGCGAGCATCGCGGCGTTGCCGAGCAGATGGTCGTAGCGCTCCGCCTGCCAATCGTCGGGGTACAGACGACGCAGCGCACACGCCAGCGCCACGCCAGTACGCACCGGCCGAAAGCGCGACCAGTCGTCCACCAGAATATCCACGCCGTCGCACTCCTTGCCCTTGAACACGCTGGACGCCGGCGTCTGTCGGCACGGAACGAAGCGCACCCCCGGCAGGTCTTCTTTCGTCAGCGCCGCCGCCAGCTTCGCCCCGTCGATCCACGGCGAGCCGACCCACTCGAACGGCCGATCCGTGCCGCGGCCCACACTGAGGTTCGTCGTCTCCAACAGGCCGACGCCGGGGTAAAGCAGCGTCTCGGTAAGGCTGCGCAGGTTCGGCGACGGATTCACCCAACGCAGGCCCGTCCGGTCGTACAGGTCGCCGCGGCGCCAGTTCTCTAGCGTTATCACCTCCAAATCGCAGCCGATTTTGCGCTCGGCGTTGAACAGCCGCGCCAGTTCGCCCATCGTAAGCCCGTGACGCACCGGCAGCGTGTGGTAGCCGACAAAGGACTCGCGGCCGGCGACCAACACCGGCCCCTCCACCTCCACGCCGCCCAGCGGATTCGGCCGGTCCAGCACGATCACGGCGATCTTGTTCTCCGCCGCCGCCTCCAGTACGCCGCCCAGCGTGCTTTCATAAGTGTAAAAGCGACATCCGGCATCCTGTATATCGAATACTAGCGTATCAACCCCTTTCAGGGTATCCTTAGTCGGTTTCGGACGCGCGCCGTAAAGGCTGTAAACGGGCAGGCCTGTCTTCTCGTCCTTGGAATCGTCCACCTTCTCATCCACTGCGCCGCGGATGCCGTGTTCCGGGCTGAACAGGGCCACGAGCGTTACGCCCTCCGCCTTCGAGAGTAGGTCGATGGCCGAGCGGCCGTCGCGGTCCACGCCCGTATGGTTCGTAACAAGACCTACATGCCGCCCCTTTAATGCCGTAAACTTGTCGCGCTCCATCACGTCCAAGCCCGTCATCACGGGCTTCCCCTCCGGCCGCGATGGTTCCAGGGCCGCCGCCGTCAGCGTACCGAGTTGGTTCCACAGTCGGCGGATGTCGCCCTTGCCGTCGGGATGGACGCGGTTGGTCAGCAGGATTACGGCCGTCTCGCTGTCCGGGTCGATCCAGAGCGAGGTGCCCGTCCAGCCGGTGTGGCCGAAGCCGGAACCGGGTACGAACAACTCGCCGCGATTGCCGGAATACGGCGTCCGCACGTCCCAACCATAGGTGCGCTCGCCGAGATCGCCGTCGCCGAGCGGGATGGCGTGCGGCGTCGTCAGCCGCTTCACGGTCAACGCGCTCAGGATGCGCTTGTCATTCCAAACGCCGCCGTTGAGCAGCATCTGCGCGTACACGGCCAGGTCGTCGGCCGTGGCGAAGAGGCCGGCGTGGCCGGCGACGCCTCCGAGTAGCGCTGCTCGCGGGTCATGAACCTCGCCGATCAACCACTGACCGTCGCGCTTCTCCGTCGGGGCGAAACGATCCTTCAGTGCTGCGTCCGGCTTATAACCCATCGTTGTCAGACCGAGCGGCGTGAACAGGTTTTTCCTGGTGAACTCGTCCAGCGGCATGCCACTTAAGCGCTCCACTAAATCGCCGAGAAGGATGTAGTTCACGTCGCTATAGACGAAGCGGGGGCCGGGGGGGTTCGCCCGCG
>DHJA01000156.1:3434-4039 GCA_002404095.1 Planctomycetaceae bacterium UBA4732 | reverse complement strand
GCGGATTCGCCGGCGTCAAATCACAGATATTCCGAATCGCTTTTTCATGGCCGTCCTGATAATCGGAGACGGGGTTGTCCGCGATCAGCCCGCTGGTATGCAGCAGCATTTGCTCGACGGTGATCTTGTCCTTGCCCTTGGCCGCGAAAGCCGGAAGATACCGGGCCACCGTATCGGAGGGGCGCAATTTGCCCTGTTCCACTAGCAGCATAATGGATGAGGCCGTCGCCAACGGCTTGGTCAGCGAGGCCAGGTCGAACACGGTATCGACGGTCATCGGCGTTTCGGCCGGCTGTTTGGAACGCAGGCCATAAGCCCGGCGGAAGACGACCTTTCCGCGATGCGTAATGAGGATGACGGCGCCGGGCGCGTCGCCGCGTTCAAGGCTCTGCTTCACTATGGCGTCGATGCGGTTGAGGCGCGTGCTGGACACGCCAACGTCTTCCGGTTTGGCGTCCGGCAGCGCTTCGGCGTGAAGGATCGCGGCCAAAACGAGAATGATGAGGAGACAGCGACAGGGGTTCATAAAAATGCCCGTTGGCGAGAGGTATTTGCTCCATTTCGTTTAGCCGCGACCCAACAGGGGAGCGCGTCTCTCCCGCGCT
>DHJA01000156.1:0-3361 GCA_002404095.1 Planctomycetaceae bacterium UBA4732 | reverse complement strand
AGGGGAGCGCGTCTCTCCCGCGCTCCCCTGTCGGGTCGCGGCTAAACGAAAGACAATTGTTTATGTTGTATGAACAACATCGCGCTCGAATTGCTCATGGTACAACTGGGAGTAGAGCTTGCCGCGACGGAGTAATTCGGCGTGCGTACCGCTCTCCACCAGCCGGCCGCCTTCCAACACGAGGATCACGTCGGCCTTCAGAATCGTCGAAAGGCGATGCGCGATCGCCAGCGTGGTCCGGCCACGCATCAACGGCGCCAGCGCTTCCTGAATCAGCCGTTCGGACGTGGAATCCAACGCACTCGTCGCTTCGTCCAAGATTAAGATGCGCGGGTCTTTCAGGATCGCCCGCGCGATGGCCAAGCGCTGCCGCTCGCCGCCGGACAGCTTGACGCCGCGCTCGCCGACCACCGTCTCATAGCCCTCCGGCAGCCCGCTGATGAAGTCGTGAATGTGAGCCGCCCCACACGCCGCTTCCAATTCCGCAAACGTCGCTTCCGGCCGGGCGTACAGCAGGTTGGCGCGTACCGTGTCGTGAAACAAGTAGGTATCCTGCGTGACCATGCCGACCTGGGCCGTCAGCGAACGCTGCGTGACCGTGCGCGCGTCGATGCCGTCGATGCGGATGACGCCCTTTTGCGGATCGTAAAAGCGAGGAAGCAAATAGGTAACGGTCGTTTTGCCGGCGCCGCTGGGGCCGACGAGGGCGGCGAGTTGACCGGGACGGACGGTGAAGGTCACGCCGTCCAGCGCGGGCGCCCTCTCCGCGTTGTAAGAGAACGTCACGTGATAGAACTCGATTTCGCCGCGCACCGGGCCGAGGTCGGCCGCGCCGGGCAGATCGCGCACCTCCGGTACGCGGTCGAGCCAAGCAACGATGCGACCGAAGACGCCCATCGCCTCTTGTACGCTGGTGTAGACGCCGGCCAGCCGCGTTACCGGACGATAAAGACCCGTCAAGTAGGCGACGAAGGCGATGACGGCGCCGAGACTCAGCCGACCCTCGATCACGAGTAGGCCGCCGTACCAATAGACGACCGCCGGCCCGACGGCGCCGAACATGGCGACAAAAACAGTCATCCACTTGCCGACCATCGCCAGCTTGAGACGCAGGCGAAGCAGTTCCGCGTTGCGCTCGGCGAAGCGCCGCGCTTCCTCGTCGCCGCGGTTGAACATGCGCATCAAAACGTAGCCGCCGACGTTGAGGACGTCTTGAAGCAGGCCCATCATCAGGGCGTATTGTTCCTGCGTCTCCTCAGCCAATTTACGGCGCCAACGGCCGACCCGGCGCGCGGGCAGCAAGAACCCCGGCAGCGTGGCGCAGGCGGCCAGCGCCAGCGGCCACGACATCCAGAACAGCACCGTCAGCGTACCGACGACAAGAATGATATTGCTTAAGATTTCCGGCAACGTCTCGGCGATGGCCCAGCGAATCTCCGCCACGTCTTCGGAAACGCGCGACGTGATCTCGCCGGCCCGCGTGGTCGTGAAGAAGCGCAGCGACTGGCTTTGTAGGCTGCGGAACAGTCGATTGCGCAGGTCGGAAAGAATGCCTTGTCCGATCTGAGTAGAGAGGTATTGCTGGCCGAGGCCGATGAGGCTGGCGGCGAGCGGCACGAAGACGAGGCCGAGGATATAGGGGATCAGCGGAGTCGCGGAGCCGGTTACGCGGCCGGCGGGGATGGCGTCGTCGATCAGGCCGCGCACCAGCAACGGCGGCGCCAAGTTGAGGGCGCCGCTTGCGACGATGACGATACCCGTAAGCGCTGCCGTGCGCCGATAGGGCCGGAAACAGGCCAACGCTTCGCGCCAAAGCCGGGAATCGGGTACGGGCGGCGGGGCGTCTGGGATGGCGGTCGGCGCCTGACCGTTGGACGCGGCCGGGGTGGTTGGCATAGGTGAGTAGTCGCCTCTGTCAGGGTGAAGGTCACGCCATGTGGTCCTGCTTCTATGATATGGCCGGCAGGGAGGGCATTTTTCCTGCTAAGCTCTTCTTGTGGGATGAGACATTTGCAGGGAGCGACTCACAGTGCTGGCTCAACACTATCCAAGCGGCAATCGCGGAGGTTTCCGATGCTCATCGGGCTGATTCCCACCATTATGGGACTATTCTGTGTCACTGCCGCCGCGCTCGATTGGGAATGGTTCTGCGGTCACATGACTCGATGCTCGCCGCTGAGTCTACTGCTTCCTAGAGTAGTCGTCCGCGCCATAGTGCGATTCATCGCGGCCGTCTTGGGCACGATGACGGCGGCGATCGGAGTAATGGGACTCATGGGGGTTGTCCACTAGCAATGGCGCACAAGTAGCCGGTAAGCATTCCTGACACCCGCCATCCCAGCTACGATGGATTGAAGGAGAACTCGCCATGAATGTCATCGAAGAGACGATTGAGGCCACGCTGGACTCAAACGGTCAGCTGCGACTGACACACCAGCCGCGGCTGCCGCCCGGCCCCGTGCGAGTGACGATTCGTGTCGGCGCGGCGGTTGGGACACAGCGCGGTCTGGCGGATGTGATCCGGGAGATCGCAGCGGAGCAGCGCTCACGCGGCTTCCCCGGACGGTCGGTGGTAGACCTGCGCGCCGAAGACGACGCGCGCCTGGCCGAGGACGCTGCACGGGATCGGGAACTGGACGCCGCGCGCCGCGGAGCCTCGCCGGGAGGACCGTGAGTGCTGTACTACCTGGACACCGTGATCGCCATATACGCCGTCGAGGGCAACCCCGCCGACCAGCAACGGGCGTTAACTCACTTGGCCGCGCTCGAACAGGCCGGCCATCGATTCGCGATCAGCGAACTGACCCGCACGGAATGTTTGGTTCCGGTCTTTGGCGTGGGCGGCGGCCAGCGGCTGTCGGACTTTTTCCGGTTCTTCCACGGACCGAACCTGCGGACGCTAGGTCTGACTGCCGCGATGTACGCCCGGGCCAGCGCGATCCGGGGCGGCCATAACTACCCGGCAATCCCGCCCGCTCAGCCGAAGCGGTATGGGCTGGCCGACGCCCTCCATCTCGCCGCAGCGATCGAGTTCGGCTGTGATGTGTTCCTGACCAACGACAACCAATTGGCCAACTTCCCGGACATCGCGGTCGAGGAGCTACCGTGATCGTCACCGACCGCAAGCTGTGAAACCCATGAATAAAGTAACGCTCCGCGTGGGAACGAGGCCCGGACGCTCTGCGTCCCGTACCCGTGAGCCGCTGAACCTAGCCGGACGCAACGCAGAGCGTCGCACCCGTGGGCGCCCACGCAGAGCGTGGGCGCCAGGGTTCGGCTAGGGTTCGGGGTTCCTAGTGCTTCGTCACGCATGGATTGATGGGTGGGACGGGCTTCTAGCCCGTCCGGTCCCGCTGGACGG
>DHJA01000087.1 GCA_002404095.1 Planctomycetaceae bacterium UBA4732 | reverse complement strand
CGGGCATTGGGCGTAAGCCCCCTGATTCCGTCGAAAATCAGGGGGCTTACGCCCCCCGCTCGCCAAATTGAGTGTCACTTGCCGTCGCAAGGCCGAATGCGCACGCCGATGATGAGCAATTCATCATCCTTATTGCGGAAAGGCGTCATAATGGGGAAAAACTTGCCGCAGGTGGTGGTGTAAGTGATGTCGCCCATCCGCGGCGGGGTGATTTTCATCTGAAACCGACCTTCTTCGTCGCCTTTCTTCTCCACGACGACGTGAAGACACTGCTCGCCGCAGAGATCGAAGTCGTCTTTGCCGCCCATCGCCAGCGACTTGGTCGTCATCTTGGCGATGCGGAAGCCGGTAAGCTTGGGGTCGAGCTTATGGACTTCCTTTGCCATACACTCCAATTTCGGGTCGATTTTGTCGTTCTTGTCGGTGGCCAGAATGGCCACTACGGAGACCCGGATGTCGTCGCCCGCGACAGCGGCGCCAAGCGGTAGGCCGACAAGGGCGGCCGCCCAGAGGGCGCGGCGTAAAAAGGCCGACGGAGTTGGCGACATGGCACTTCACTCGGAAATCAGGGTTCACGGTCGGGCGAGGGCGGTGCGGCCACAATCATCGAAACTTCGCCCTCTCCAATGGAGGGCACTCGGCCGTCGTCTTGCCAATACGACTCTAGGTTCACGACCGATACGTCGTCCTGGCTGGCCAGGAGGATCGGTTCCTGGTCGGGAGCCTCCGTCCCGGACGCGATCACTGGCGGCCTGGTAATCGCGGGGCCGGGTTGGAAGTGCCGGGTCAGCAGGACTGCGGTAAGCACGGCGGCGGCCAGCCCAGCGCTGAGCCAGAGCGTCCGTCGTATCCCGCGAGGTCGATACGAAGAGGCGGGCCGCATTTTGGCGTTGATACGGTCAAAGGCGCCCGCCCAAGCGGCGAGACTAGGTTCGGCTGGAACGCTCGCTTGCCAAACGCGCATAACCTGCCGCTGTCCCTCGATCTCCTCGGCGGCCGAAGGATGATTGGCCAACCAAGCCACGACGCGAGCTCGCGCGCCCGCATCAAGTTCGCCGTCGAGAAACGCGGCAAATTGCTCTGGAGAAGGTCCGGTATCAGGATGAATCTCATCGTGGTTCATAAGGTCGTCCGTTGGCTCAGATGCGCCCGCAGTTTCTGACGAGCGTAAAAGAGCCGGCTCATCACGGTGCCAATCGACACGCCCGTGGCGTCCGCCACTTCGCGGTAACTAAGTCCGGCGTCGGCATGCAGCACGAACGTCTGGCGCTGGGCTTCCGACAGCGTGGCGAGCGCCTCGTCGAGCAGAATTCGCAGATCGGCCCGTTCCAGTCCGCTGGCCGCTTCGTCCGGCGTCAGGAGCCGTGCGTCCCCGGTCTCGTCGGCGCCCGGCGCGTTGAGACTCAACGTTTCCCGTCGGCCGCGCTGGCGTCCGAGGTCGAGGGCGGCGTTGCTTACCACCCGCAACAGCCATGTCTTAAACGAGCTACGTCCTTGAAAGCCGCTCAGATGGGTCAGAGCCTTGATGAAACCTTCCTGCACCGCGTCCAGCGCGTCCGGCTCGTTGCCGAGCAGCCGAAAGGCCGCGCGGTAGGCCGGCTGCCGGTAGCGGCCGAACAGCTCTTCAAGGGCTAACCGTTCGCCCGCGGCGAAGCGTTCGAGGAGAACCTCGTCGCTCGGCGCCGACGAACAGGGTGCGGCAACGACGGCCATGATGCGATGAGGACTCCTAAATCCAGACGGCCCCGGACCCTCTCCTATTCATAGGATCGTATTGCGGCCAAGAGGGAAATACGAGTGTAAACGCGACTGCGTCAAGGGGGAGGAGTCGTTTAGCCGCGACCCGAAGGGGAGCGCGGCGCCTTCGCGCTCCCCTTCGGGTCGCGGCTAAACGATTCACGGCAACGCCGCCGCCACGGCGTCGGCCATGTCCATCGTTGTCGCCGTGCCGCCGAGATCGGGCGTCAACGTGCGGCGCTCCGTTAGTACGCGACCAACCGCCTCGCTAATGCGCTTGGCCGCCGCCTTTTCGCCAACGCCTTCCAGCAGATCAATGGCCGGCAGCAACAGCGGCAAAGGGTTGGCGCGTTCGGCGCCGACCGATTCACGGCTGCCGCCGTGAAACGACTCATAGACGCGCACGCCGTCGCCGACGTTGATGCCATGCGCGGCGCTGACGCCGCCCACCACGCCGGCGCCGAGATCGCTCAACAGATCGCCGTACAGGTTGCCCATCACCATCACGTCGAACTGCTGCGGCCGCGACACCATTTGCATACAGCAATTGTCCACGATAAGATCGCGCGTTTGCAGCTCGGGAAACTCTTTAGCGACGTTGCGGAACGATTCGAGGAACAGGCCGTCGGCCAGCTTGAGGATGTTGGCTTTATGGATGCAGGCCACGGACTTACGGCCGGCCGAGCGCGACCACTCGAAGGCGAAGCGGAAGAAGCGCCGACACGCCGCCTCCGTCACCACCTTGATGCTTTGCACCACGCCGGGCACGATTTCGTGCTCAATCGCCGCGTAAAGATCCTCGGTCAGCTCGCGGATGACGAGCATGTCCACGCCTTGAAAATGTGCGGGCAGTCCGGGCAGGTTCTTGAGAGGCCGCACGGAAGCGAAGAGGCCCAGCTCGCGACGGAACTGCACGTTAAAGTTGCCGGCTTCTTTCCGTTTCGGCCCTGGAGAGGCGCCCGGCGGCGGCAACAACTGCGTCTTGAGGGCCAATCCGGTGGCGCGTACCGACTGCAACAGGTCATCGGGGAGAGCGGCGCCGCCGTGTTCCATCGACGCCCAGCCGGCGAAATGTTCGTCCCACTCGATTTGCACGTCGGCGGCCGAGAGGATGCGCTGAACGGCCGGAACCTGATCCAGGCCCATGCCGCCGCCTTGCACCAGCGTCACCTTGAGGCTCATAAGTGAAGCCGTTTAGCCGCGACCCGAAGGGGAGCGCTCCCCTTCGGGTCGCGGCTAAACGGCTTTATCCTCCACTTGTTTTCGCGCTCGCCGGAATGAATGGCAGGTTCGCATGGGCCGGCGACCACGCCCGGTAGGCGTTCAGTATGGCGTGACGGAATCCCTCCGGCTGAGCGACGCCGGGCAGGTGCATGACGACTTTGCCCTGGGAGAGGATTTCGAGCGTGCCGGAGCGATAAAAGGCATTATTGCTGGCGGGAATGACGCGGACGTCGTCGATGTCGGCGAGGGTGATTTCCTGAATGGGGCGCGGTTTCAGGCCGCATTGGATCATCAGCCGGCGATTGGTCAGCGTATAACGCCGCGAGATAAAGGGTAGATACTTCATTACGAACAACGGCGCCAACAGCAGCCAGGCCAACGGCGCCAGGACCATCGTGCCGGTCAGCGTCTGGGCTAATCCACTGACGGCTGGGTGCGCAGACACGGACGGCCGGAGGTCACGAATGATCGCCTCGCCCGTTTGCGGCGCCGTCAGCCCGGTCACGGCTTGGCGCGACGATAACCTCAGCCCAAGGCGAGGCGTCGGCTTCTTGGGCGGGATCTGCTGAATGCCGTCGATGTTCATGGTGTTGGCGTTTCTCTCCACGTCCGATCAGTCGCCGTGAACGTCCCGCAGTCTTCTTACGATAAGCGACGGCTGGTGGTCAGTGGGTGACAGGGTATCCGATTCCGCCGATTTTGGTGGCCGCGCGAGGAATACCCCGGCACTGAACAAACGTTGCATTGGTTAATCGCTTGGGTTAAACTCTTACTTCTCGGAGTCCCGCCCATCCGCAGCTGCATCCCAGCCTTTGAACAGTTCTGCCGGCGGGACCACAAGCGCCCTAGCGATCAGGCAGATGTTTTCCAGACTGACGTTGCGTTCTCCCCGCTCCACGCCACCCATGTAGCTTCTGTCCAGGCCAACCTCATGAGCGAAGTTCTCCTGGCTCCAGCCTCGGGCTTTCCGAAGTTGGCGCACCCGTGTGCCGAAGAGAACCTTAACGTCGCTCTCTGCCATGAGGATTGATTGTTGCACTTGACGCCGATGCTTCCACGGTTTATAAGTACACGGACTTAAAGTATCCTAAACGGAAAGGGCGACGATGAAGAAGGTGGGGCAACAGACGGCGCCGGGGAGTAAGCAGGTTCTCGGTGTTCGGAAGGAGTTCTGCGAGTTCTTCGCGGGCATAGGTTTGGTCCGCGAGGGGCTGTCGCGGTCGGGCTGGCGCTGCGTGTACGCCAACGACATCGACCCGAAGAAGCGGGAAGCCTATGAGGCCCGTTTCGGCAAGTCAGACCATTTCCACCTCTGCGATGTCTGGAACACCGATGATGTCGTAGAGCGTATCCTGGGCCAGCCGGCGCTCATGACGGCGTCTTTTCCTTAGAGACTGTCCCATAAGCCCCTCGCCCCCGTACTCGGGGGAGAGGGGTTGGGGTGAGGGGGCTGGCGCTGCTCGCGGGTATGCGCGCGAATAGGCGAATGCAGAATGCAGAATGATGAATGTAGAGAAA
>DHJA01000007.1:22984-26231 GCA_002404095.1 Planctomycetaceae bacterium UBA4732 | reverse complement strand
TCGGCGGCCAGGGCTGTGACGAACCGCGGTCGCCAGCGCGGCACGAAGCTATAGTCGGGGTGAAGCGTACACAGGCAGGAGAACCGGGTATTGACCATCCATAACTCGTCGCCGGCCCAGGCGATCTCATGACAGGCGACGTCTCCCGTGACGTGGCACGAGCGGGGCAGAAAGCAGGCGTCGTGCTGGCCGGCCGGCTCGACGCGCGCGGCGATGTCCGGGGCGTTGCGCAGCAGCCAGACCTGATTGCGCGTCCCAACGGCCAGGCGGCGGGCGTCCACGGCCAGTCCCATGGGCTTTTCAAAGGTCCGGACCAAGAGGGACAGCCCGCCTTGCGTCGCCCGCACCACCAGCAGCTTGTTAGCCTGGTAGGTCGTCACGAGCAGCGACACGCCCAGCTGCCGCAGCAGCGGCCCGAAGCTGTCGCTCTGGGCGTAATGGAACTCGACGGCGGCGGCCGCCGCTCCGGAAGCGGCTGGGGCGTCTTCCCGACCCGGCTCCGGATGCGGCGGCATGCACTCACTAGACATAAATCCCTCATTTGTGTTTTCTCGGCGCCGCCAGCACGTCCTCGATGACGCTGTTGGTGAGGGTGCTGTTCAGAGTGTCCGTAACCGTGAGGGTTTGTTTCCCCGTCTTGTTTAGGACCAAGCCGGTGAAGGTATGCACGCCCTTATCGGCCGCCGTGAAGGTGTAATTGGCGGGCAGCGTGGCCGTCCTATCGGTACTCTTGAAGTGGATCGTGCCGACATAGCCGGTGACCACGTTGCCGTAGGCATCCTCGACCGTGATCGTGAGGCTGAAGGCCACGCCGGAGGTGACACTGGAGGCGGCGCTGATGATAAACTGGCTCGCGGCCGCCGGCTTCACCGTGACGCCGCCGTCCGTGCCGGTGAGGCTTGCCGTCGTGGTATCCGCGACCGTGATCGACTGCGTGCCGGCCGTCTTCAGGATGACGCTGAAGGTATGCACCCCGGCGTCGGCGACAGTGAAGGTGTAATTGGCCGGCAGCGCTGCCTTTCCATCGCTGCTGGTGAAGTGGACCGTGCCGGTGTAGCCGCTGGCGGTGTTGCCGTAGGCGTCCTTGAGCGTGACGGTGAAGCCGCCGGCGACCCCGGCAGTGGTGGACGAGGGGAAGCCGGTGACGGTCATCGTGCTGGCCGCGGCCGGGTTGATCGCCACGGCGGCGCCGCCGGTGATCGCGCTAGTGACCGTATCGCTGGCCGTGACCGTTTGAGTGCCGGCTGTCTTGAGGATAACCCCGCTGCTGAACGTATGCACGCCGTTGTCGGCAACCGTGAAGGTATAGTTGCTTGGCAGGACGGCCTGGCCGTCGGTGCTCGTGAAGTGGACGGCGCCGGTGTAGCCGGTGGCGGTGTTGTTGTACGGGTCGAGGGCGGTCACGGTGACGCTGAAGGCGCTGCCGGCCGTGCTGCCGGCCGGGGCGACGACGCCAAAGTGGCTGGCCGCGGCGGGGTTGACAGTGACGCCCGTTTCGCTGCCAGTGAGGCCGAGGGCCAGGGTATCCGCGGCCGTGATCGACTGCGTACCGGCTGTCTCCAGGATGGCGCTGAAGGTATGCACCCCCCCATCGGCCGCCGTGAACGTGTAGACGCCCGGCAGGACGGCTTGGCCGTCGGAGCTGGCGAAGTGGACCGTGCCGGTGTAGCCGGCGGCCGTCGTGCCGTCCGCGTTCTTCGCCGTGACGGTGAAGCTGCCGGCCTCGCCCGCCGTCGTGGACGCGGGGAAACCGCTGACGCTGAAGCTGCTGGGTGAGGTCGTGGACCAATCTCCCGCGTTGAGCAGCACCGAGACGGAATTGGCCCACGGGTCGGCCACCGCCAGATCGGGGAAGGCGTCGCCGTTGAAGTTCCCCGCGGCGAGGGCGTAGGGATTGGCACCGTTGAGGGGGGCGATCTGGGCGTCCGTGAAAGTCCCGTCGCCGTGACCCAGGAGTACGTTGACATTGCCCTTGTAGACGGCGCTATAGTAGTTCCCGTAGTAGCCCGACCCGGTGAACACCGAATAAGACGATGTGGTGGTTACCGCCAGGTCCAGCTTGCCGTCCCCGTTCAGATCCCCAACGACAACCGCTTCCGGGTGTTGGGGGAGAGGAAGGGGCTCCACGCCGCTGTAGTTGGCAAGGAACAAGCCCGGCAAGGGGATGTCGGCGGGAGCCTGGAACGTGCCGTCGCCGTTGCCCTTCTGAACGAGCACGCCGTTGCCGTCGGAGCTGCGTGTCACGAGGTCGAGCTTGCCGTCCCCGTTGAGATCCCCTGTGACGACGGAATTGAAACCCACACCACTGGCGGAATGGACGGGCGCCTGCAGGGTGCCGTCGCCGTTGCCCGGCAGCACGCTCACACCGCTGCCGCTGGTGGTGACCGCCACGACGTCGAGCTTGCCGTCGCCGTTGAAGTCTCCCAGCGCCAGGGCGGAGGGGTCGCCATTGTCCAGGTGGGAGGCGGCCTTGGGGGTGAAGGAGGCGTCGCCGTTGCCCAGCAGCACGTTGACATAGCCGTCGGTGTACGTCGTGTAATAGTTGCCGTAATATCCACTGCCGGTCAACACGGTAAACGCCGTCACCCCGCGGACTGCCAGGTCGAGCTTGCCGTCGCCGTTGATGTCGCCCACGGCCACGGAGGTGGGAGCCTGGGGCAAAGCAGTCGATCCGGTGTAGCCCGGCGGGAACTGGCCGGGCAGCACGAGGCTCTGCGGCGCCTGGAAGGCACCATTGCCGTTGCCCAGCAGCACGCTGACGTCGTTGGCGTTGACCGTCACGAGGTCGAGCTTGCCGTCCCCGTTGAAGTCGCCGACAGCCAGGGACTGCGGGCCGGCGCCGGTAGCGAAGTTCTGGGCCGCCTGGAAGGTGCCGTCGGCGTTACCCAGCAGGATGCTCACGGTGTTGCTGGACAGGTTCGCCACCGCGAGGTCGAGCCGGCCGTCGCCGTTGAAGTCACCCGTCACCACCGCCTGCGGGCTGGCGCCGACCGGGTAGATGACGGCCGGGCTGAAGCTGAGTAGGCAGCGGTCTTCGAGGGCTTCGAGGATTAACCGGGTTGCCGCCGGTTTCTTGCCGCGCCTTTCACGCCGCACCCGTCTGGCCTGGGTGCGTAGGGAAGTGGATTTCAGGTAGTCAAGCACAGAGGTAAGCCACATCGGTTGGGTCTCCTTCTTGGAAGCGGTCTGCGGTATAGTGGTAACGGCGACCTTCCCGGCGCGCAGACCGAGCGCCGGGGCGGTGCCG
>DHJA01000007.1:21005-22891 GCA_002404095.1 Planctomycetaceae bacterium UBA4732 | reverse complement strand
CGCGCAGACCGAGCGCCGGGGCGGTGCCGGACCGGTGGGGCTTGCCGCTGGGCAAGCCCCACCGGCCGCGTTTTCTCAATCTCCATATCTCGCCAGTGTCGCCAGCCCACGAACAGGGCGAGCGCACCGGCACCCGTTGCATCGGCAGCCTTAACACTGCCCGAGGCCGCCGAACACATCATCGTCGCTTGTGGACGCGTGGTTGGCGAAGATGGCCGTCCACAGGTCGGCGCAGGCGACGCCGCCCGGCGCGATGTAAAGGCCGCCGCCGATACCCTCGCCGTCGCTGCCGCCGGCGCCCGCGGCGCCGCCGATGGCGTGGTTTTTGTCCACCGTGTCGCCCGTGAGGGTGAGCTTCGACAGGGCGTCCTCGTAGATCCCGCCCCCCAAGCCATCGCCGCCGTTGCCGCCAGAGCCGCCAGCGCCGCCGATGGCGAGGTTATGGTCCACAGTGCTGTTGCTGACGGTGAGCGTCGCCCCGAGGAGATCGGCGAGGCCGCCGCCCCAGCCATCGCCGCCGTTGCCGCCTGGGCCTCCCGCGCCGCCGATCGCGGTGTTGTGGCCGACCGTGCTGTTGCTGATGCTGACGGTCGGACCGTGGTTGAAGGCGTTGAAAAGGTCGATGCCGCCTCCCCATGCAAGACCGCCGTTCTGGCCGGCGCTTCCTGTTCCGGCAATCGCCGCGTTGTGCTCGATCGTGGAGCCGCTGATCGTGGCCGTCCCTCCGGAGAGATGGATGGCGCCGCCGGCAGCGTCGTCGGGGCCGAGAACGCTGGATGCTGGGTTACTGCTGCTCTGGTTACCGTTGCCGCCGATGGCCTGATTGTGGTCGAACGTACTCGCGCTGACCACTAGCGTCGCCGCCGAGCCCACGGGCCCGCCGCTCAGGATGGCGCCGCCGCCACCGAAGCCGGGACGGATCGCGCTGGAGCTGTCGTTGCCGCCGATCGCCTGGTTTTGGCTGAACGTGCTGCCGGTGATGGTGAGGCTCCCGGAGTTGCTGATGCCTCCGCCAGTGCCTGTCGCGTCGAGACTTCCGGTGCAGTCGCTGCCGCCCTGGGCCAGGTTGAAGGTGAACTGACTGTCGCTGATGCTGGCGGTCGCAGAATTGATGATAGCGCCGCCCAGGGCATTGCCGGCCGAGGCGCCGCTGCTATGATCGGCGCCCACGGCCTGGTTTCCAGTGAATGCACTGCTGATGATTGTCAGTGAGCTGGAACCGAGATTGGCGACGCCGCCGCCGAGGGCGCCGCCGACCCTGCCCGTCGGGCTGGTGCTGGCATTGCCCACTGCCTCGTTGTTGGCGAGGACGTCGCTGGAGAGCGTCAGGCTGCCGAAGTTCAAGATTCCGCCGCCCGTGCTGGCAAGAACGGGCGCGCTGCCATTGGCCAGGCCGTCGGCCATCGTCATCCCGGCGATGGTCACAGTCACGCCGCCGCTGATGTCGAAGACGCGGCTGGCATTGTTGCCGCTGACGGTCAGCTGGTTCGCGCCCGGTCCTTCGATGTCCAGGCTATCGGTGATGTCCAACTCGCCGCTGGTCAGGTTGATGGCGCCGGTCGTGGCGAAGTTGATCACATCGGCGCCGGGGTTGGCGTTGGCGGCGCTGACCGCTGCCCGTAGCGAGCCGGCGCCGGTATCCAGGAGGTTGGTCACCGTGAAGGTGCTGGGTTGGCAGCGGTCCTCCAGGGCTTCGAGCTGCAGCCGGACACGTTTCGCCGGCGCGGATCGCGCTGCACGCCGACTTTTCCGTGTGGTCGTATGGAGATGGCAGAAGGATTGCAGGTTTCGCAGCCAACGTGTGAATGACATGGTAAGTTCTCCGTTTCCAGATTGGTCTGCGATACAATGGATGGACATCGTTCCCGGCGCGCAGACCGAGCGCC
>DHJA01000007.1:0-20931 GCA_002404095.1 Planctomycetaceae bacterium UBA4732 | reverse complement strand
TTGGCGGTAAGAACCCCACCGGCCAACTTTGCTTCTACGCCAATCCTTTTCCTTCCAGATCCACGTCGGTGCGCCGGACGGCTCACGGAAGCGTGACCACTTCCCCGCCGGCGCGCGTACTCAGCGCCTGGAGCGTCAGCCACGGCGTGCTGTCGCTCAGGAAGTGCGCGGAGCCGTCGGCGAAAGCGAAGTTGGCGCCGCCCGAATGGCCGCTGCCGAAGGCGCAGATCCGGTTCTCCACCGAGGTGAAGTCTCCCCCGGGCGACATCTGGTAGTTGATCATCACGGGGGTGCTAAGCGTCACGTTGGTCATGGCCCCCGCATTCGCGATGTAACCCCACCTTCCGCATTGGGCCATGGAAGGTGATCCGGGCCAAATAGCGTCGTGCTGCAGGTCGTATTGTGGATCACGATGGTAGCGCTCGCCGAAGAGGAGCGTGTTACTGGCGCCGTCGGTGACGTCCGTCATGCGAAGGCTGCTGTTAATGAAGAAGATGCCGTCCCGCGTCATCCCCGTAAAATTCGGCGGACTGCCCGCCTTGACCGACCGCTTGCCGGCGTTGCCGCCGTAACTGCTCATCCCATAGAAACCCCAGCACCAAGGGGGGGTGAGCGAGTTCGCTGCCGTAAGTTCCGCCACGGGTTCCGGCAGCGGGTCCGAAGGGCAGATCAGGATCTTGATGACCTTGGCTTGGGTGGCATTCGTTCCGCCGGCAACGTTGTTGCGGTTATCGTAGTCGTCCCACTGCTTGCGCAGGTTGTCCCGCTCGAAATAGGGGAGCAGTTCGACCCACAAGTTGGTCCCCTCCGTCGGACGGTCGCCCACATAGACGGGAAGACGCGCCCCGACCGGGAACCGCCCGTGGTCGCCGTGGTAGTTATGCGCGGCCAGGGCGATCTGCTTGAGGTTGTTCAGACATTGGGCGCGGGCGGCGGCCTCGCGGACCTTCTGGACGGCGGGCAGCAGTAGGCCGATGAGGATCGCGATGATGGCGATCACCACCAGCAGTTCAACCAGCGTGAAACCACGCCTTCGCGTGGATAGGCAGAACCGGGACATTGGCACACCTCCTTTTGATGGCCCGCGCATCACTCTTCCCTCTCCCTCGGGTTAGCGGAACCTAACGCCCCTCGTTGGCTTTGTTTTCCCACAGGGTCGCGTCCCAGACCTTGAGTTCGCCGTGCCGGGTGGAGCCGCTGCCCGAGGCGAGGCGCCGGCCGTCGGGGCTGAACGCCAGGCACATGATAAAGCCGGCGTGGCCGCGCAGCGTGACCGGCTCGGCCGACTCGGACGCCTTCAGATCCCAAACCTTGATGGTCGAGTCCCAGCTGCCGGAGGCCAGGTAGCGCCCGTCGGGGCTGAAGGCCACCTTCCAGACATAACCCACGTGGCCCTTCAGCGTGCGCCATTCTACACAGGTCTTCGCGTCCCAATCCACCGAGTCCCAGACCTTCACCGCCGGGGCGCCCGCCGCCTGGTCGCGGCCGGGCGATGCGACGCGCCGGCCGTCGGGGCTGACGGCCACCGACGAGTTGGGGTTTGAATTATGCCGAAGCTCAAACAGAGGCTTGTCCTCGGCCACGTCCCAGACCTTGATGGCGGGATCGGAAGCACCGGCGGAAACCAGACGCCGGCTGTCGGGGCTGAATGCCACAGCCGGCACCGGGGCCGGCGTCTGCTTGAAGGGAGCGGCCTCCCTTCCGGTGGCCGGGTCGTAAAGGGCGATGCCGCTGTTCTGGCCGACGGCGAGGAGCCGGCCGTCCGGGCTGAACGCGATACTGAACACCCGCTCGGCGCAGGGGATCGTTCGCAGTTCGGTCAGAGAGTCCCCCACCGGGGCCTGGAGGTCCCAGAGCTTGACGGTCTTGTCCACGCTGCCGGAAGCGAGGATCCGCTTGTCGGAGGAAAAGGCCACGCCGATGACATTCCCGCTGTGGCCGCGCAGGGTATAGCGGGGAGTGAATACTCCCGGCGTGCCGGAGGCACTGGTCTCCCAGAGTTTCACGGTGCCGTCCCAGCTGGACGAGGCCAGCCAGCGGCCATCCGGACTGAAGGCAACGCCGGAGACCAGCTGCTTGTGCCCCGTGAGCGTGACACAGTGCGGGGCCTGGGGGTCGCCGTCCAGAGGAGTGGCGTCCCAAATGCGGATCGTCTGATCGTAGCTGGCGGAGGCGAGCTTGTTGCCGTCGTTACTGAACGCCACGTCGGCGACGAGGCTGGGGTGGGCGAAGATCGTCAGCATCTCCTGGCCGGTTGAAGCATCCAGAAGCCGTAGAGTGCCATCGAAGCCGGCCAGGGCGATCCGCTTGCCGTCCGGGCTGAAGGCGACGGCGCGGCACTGGTGCGTGTTGCTCTGCTGGTCGATCTCGAGTCGTCCCGTGGTCGTGTCCCAGATCTTGATGACGCCGTCCAGACAGGACCAGGCCAGTCGCCGCGCATCCGGGCTGAACCAGGGGCTGTAAGGGTACGAGAGGAGTTCGCCGCGGAACGAAAACGTCTCCCGCCCCGTGTCCCGATCCCAGACCTTGACCGTGCCGTCATCACAGGCGGCCACCACGGACCGGCCATCGGGGCGGAAGGCAACCCCCTTGACCGCCGCCGGGTGCTCGGAGAACACCCGGATCGCTTTCCCGCCGGCCACGTCCCACAGGCGCACACTGCGATCCGAGCCGCAGGATGCCAACGTTCGACTGTCGGGGCTGAACGCTACCTGCCAGGCTGGCCCCTTATGGCCTTCGAGGGTGTGCAGTGATTGCCCACTGATAGCATCCCACACTCGAACGGTTCCGTCTTCTCGCGCCACGGCCAGGAAGCGGCTATCCGGACTGTAGGCCATGCCGCGGCAGAGGGCGCCGCGGACGAGGACCGCCAGTCGCTGCAAGCTGTGCAGCACCTGGCCCGTCCGGGCGTCCCGAACTTCAAACGTCCCGTCCATGCAGACTGAGGCGAGCTGCCGGCCGTCCGGGCTGAAGGCCACGCGGACGACCGTAGCCGGGTGCTGTAGGGGAGGAGCGTTGCCGTAGCGCTGCCGCTTGAGGAAGTGCCACTCCCAGCCGCGCCGGTCGGACGGGCAGTCGTCGAGCAGTTCCTCGGCGCGGCCGACGTTGCCGGCGGTCAGCTCGCGCCCCGCCAGGGCGATCCGCTGCAAGTACGTGGTCTGCTGCTCGCGCTCTAGGGCTTGGGTCGTGTCGTGTAAGGCTTCCTGGACCTGGGCGTAGCTCATCCCCAAGACCGCCACCGCGACGACCAGCAGGGCCGACAGGAAACTCGCCATGACGGTCACTCGCTTATATCGCCGCGCCAGCTTGCGGAAGCGATACCACGCCGACGGCGGACACGCCTGCACCGGCTCGTCATGCAGGTAGCGCATCACGTCCGTGGCGAAGGCGCTGGCCGTCTCGTAGCGGCGGTTACGGTCCTTCTCCAGCGCCGTCATCACGATCCAGTCCAGCTCACCGCGCACAATGGCCGTCAGACGCTTCGGCTCCGTCCCCCGGTTGGCGGCCAGCTTGGGCAGCCCGTCGGCCGTACTCAGCTTCGTACTCGGCTTCGACGGCTCCTCCTCGCGGATGATCCGGCGAATCTCTTCATACGCCGCCGTCCGCAGCCGTTCTTTGTCGAACGGCGTCGCGCCGGTCAAAAGCTCGTAAAGCAGTACGCCAAGTGAATAAATGTCGCTCCGCGTGTCCACGTCTAGCCCGCTTTGGCCCGCCTGCTCCGGCGACATGTAAAGCGGCGTGCCGATCATCTGGGCGAAGCCGGTGAAGAGCGTCTTCTCGGTCAGCTCCTGCCCCAACGCCTTGGCCACACCGAAGTCGATCACCTTGACCACCGGCGTCGTGTCGTGCACCGTGACGAGTACGTTCGACGGCTTGAGGTCGCGGTGGATGATCCCCTTTTGGTGGGCGTGCTGCACCGCCTGGCAGACCGGCACGAACAGCTCCAGACGTTGCCGCGGCGTCATGTGGTTCTGGTCGCAGAACTCGGTGATCGGGACGCCCTTGACTAGCTCCATGACGAAGTAGGGCCGGCCCGATGCGGTCTCGCCCCCGTCGAAGATGCGGGCGATGTGAGGATGGTCCATGAGGGCCAGAGCCTGCCGTTCCGCCTCGAAGCGGGCGACCACCTGCCGCGTGTCCATGCCCGGCTTGAGAACCTTCAGGGCGACCTTGCGGCGAACCGGCTGCTGCTGCTCGGCCATGAAGACCACGCCGAAGCCGCCCTCGCCGATCTGCTCCAGCAGTTTGTACGAACCGATCACCGCCCCGGGGCGCTCGGCGACAGGCGGCTCATCGACGGTGGAGATTAGACGGGCCGCGGGGACAGGAGACGCCAGGAAACTGCCGGCCTGGGCGCCGGCTTCGAGCAGGGATTCCACCTCGGCACGCAGTGCCGCGTCCCCGGCGCAGGCTCCGTCCAAGTGCTCCTGCCGCTCGCCGGGGGAGCACAGCTCCAGAGCCTGCAAGAACAGCTGGTTCGCTCGTGGGTTCCAAGTAGTCATGGTTGGCGTCCAGTCGGGTTACGGTTGCCCTCGCCTATTATCAGTGCGAGAAACCGGGGCCTTCTGCGCGCGAAAAAAATGGGAGCGGTCAACTATTTCGACAATTGGCGGAACAGCCAGGCCCGGGCCAGCGCCCAGAGGCGGTCGGCGGCGCCGCGGCTGATGCCCAGCGCTTCGGCCGCCTCCTGGTGCGACAGGCCGGCGAAGTAGCGCAGCTTCACGAGCCGGGCCGCGTCGGGGTCGTGGCGCTCCAGCCGGCTCAGCGCCTCATCCAGCGCGACGAGGTCGTCCGAACGGGGCTCGGGGTCGGCGAGATCCTCGGGGAGATCGACGCGCAGCCGGCCGCCGCCGTGCTTGTCGGCCTGCTTGCGACGGGCCTGGTCCACGAGGATGCGGCGCATGGCCTCGGCGGCGGCTGCGAAAAAGTGCCCCCGGCTGTTCCAATGCCGGGCCTGCTCGGCGTCCACCAGCCGGATGTAGGCGTCATGCACCAGGGCCGTCGCTTGCAGGGTCTGCCCCGGCTTCTCTTGCGCCAGCCGCTGCGCCGCCAGCTTGCGCAACTCGTCGTATACCAGCGGCATGAGTTGCTCGGCGGCGTGCGGGTCGCCTTGCTCGATGGCAGACAGGATGCGTGTGACGTCGCTCATGCCCTATAAGATAACCGACCGCGCGAGGCGCGGCAAACGATGAGGCGGCCCGCCTCAGAAAACATCCATGATATGTTCGCCCCCGTGCGCCGGGTTGCCGATCAGGCGCTGGCCCTTCAAATCGACGACGAAATCCAGGGATTCCAAGGGGATTTGCCCAATCAAGACCGGCAAGTCATCGGAGATCTCGCCAACGTCGAGGGAGCATTCGCGTCCTTGGATTGTCAGCCGCACGACCGAGTACATCGGCATGGGAACCTCGTCGCCGATGCCTCGCGCCTGTTGGATGCGGAACTGCCGCAGGCCGAGTTGTGCGATCAACCGCTTGGGGAGCAGTAAACCCGACGCCCCTGTATCCACCAGTGCGTCGGTAACTTCAATCGAGCGCACCTGATCGGCGGCCAGGGAGCCGCGTTCTCGGTTCTCGATGTCAAACAAATTCTCAATCTTGGCCGTCACGAGAACCTTGCCCATTAACGTCGTCTCCATATTGCCCTCGGAGTTTAAGTCGTGTCGTCCCAGATAGATTATAGCAGATGGTACGTCCACGACTCCGGCCGGCCGTCGCGGTACGGCATGACGCCGTGGAATTGCCGTCCGCTTTTATCGAACACCAGCGGCAGGAAATGACGGTCGCCCTCCCACAGCGGCAGCGTCAGCACCGTGTCACTATCCACCCATAAGAGATCGCCTTCGGGGTTTTCCGTGCGCGGCGTTCCGCTCCAACGGTCCACGCGGAATAGGAAGCCGAACCAGTCTTCGCCGTGCGCGCCAAAGCCGGGCCAGCTGATCGTGCCGCACAACTTCAATTCTTCACATTCCAGGCCGCTTTCCTCTCTTATTTCGCGGCGCGCGCATGTCACCACGTCCTCGCCGGCTTCCAGCTTGCCGCCGAGGCCGTTGTATTTGCCGAAGTGCGCGTCGTTGGGCCGGCGGTTGCGGTGGATCAGCAGCACTTGCCGACCGTCCGGCGACAGGATGTAACCCAACGTGGCGAGGATCGGCGTATACGGCATGACGTGCGCGGCTCTGGGTCAACGGCCGAAGTGCCGGGTGTTGAAATAGAGTTCCTGTTGGGCGCCAGGCGGCGGACGCAAGATCGGCGTGAGGTCGGCGGCAGCCGCGCGGGCGGCGTCATCGTCGGCGAAGCGTTCGGCTTCGTAAGGCCGGCCAGGAGTGCGCCGGCACAGGAGAAGGGAGAAAAGTCCGGCGTGAACGTGCAACCAGAAGCCCGAACCGCGCGCAGCGGATGCGCTCTCGACACGGCCTGGCGCGCCATCCGACCATGCTTCCAAGGCGCGGACAAGTTCTTCGGCAGTCGCGATGGCCTCGTCGCGGTCCATTTCGCGGAACACGGAAGCGTCCGCAGGTCGTAGCAGCACCAGATCCCAAGGGAGCGAGCGCGGGCGAAGGATCAGATAGGTACGACGGCCGGGCGGCGCCAGGACACCGAGCGCGGCGGGGCCGGCCTCCCGGCCTTCCACACGGCGAAACACGGACATGGCTTGGTACGCCTCCTGGAAGAAACCATCAAGGGGGCGCGTTTATCGTAGGGAAGCGCGGCGAAGTTTTGAAGATGAGTCGCTCGCTCCGCGAGCGACATTGAGTGTAGGTCACTCGCTCCGCGAGTGACTTTGGCGGCGCCCCACTCGGTTCGCAAAAGTCGCGGCCAAAGCCACTCGCGGAGCGAGTGGCCTACATTCAAGAAGCCAATCTCAGCGGATCGGGCCCGTCGCTCAATCGCGTCTGCGCGAAGCGCTGACCGGTCGAGTCGTAGAACAGAACGCGGTCCTCTTCGCCGGCCCACACGGCGTAAGCCTTGACAAGCCGCGGCCCATGCACCTGAAAGAATAATCCGCACGGTCGGCGCGACCTCGTGACCACCGCTTCATGCAACGGCGTCTGGCTAGGGTCGAGCCGTTCGTGGTCACATAAGACTTTGAGGACGTGGGCGCGCAATCCGTCCAGCGTGGGCAGGCAAGCTACGGTGTCCATATGGGGTGTGACAAGCTCCGGCAACCGGGGAAGCGAGGGAGACGGGAGAAGAGGTTCCCGACCCACTGCGTAGTATCGGCCGGATCAGGATCGAGGTTCACTTCCGTCGGAACTCGGCGTTCATCGGTTCAGACACCTTCATGGCAGAGACGTTGCCCTCGGCATTTAGCGTAAATACGATATGCGGCGAGCCGATGACTTCCAGCGGCGCCGTGAACTCGTCGAATTGATAATGGTCGAGCGGCGTGCGGAACTGGTTCCAGGTCCAGACCAGCACCCCCTTCTCCACGGCGACGCGCGCCTCGCCGTAAGCGGGGTTTTCGTAGACGCCCGCGTAGGCCGTTAACGGCAGCGACGGCGCCGCGTCCGGCTTGCGGCGCGCCTCGCGCTCACTCGCTTTGTCGGCTGCGGCGGCTTCCGCCTTGAGGACCGCCCTGCCGCACACGGCGTTCCAGTCCTTCCTCGGCAGGCCGAGCAGCAGGTCCACCAGCGAATTGCTCAGCGCCTGGTTCATGTGCGTGTGCTGAAGATTGTTGAGTAAAACGATGCCGATTTTCTTCTCAGGTATCAAGGTGAAGTGGACGCGGAAGCCGTCGATGGCGCCGGCGTGCGAACAAAGGCCGACGCCGCGATAATCTTGCAATACCCAGCCCATACCGTAGCTCATTTGTACAGTATCGGGCTGCAAATCGCGCTCGATGCCTTCGAGGCGAATGACCATCTGCGGCGTGTGCGTCTCGGCGAGGTTGGCCGCCGAGACGAGACGCTTGCCGCCGGCCCGGCCGTCGCCGAGCTGGAAGATCAGCCATTTGCTCAGGTCGCGCGCCGTGGAGTGGATGGAGCCGGCGGGGTTGGGGACTTCCATCGGATAATACTCGACGACCTCCAGCCGGCCGAGGCGGTTGAGGCGATGACCGACGGCGCGGTCGGCGACCTTGGCCGCCGCCGTCGAGGTGAAACACGATGCCGTCATGCCCAGCGGATCGAACAGCCGCCTTTGCACGAAGTCCTGCCAGGGTTGATCCGCCGACGACGCCACGGCAAGGCCGGCCGCCGTGAACATCGTGGACTGATACTGAAACCGTGTGCGGAACGGTTGATCGAGCGGCAATCGCCCCGCGCGCCGGACCATCTCCTCCATCGACCACGACGCCTGATACCACAAGAGATCGTTCGAGGCCAAGCCGGTGCGATGACAGACCAGATCGCGCAAGCGGACGTCATGGTCCGCCAGAGGATCGCTGAGGTGGAAATAGGACAGGTGCTTGCGGACGTGATCGTCCCAATCCATCTTGCCTTCGTCCACGAGAATGGCCATTGCGGTCGTGGTGAACGCCTTGGTGCAGGAGCCGATGGGAAAAAGCGTGTCCGGCGTAACGGGGTCGTCGGCGTCCAGGGCGCGGACGCCGCGGCCTTTGAGATAAATGACCTCTCCGTCGCGCACAATGGCCACGGCGACGCCGGAAACGCGCCAGGTTTCGAGAGATTTTTTGACGATGGCGTCAACGGCGGCAGAGTCCAACGGTTCGGAGTGTGCTGGAGCGGCGACGAGGAATAACGTCGCCACACCAGCGAGGGTGAGGAGGCGCAACACTGCGGGCATGGTTCATCCTCCTGGCTCATCAGGCCGGCGGACTGGGAATGTCGAGCAGTTGAATCACACCTTCGCTCTCAAAGACATGGTGACGCTCGTTGGGACTAACGTATTCCCATAATTCGCCGCGGAGGATCACTACTTCAGGATGCGTTACGAGTAGGCGGTCGCCGCTTGCTAATTCAATAAAGAACGGCTTGAAGGACCGCCGGTGGGTATACCCCCATAGCGCGGTCCTGAAATGCTGCGGAGTCATGGCGCCGCCTCGTATTCCAAGACGTGGATGGAACTCACTTTCTTATAGGAAAACTCGACGAGGCCTTCCTCATCGCTGCGGAATCCGGCTACGCCGCCTCCGAAAGCCACTTCGGGAAAAGGAATGACGATTCGTTCCCCGTTGAGGAGCTCCACCACAAACGGAAAGAACGGCCGACGCTTCAGGAAAGACCGCATCGTTTGATCGAATTCTTGTTCTGTCATGGATTGCCTTTCGCCTCCGAAAATTGTTTGACGAAACCTATCGTCCATCTTAGCCCCGCGCTGTTGGCTTTAACAACCGACCAAGCCAGCTGAGTCGTCATCAACCGTCTCCGGTGAGAGATATTTGAAGGACCGAACTTCTTCGTTGTTGAAATCAACCAGTCCTTCCTTACGACTCAGAAAGCCGGCGACCCCTCCCCCGAAAGCGACATGTCGATTTGCAATGACGATTCGCCGGCCGTCAAGTAGTTCCACCTCGAACGGAAAGAACGGCCGCCGCTTGACGAACGAACGCAATGTTTGATCGAATTCTTCTTCTGTCATGGATTGCCTTTCGCCTCCAAGAGCATGTGTACCGAAACCTGTTTCTATTTTACGCCAGCGCCGTGGGCTTTAACAGTCGATCCAGCCGATTCAGCACCTCTTGATACGCTTCATCCGACAACACCGGCGCCGCCGCGTCCGTCGGCAATTCGCGCTCCAGTTCGACCCAACTGCGACAGCCGGCGTAGTGCGCCGTCTCCGGCAGATCGAACGTCTGCGCCGCCTTGTAAACGCGCACCGGAAGTACGAACAGTCCCGGTCGCTTGTACTCGAAGCGCGACTTCACCGTCGCCGCCGACCAGGAGTGCATCCCGCCCAGCAAGAGCGCCGCCGGCAGGTTGTGCAGATGGTAGACGCCCGACGTTTCCGCGAAGTGCGTCAGCTGGACGACGCCTTCCGGCGGCCGTTCCGCCTCCGCCTGTTCCAATAGCGGCAGCACGTCCGCCGTCACGCCGTCGCGCTGCTGGTGAACGTAGGTCGGATAAAGCCAGAAGCGTGGTTGTTCGACCTGAAATTCGCCTGTTTTCTCCGCGACGCCGCCCTTGCGCAGCGCAATCGCCTGGCGCCCTTCCGCCAACGCTTTACAGATTACCGCCCACTCTTTGAACGCATGGCGTAGTCCGCTCATGTTCCGCCTTCCTCTCCTTTGGGGGATCGCAACATTAGATCGTTTACCGCCGTTCGCGGATTTTTCCCTTCGTACAAGACGTGATAGACCTCAGCCGTGATCGGCATGTCTACGCCCATTTGCACCGCGCGCTGGTGGACGCTGCGAGCCGTGTACACGCCTTCCGCCACCATCGTCATGCCGCCCAGAACGGCGTCGGGCCGCTCGCCCTGGCCGATGCGTTCGCCGACGCGGCGATTGCGGCCGTGTCGGCTCACGCAAGTGGTGATGAGGTCGCCCAACCCGGCCAGGCCGGCGAACGTCCGCGCCTCCGCCCCGAAGGCCGTGCCGAACCGCGTCATCTCCACCAGCCCGCGCGCCAGCAGCGCGGACTTGGCATTGTCGCCGAAGCCCAGTCCGTCGCTAATTCCCGCCGCGAGGCCGATCACGTTCTTCAGCGCGCCGGCCAGCTCGACGCCGACGGGGTCGGGATTCGTGTAGACGCGGAAACGATCCGTGCTGAAATGCGTTTGAATCCACCGCGCCAGTTCCAGATCGCGGCTGGCGACGACGACCGACGTGGGCAGGCCGCGGCTCACCTCCTCGGCGTGGCTCGGCCCGCTCAGCACCGCGACGCGCTCGACCCCAAGGATTTGGGTCAGGATCTCCGTGGGGCGTAGGAAAGTGTCGATTTCCAGGCCTTTTGCCAGACTAAGTATCGGCGCTTCCGATTGGAGATGCGGCCGGATGCGCGTTAACGTTTCGCGCAAGTACACAGTTGGCACGGCGGCCACCAACAGGTCGGCGCCGGCGGTCGCCTGTGCGACATCGGTCGTCAGTTCCACGCTCTCAGGGATCGGAACACCGGGCAACAGGCGAACATTCTCGCGCCGCTCACGGAGGTCGCGGGCGTTTTCCTCGCGGGCGCTCCAGAGGATGACGCGATGCCGCGGGTCGCTGGCAAGCAACAGGGCCACGGCGGTGCCCCAAGCGCCGGCGCCGAGAACGGTAAATGAGGTTCGCATGGGAGATTATCATAGGGCGAGCCGCGCGACCCCACCAGTCCGCGGCGGACGGGAGCAAAGCGCGGTTCTTTGTCTGGATTAACCGAAGTCGCCGGCCGCCCTCGGCCGATGAAGAGGGAGAACGTCCGGCCGCGCCCCGGCCGGCCAACGAATTTCACCCCGAACGGACTTCTTGTACCAAGGAGGAAAGCACAATGACGGCCCAACTCCGCGTTTATCCGCTGGCGCCCGACGAAGAAGAAGGCGAACGCCAGGAACCGACCGTCCGCATCAGCATGGGCGATTTGCTGCCGCTGCTGACGGTGGCCCACCGCAACAACTATCTCTGGCTGCAAGATTTCCTCGACGACGAGGTGACCGTCACGCCGGACTTGTACGAAGTGCTGCGCGCCTTCCGCTGTCGCCGGCCCTCAGCATAAAAGATTTCACCGCGAGGACGGGCTTGTTAGCCCGACGCGCGAGCGAGGGTTTCGACCGCACCCTTGTTAGCCCGACGCGCGCGCGGGTTTCGACCGCACCCCTCGCTCGCGCGTCGGGCTAACAGGAATCTCTTCTTAAACCTCCGGTTCGTCGGCGAGGATTTCCGGCTTGCCGAACTGGCTCAGATCCACCTGACCTTTCACTTCACTTTCCAACAGCTTCAAGCGCTTCTCCAACTCGCGCAGCCGCGCCTGCAACGTCTCCACTTTGTTGCCCATGTCGTCGCGCGCCTTCGGCCGCGGCGCCTCGGGGTAATTGAGCTGCCGTTGCAACGCAGCGAATAGGTACAACGGATCGCGCTCATGGTGGGCGCGGGCGATCTTGCCTTCCTTCTCGCCGAATAACGGCGGGAACGGCGGCTCGTAATCCGGCTCTTGCCGTCGGCGTTCGCGGACGTACCACTCGGAGCGAAGATATAAAATATCCGCAAAATCTACTATCCCCACTTGGCGCCGTAGGTCGTCCATGAAGGCGGACCAATCTTTGTCGTAAAACGGGTCGGCCGTCATGGCCTTCAGTCCGTCGTCGTAGCCCAGGCGGTTGCGCGACATGACCTCGAACTGGTAGACAAATAGGCCGGGCGATTGCGGCTGCTGCGCGCGGTACTCCGCCTCACGCTGAAGCACCAGTAGGGCTGAGTCCATGGGAAAGCGGATCGTCTCCAGCTCGGCGCCGCGCGCCACGAACGCCTGATACGGAGTGAAATAGTGCGGTAAGCGGGCAAAACCGGATGAGAGCAATCCGGTATGCTTCAGTTCCGCCGATAGAAACTGGATGGCGTAGGGTAGGTGGGTAGTGGAGAGGATTTCCTGGTCGATGCGCTCCAGCACGTCCTGCGTGGCCATGCCGTTGGCTAGGCGGTCGCGCAGCACGCGGAAGAAATAGGCCTGCTCGATGTACTCTTCACGTTCGAGAACGGCGCCGGTAGTCATGCCGTCATAATACCGGCGTTCGTCCGGCGTCGCCAGGGGCGGCCATGGTGGGCCGCTCGCTCCGCGAGCGGCTTGGGCGCGATCTAATCGCTGCTCCTACTCTTGGCGCCTATCGGCCGATAATGCCCGCTCGCTCCGCGAGCGGCTTGGGCGCGATCTAATCGTCCCGGAGCTGTAATGGCCAAAGCCACTCGCGGAGCGAGTGGCCTACGATCCCATCAGGACGCCCGGCGCCGCGGCTGCTCCGAAGCGTCGTCGGCGGGCGGCAATGCGCTAAAGATACTGCGCAAAACGCCGTCCGTGGCGCCGTCGGCCGCGGAAGTCGGCATCGACAAATCGACCATGAAAGTGAAGCCGCCCAGCCGAAGCCTGTCGCCGTGATTGAGTACGGCTCGTGCAACGCTGCGGTCGTTGACCCAGACGCCGTTAAGACTTTCGAGGTCAATGATCTCCCATTTCTCGTCGGCGTGAACAATTCGGCAGTGGCGCCGGCTCACGTCGGGCAACGGCAGGCAAACCTCGGCCGCGCTGTGCCGGCCCACGACCACTTCGGGTAGATTCACTTCGAGGACGGCGCCCGTCGGTTGCAGGACGAGGCGCAACGGCGCGAAGTCGGCGACGGATTCATCTGTTGGCGACGAAAGTTCCATATCGGCCTCCTCTTCGCACTCATCGCCGGCGGCGGCGACTTCCCTTCCGAGCGGGGGCTTATACCAGAAGGGTTGGCGCTTGAAAAGAGGATTCCTTTTAGCCGGGAGAGAGACGGCAGAAAGGCCGGAGTTGAGATAGGGCGGATTTTGCACTGGCGGCCGGCCGTGCGTCTTCGCACAATGACAAGGAACCCGTCGCCGGACGTGGACTTCATTCCTACCCCCCGGTTGCAGCGAGGATTTACCAGCCATGTGGGCCGCTCTTGCCGTTTCCGCCGTGTTGGCCGCCGTCCCTGCCGACGCCGGCCAACTCCAGATCAAGAACGACCGTTTCACCTACGGCATCCTGGGCCAGGATCGCTCGGACGATAAGGTGATCCCGGGCGATACGCTGATCGTCGCCTTCGACATTGAGGGTCTTCAGGTCAAGGAGGACGGTATTGTCAAATACAGCACGTCCATGGAACTGTTGAACAAGGATGGCAAATCGGAGTTCTCGGATACAAAGCCCACCGAACGCGAATCCATCAATACGCTCGGCGGTTCCCATCTGCCCTGCTGGAGCCGCGTTTCCATCGGCACCGACACGCCGCCCGGCCAGTACACCGTTAAAATTTCGGTCGCCGATACATCGGTGAAGGGCGGCAAGCCCGTCACCTTCGAGCGCAAGTTTGAAGTCGTGGCGCCGCGCTTCGGCATCATCCTGACGGGACTGGGCTACGACAAGCCGCCGCTGGCGCCGCCGCCGGCGCCGCCGCTGGCCGTGCCTGGCCAACAGCTCCTGGCCTTCTTCACGGTGGTCGGCTTCGAGACCAAGCCCGGCGCGACGAAGGACAAGCTAACGGCCAACGTCCACGTGGAACTGAGCATCCTCGACGACAGCGGCAAACCCACCCTGTCCAAGCCATACACTGGCGACGCCAAGGATATTACGGAGGAATATAAGGCGTTTGTGCCGTTCCAGTTCCCGCTGCCGCTGAACCGGGCCGGCAAGTTCAAGGTCCGGATCACGGTCACGGACAAGCTCAGTAAGAAGCCGCCCGTCACGCAGGAATTGGATTTAACCGTCCTTGATGTGAAATGACGCAAATTTGGCGAGCGGGGGCGTAAGCCCCCGGAGATAGTCTGAGTCGCTGAAATCATCCTCCGAGTGGCTCTACGCTCTCGGCTCGCCAAATCGGGAGAGTGCTTCGATGAGTCCGCTGCAAGATCGCATCGCCCAGTTCCGCAAGATGGCCAACGACGACCCCGACAACGAGCTGGGCCACTACCGGCTTGGCCAGTTGCTGACGGAAGACAAGCAGTATGGGGAGGCCGTGAAGTCCTTCCGCCGCACCTTGGAGTTAAGTCCGACGTTTTCCAAGGTGTATCACCTGTTGGCCCTGTGCCTGATCCACGACAATCGCAGCGCCGAAGCCGCGGCCGTACTGCATCAAGGTTTTGACGTGGCGGACGAGCGCGGCGACAACATGCCGCGCGACGAGATGGTCCGCATGTTGGTCGAACTGGGCGAAGCGGCGCCGGTTTCCAAACGGCCGACGACGGCCGCGCCCGAAGCGGGCGGCGGGTTTCGTTGTCAACGGCCCGGCTGTACTGTGGGCGCTCACGCCCATCAGCTGAAGGCGCCGCCGATGAAAGACGAACTCGGCCAGCGCATTTATGAAACGGTCTGCGCCGACTGTTGGACCGACTGGCTGAAGAACTACAGCATCAAGGTCATTAACGAATTGCGCATCGACCTGAGTACGGAACGCGGTCAGGAAGAGTATGACCGCTACATGCGCGAGTTTTTGGGAATCGAGTGAATCAGAACTGAAAGGTCGCATCCTTGGACCATCTGGAATATCTGTTGAGCTACGGGCTCGTCGGCGACTTCGGCCGCTTTCGCGCCGCCCGTCCGCTTTCCTGTCGTCGCGGCGACCGTGCCGTCGTCCGCACCCATCGCGGTCTAGAGATCGGCGAAGTGCTGCGCGAGGCCACGCCGCGCCACGCCGGCTTTCTTCCTAATACCACCGTCGGCCCCTTGCTGCGCATGGCCGGCCATGACGACGACCAAACCGCCGCGCACATGCGCGACTGCGCCCGCCTTTTGTTCGACCGCGGCCGAGCGCTGGTCGGCGAGCTGCAATTGCCGTTGGAACTGATCGACGTGGAAGTTTTGCACGACGGCGAACACGGCGTCCTGCACCTACTGCGTCTCACCGATTCAGACGTGCGGCCGTTCGTCAGCACCTTGTCGCGCGAGTTCGGACTGCACATCCTCCTCACGGATCTCGGCCGGCCGGGGGCGTCGTTGACGGAAGAAGAAGAGCCGGCTGGCTGTGGGCGCGAAGGTTGCGGCCAAGAGGGCGGCGGCGGTTGTTCCAGTTGCGGCCCCGGCGGCTGCGGCTCCTGTGGTACGCCAGAACCCGAAGCGCACGACACGAAAGAATACTTCGCCGGCCTGCGCGACAAGATGGAACAGGGACGCACCGCCTTGCTGTAACATCGAACCGGACAGGGTTCCCCACCCCGGACTCACGAGTACGTTCGCCCGGGGCTTTATTTCAGTCGCCCTAGGGGCTCCAAGACAGAACCTGTCAGCGTCTTGAGTCCGAAGGGCGATCCAAATAAAGCCCCGGGCGAACGTACTCGTGAGTCCGGGGTACACGGCAGGCGACTCGATCCACCAGTACACCTGGACAGGGTTCGTCATGTCCCGCGCCGACTCCGACGTGATCGTCCGCGCCGCCGACCTGTCGCGGACGTTCGCCGCGGCTTCTGCTCCGGTCCACGCCCTCCGCGGCGTCTCACTGGAAGTGCGGCGCGGCGAGAAGGTTGCGCTACTCGGACGTTCCGGCTCCGGCAAGTCGAGTTTGCTTAACATCCTCGGCGGCCTCGACCGGCCCACCTCCGGCAGCGTCCATGTCGCCGGCCTCGACCTGACGCGCCTGACCGCCGTGCAGCTCGCCCATTACCGATCTACAATAGTCGGCATGATCTTCCAGTCGTTTCACCTGATCGCCGCGCGGACGGCGCTGCAGAACGTCGAGTTGCCGATGGTCTTCAACGGGCGAAAGCCCCGAGATCGGCGCGACGCGGCCCGCCAAGCGCTCGAAGCCGTCGGCTTGTCGGAGCGCATGCGCCATCGGCCCGGCGAGTTGTCGGGCGGTGAACGCCAGCGCGTGGCCATCGCGCGGGCGCTGGTCAACCATCCCGAAATCCTGCTGGCCGACGAACCAACCGGCAATCTCGACACGGCCACCGCGGCGGAGATTTTCGATATTTTGGAGGAGAATTGTCGCCGCGGCGGTGTGACACTGCTTTTGGTGACCCACGACGAGGAATTGGCCCGCCGCCGCGTGGATCGGGTGTTGCGAATGCAGGATGGGCGCTTATCTTGAACCCGCCGAGGAGAATTTTCAACAGTGCGCGCTGCCGACGTTCTACGACTCGCCTTCGCCGCCCTTTACCAGCAGAAGGTGCGCACATCGTTGACCACGCTCGGCGTCGCCGTCGGCACTCTGGTGCTGTTCTTGAGCCTTTCCATCGGCATCGGCGTGCGCGAGGCCGTCCTCTATCAGATCCGTCGCCATGACGACTTGCGTAAGGTGGAAATCCGCTCCGGCTCCGGCAAGGTCGAGGAACACATCCCGCCCGGCGAAGTGGAAGTGAAGGGCGAGATGAGCGACGCCAAGCGCAAGCGACTGCACGACCGGCTGGTGAACCGCTGGATCAACAAGAACGGCTACCCGGCCACGACGCCCTTGGCCGTGGAACGCCTTCAAGAGATCCGCGAGTGGCCCCACGTCGAATCGGTCACGCCGCTGTACATCAACTTCGGGCGCGCCACCCTCGGCGAAAAGGGCGAAGATGTACAAACCGTGTCGGCGACGGTGGCAGAAAAGCTCCTGCGCGGTCGGCTCGTTGCCGGCGCCTGGTTCGCGGCCGAGGACGAGCGCTCCGTCGTGGTGAGCGAATACCTCCTTTACCTCTGGGGTATGGCCTCGGACGAGGAGGTGCGCGGCGCCCTGGGCCGCAAGATGCGCCTAGAGTATCACACCGGCGCGAACAAGCCGTTGATGCTGATGTCGTTATTCGGCCTGGACGCCTCAATGGCTGATCCGGAGCAGGAGAGGGTATTACAGAAAGTGGTGCAACGGTTGCCGGAGGTGATGAAGAAGCTCGACCTGACGCCGAAGGAGATGGAAGCGCTACGGCGGACGTTGCAAGGCCCGACGTTGCCGAAAATGCGACAACAGCCCGACCACCTCATTTCGGCGGAATTGATGATCGCCGGCGTCCTTCGCGGCCCCGAGAAGGGCGACCCCCAGGGCGGCTCCATGGTCGAGCGCTTCCGGCCGGACGCCGACCTGATTCTGCCCGTCGGAACGGCTCAGAGTCTCTTTCTCCAGAACCCCTATCACGCCGAGCGCGGTGTGGAAGCCGCGACCGTGTTGGTGGACGACGAGGCGCACGTCAAGGAGGTCGCCAACCGGGTCGAGGCGATCGGGCTAGGACAGTACTCGCTTGTGGAATTCGCGGAACGGCTACAGACGAACGTGATGTTGCTTACTTTAGCGATGAGTTTTATCGCTTTTGTGGCCCTGCTGGTGGCGGCCCTGGGCATCACCAACACGCTGGTTATGAGCGTATTGGAGCGGACGCACGAGATCGGCGTCATGAAGGCGGTGGGCGCGCGCGACCGGCACGTCCTGCTATTGTTCCTGGTGGAAGGCATGTTGGTGGGCCTGCTGGGCAGCGGTTTGGGGTTGTTGTGCGGTTGGCTGGCATCGTTTCCCGGCGACGCCGTGGCGCGGTCGCTGATGGAGCGGCAGAGCGACGTTCACGTGGATCAATCGTTGTTCGCGTTTCCGCTGTGGCTGACGCTGGGCGTACCGCTGTTCGCCACGCTGGTGACGACGTTGGCCGCGCTCTATCCGGCGCGGCGCGCGGCAAAAGTGAATCCCATCGAAGCGTTACGGCACGAATGACGTGGCTTAAGTTGCTCGATTTTGGGGGTAGGGGCGGGGTTTCCCCGCCACGCTCTACGTTGCCATTAAAACTGTTGCCGGACAATCTTCTGGATAGGATTTCCGCGGTCCAAAACGACTCGCACCTTGCGCGCCAGAGCGCCGGGGGTGAAAGGCTTCTGGAGGAAGTTGACGTCCTCCTCTCGAATGCCGTGCCGCACCATGGCGTCATCCGTGTACCCCGACAGGAACAGCACCTTCGTCCCAGGGCGGAGCGGCGCCAAGCGTTGCGCCAGCTCCGACCCGCTCATGACAGGCATGACCACGTCAGTCACCAGCAGGTCGATGCACCCAAGGTAACTTTGGGCCGCGCGCAGGGCAGTCTCCCCGTTGGCCGCCTCCAGCACCAGGTAGCCGCAGCCCTCCAGCACGTGGCGGACCAGCCCCCGCACCCCATCCTCGTCCTCGGCCAGTAGTACTGTTTCGTGTCCTTCCAGGGCGTCGTCGCGATCCGGCGGCGGCGCTACCGCCGTTTGTCCCTCCTCGACCCGCGGCAAGTAGATTTCAAACGTGCAGCCCTGCCCAGGAGCGCTGCGTAAGGCGATGTGGCCCTCGCCCTGGGTGACGATGCCGTAGATCGTGGCCAGCCCCAGCCCCGTTCCTTTGCCCACCTCCTTGGTCGTGAAGAACGGCTCGAAGGCGCGCGACCGTACCTCCTCCGTCATGCCACAGCCCGTGTCTGAAACCTCCAGCAAAACATACCGGCCTGGACGAACTCCCGATTGCGCCCGCGCGCACTCTTCGTCCAGGCGGGCGTCGCGTGTGCGCAGGGTCAGCCGGCCGCCCCGAGGCATGGCGTCCCTGGCGTTGACGGCGAGATTCATGAGTACCTGATGCAGCTGGCCGGGGTCGGCCCGCAACGGCTGGGCGCCCGGCCCCAAATCGACCACGAGTTCCACGTCTTCGCCGATGACGCGGCGCAGCATCCGCTCCGCGTCGGCAACGACGGCGTTAAGATCGAGCAGGCGCGGTGCGGTCATCGCTTTGCGACCGAACGCCAGTAGTTGCCCCGTAAGTTCCGCAGCACGTTCGGCGGCCTTGAGAACCTCGCGGGCCATTGCCTCCGCCGGGTCGGCCGGGTCGAGTTGGCACACCAGCAGGTGGCCATAGCCCTGGATCACCGTCAGCAGGTTGTTGAAGTCATGGGCCACGCCGCCAGCCAGCCGCCCGACCGCCTCCATTTTCTGGGATTGGCGCAGTTGCTCCTCCAGGCGGCGACGGTCGGTGACGTCGAGGGCGGAAACCAAGTAGGCGTCGCGGTCGCCGAACCGCAGGCCGTGCGCGAGAATCTCCACGTCGAGAAGCGACCCGTCTTTTCGGCGGTGCCTCCAGACGCCTCGCCGCTCGAACACCGGCCGCGTCGAGGAAAGCATCTCCAGCAAGGCGGGCACATCTTCCGGAGGGCGCAAGTCCTGGAGCCTCATTTGGGAGAACTCATCCCGCGAATATCCGTACTGATGGACGGCCGCGTCGTTGACCGCCAGGTAGCGCAGGGTTTCTGGGTCGTAGACAAACATGGGTTGCGGGTTGTTCTCGAACAGGGCGCGGTACTTCTCCTCGCTCTCCCGCAGCGCCTCTTCGGCCTGTTTCCGTTGGGTGATGTCGGCGTAGACGCCGAGAATGCCGACCACCTCGCCAGAGGCGTCCCGCAAGGGAACCTTGCTGGTCAGAAGGACGGCCCGTGATCCGTCGGGCCGCCGCTGCGTCTCCTCAATGTCCAACAGCGGGCGGCCGTTCGCCATGACCTCGCGATCACAGCGCACGTAGAAGTCAGCCTCCTCGCGGTCCAGCTGGAAGTCGTGGTCGGTCTTGCCGATCACCTGCGCGGTCGAATCCACGTTCAGATTCTGGATGGCTCGCTCGTTGCAGCCGAGATAAGTGCCGAGGCGGTCTTTCCAGAACACCGCGCAAGGGACGTGGGCGATGACTTGCTCTAATACGGCCCGCTGTTCCCGCGCGGTCTCCTCCGCGGCGCGGCGCTCGGTCACGTCGATCACCACCGCATCCAGGAGGATCGGCCCGCCGTGTTGCTGGCGGCCCGCCGTCACGTTCTCGCGGACCCAGCGCACGGAGCCGTCCGACCGCACCACGCGGTACTCCGTCTCGAGGCTGGGCAGGCACTGTCGGTGGCGGGCCAGGGATTTTTTCCAAGCGGCCCTGTCCTCGGGGTGGACAACTCTTTCCCACTTCGCTGGTCCACCTAGGAAGAAGTCCGGCGGCCGGCCCGTGATCCGCTCGACGACGGGCGACCAGTAGCGATAGGCCAGCGCACCGGCCTCGTTCACCTCGGCGCTCCAGAGACAAGCGGAGATTGAGCCGGTCAGCCGACTCAACTCGCCCTCCATGCGCCGCAGGCGAAGTTCGGCCTCGCGCCGTTCGCGGACGTCGCGGACGGTAATCAGGGCCAGGGGGTGAGGCCGGACGTGAAGCCGCGAGATGCTAAGGTTGACAGGGATCCATACGCCGTCCTTGCTGGTGCGGAGCAGGTAGCCGTCCTTGGCGTGGAAGATCATGGTCTGACTGACCGCCGCGCGCAGACGGGACCGTCCCCCTTGCTGCTCGGAGCGAAATAGGTAGTTGGCTGGGAATTCCAGGATTTCGGAACGGCCGAAGCCGGTGAGGCGCAGGGCGACGGGGTTGACATCCAGGAGTTTGCCGGTGCTAGCACTACAGCGCAGCAAAG
>DHJA01000073.1:22838-24721 GCA_002404095.1 Planctomycetaceae bacterium UBA4732 | reverse complement strand
GGCGCCCGCGGAGCGGGCGCCCCACCCTCCGGCACCCAAACCGGGAGGCGCACGCGTTCGTTCACTTCGCTTTGGGACGGATGCCCGTTTTTCCCTCCGGCTTCTTCGCGGGGGGACCGTCTTCGGGCGCCGCTCTTGCGGACTGCTTGCCGGCGGCTTTCTTACGCTTGGCTTCCTTGAGACGTTGGGCTTCCTTCTTCTGATTGTTGAAATGGATCAACAGCACCGCGCCTCCGCCCGCAAGTAGCAGCAACGCCAACAGGCCCAATCCCAAACCGATCCACAAGCCCGACCCACTGCTCTCCGGCTTCGGAGCGGGCGCGGGCGTGGGAGCCGGCGGGGCCGGCGCCGGAACTACGGGCGGCGGAGCGGCGACGGTCGGCGCCGGCGGCGGTTCCGGCGTTTTGACGACAGGCGGCGGAGGCGGAGGCGCCACGACTGCCGGCGGCGCGATCTTCACCGCGATGGCCTTCGTCAACTCGGCCGGGTTCAATTTGAGGGCGGCGGTGAGGTCCGCGACGAGGTTGGACCGGCGTAAATAGAGAAGGGCGAAGCATGTGTTGGCTACGGGGGTGGCGGCGGGATAGCCGCCTCCCTCAATCCATTCGCCCGTGAGCGCCTGGTTGCCGATTATGCCCTCGGCCCCCCACCGAAACCAGTCCTTGTCGGCGAGGGTCGGCAGATCGTAAAGGACGCCCACTCGCTCCCACGACCAGAGAAAATACAGGTTTTGCAGCGGCACGTCGCGCGTATGGCCGGTCGGCGCGCCGATGAACTTGTTGATGGAGGCGAAGCCGCTAACGATCTTCGGATCCTTGATGGCGTCTTCTTCCTCGCCTTTGTTATGGGCGATGCCGTGACCGACGGCCAAGCCAAGCAGACCGCAACAGTCCATAGGCGCACTTTCGCCTACGCCGCCGCCGTATTTGTAGGGATACCCCCAACTCCCCGCGGCATCCTGGCTGGTCTGAAAGCGGTTGGCGATCAGTTGCAAGGTCCGATCCATTGGGACGCCGTGTCGCTGAGCGGTCCAGAGGGCGAGAATTGCAAATTGCGTGTCTGAATTATCCGTCACCTTGTCGGCCGGGTCTTCCAGTTTGATTTGGGAGAAGTCCTGCAACACAGCGAACGTGGCCAGCTTACTTGCCGCCGGTGGAATAACGAAGCGAACGAGCGGCGCCTCCTTCACCGGCTTGCCGGCCGGGTCGGCGGCGCCCGGAGCCGGCTTCTTCGGAGGGCTGATCTGCTTTAGGATATTGAAGAGCGCATGGCTCTCCACGGTAAGCAGATTCGGACACTTGTAGCCCCAACCCCCCGTGCCGCTCTGGCCGGCGATGAGGCGGAGGGACAGCCCCTGGATCATCGCCTCATCCTTCTTGTTGCCGAGCTTGTCCAGGAAAAGGACGCTCAGCGACAGTTCATACGTATCATCCATAGTGGGCAGGGCCGCCCGGATATATCTTTCCGCCTTCAGGATCACCGGATCGTCTTTCGGAACGCCGCACTCCAACAGGGCCAAGGCCGGCAGGGCCGCATAGCCGACCGGATGGGCGGCGCCGTCGGCCCCCCACGTCCCGTTAGGCAGCTGTAGTTTTTTGAGGCAATCTACACCCTTTTTGATGGCTTGATCGACCTCCGTTTGCTGCGCGGCCGGCAACGGCGGCAACTCGGCCCGCGCCACGGCGGCACAAAGCAAAGCGCCGACAGAAAAGACGGCCCATTTCCACGCCGATGGACGCACACAATTCGCGGCCCGCATGGCTGGTTTCTCGCTCAGGGTTTCGGTACGAGAGAAAATGCGACAAGTCGATCTTACGAGGAGGCGAAGGGGAATGCAAGAAAATGAGCGGCGCCCTACGCGATTTTGGGGTAGGGGCGGGGTT
>DHJA01000073.1:7641-22749 GCA_002404095.1 Planctomycetaceae bacterium UBA4732 | reverse complement strand
GCGGGGAAACCCCGCCCCTACAGCCCCCGCCTCCAAAATCGGGAAGCACATCCGGCGCCCGTCTGTGTAAGCGCCTTTACGGATCGAGTTTTACCTTAATGCTTTTCCTTTTGCCGTCGCGCATAACGGCCACCTCAATGGTTTCGCCCCGCTTCTGGGCGCTCATCGCTTCCATATAGGTCGTGATATTCTTGACTGGAGCGCCGGCCACTTCCACAATGCGGTCGCCGGCCTTCAGGCCGGCCTTCGCCGCCGGGCCGTCGTCCGCGACGCCGTCCAGTAACAAACCGTCGCCGTCGTCGGTGTAGTTCGGCATGACGCGCAGCGTCGGGCCGTCCGACCGCTTGGCCGAACTGACCTTCACCGCCTGATACTCCGGCCGTTTTGCTTCCGTGGCCAGCGCCGAGACCACGTCCGCGCTCAGGTCTACGACCTTACGCATCCCCGCAACGTTGACCTTGTCGGCCGTGTCGGTCGGCTTGTGATAGTCGGAGTGGTTGCCGGTCCAGAAGAATAAAACAGGGATCCTCTTTTTATAGAAAGAGAAATGGTCGCTGTTGGCGGGCAGCGTTTCCGACCTTTTGGAGAGGTTGAAATCGTACTTCCGGTTGACGGCGTCGATCAGATCGGCAAAGTTCTTGCCGGTGCCGGCGCCCTCGACGAGGACGTTTTCCTTGTGACTCTTCTCGTCCGGGCGCAGCCTGCCCACCATGTCCAGGTTGAACATGGCCGCTGTTTCTTCGAGCGGAAACAGCGGATGTTCGCAGTAGTATTTGGAACCTTCCAGGCCGATTTCCTCGCCGCTGAAGGCCATGAACACCACACGGCGGCCAATGCGATCCGGCGCGGCGCCGGAGCGACGCGCCAGTTCCATCACGGCGGCGCTGCCGGAAGCGTTGTCGTCGGCGCCGGGGTGGATGATCGGCTTCTTGATGGTTTTGACCAAGCTGCCGCCGGCGCCGCCGTAGCCGAGGTGATCGTAGTGGGCGCCGACGACGACCGTCTCTTTCGCCAACGGCCCCGCCCCTTCCAGCACGCCGATCACGTTCTTCAGGGTCAAGGCGCCTTTGTGTGCTTTCACCTCAAGGCCGGCCGTCCAGCCGATTAGCTCCTTACTCTGTGGCTCAAGGTCTTTATCGATCCGGCGTTCCAAGTCGGCCAGATCGGCGGCGCCCGTAGCCGTGAGCATGGTTTGGAGGACGGATCGGTGGACGTGAAAGGCCGGCCGGTTGCTTTCCTGCGCGATTCGTCCCAGGGCGGTGAAGTTGAAATCGAGCAAGTCATCGTCGCCGCGAGCCGTCTCCGCGTCGTTGACGAAAAGCACGGCGGCTGCCTTATGTTTCTCGGCGTTGGCCATCTTGCGGGTGAAGGAGGCCGCAGCTTTGAGCCGCGCGGCCGTCTCTTCATTATTGGCACAGTGCGGCGCATCGCGCAGCACGACGACCACTTTATCGGTCGCGTCGATGCCGTCGTAGTCGTCGTATTTGGCCGCGACGCTGGTGATGCCATAGCCGGCAAAGACGACGAGGGCGGTCAACTTACCGGCACGACCTAGTCCCATTGGATTGAACTGATCGCCCTGTTTCAGGACGATTTCCTGGCCTTTTGGTCCTCTGAGCGTGAGGCGGGCCGGCTCATCAAGGACGTTGGCCGGGTAGGGAAAGGGTTGAAAATACGTCCCATCGCCGCCGCCGGGCCGAAGGCCGGCTTTCTTGAACTCGGCGGCGATGTAATCAGCGGCTTTATCGATGCCTTTTGTCGTCGGTCCCCGGCCTTCCAATTCATCAGAGGCGAGGTAGAAGACGTCCTTACGAAGGCGTTCCTCGGACGCCGCAGCGGAATTGTCCGCGGCGTGAGCCGGAACGGCGGTGAGGAGCGCAAGCCCCAGCACGACATACGATGGCCGAAGGAATAGCCGCGTTGACAGATAAACCATGTCCTCGATTCCCCCTCACGAAGATGGGCGAACGGCCGGCGTAAGCCGGCTGGTGCGTTACATTGTCGGCGACAGCATCCCACACCAGCCGGCTTACGCCGGCCGTTCGCCCTTTTGTTACGGCCTCTAAGTCACGAATTCCATTAGGATAGAATACAAGTCCTCACAAGTGAGAGGCGAGATTCCGCTCATCAGCGGGCGGACATCGTAGATTTGCGGCCGGAAGTAATCTACAATGCCTCCTTCACCTTTTCACTTGTCGCGGGGATAAGCGGCTCCGACCCGGCCGACGATTTCCTGTCCCGTTTCAGGCCGAACTGCGGGGTCTGTCTTAGGGAGGCCGCGCCGTGACCGATGTGCAGCCCGACACCGAGGAACTACTCCGCCGCACAGGCGCGGGAGATCGCGGCGCGCGCGGCGCGCTACTGGAGAGGCATCGCGCACGGTTGTGGCGCATGATCGCCCTGCGCCTCGACCCCCGGCTGGCCGCGCGCGTCGATCCTTCCGACGTGGTTCAGGACGTCCTCGCCGAGGCCGACCGCCGCCTGGATCGCTACGTTCGCAAGCGGCCGCTGCCGTTTTACCCCTGGCTGCGCCAGCTGGCCGTGGACCGCCTGGCCGATCAGCACCGCCGGCACCTGCGGGCCGGCCGGCGTAGCGTCGCACGGGAAGAACAAGAGCCTTGGAGCCTGCCGGACGCATCGGCTGCGGAACTTATGGATCGGCTCCTCGCGCCAGGCGACAGCCCCAGCGCCGCGGTGCGAAAGGACGAGGTACGCGATCGGGTGCGGGCGGCATTGGAGGCGATGGCGGAGCAGGAACGCGAAGTGTTGATCCTCCGCTACCTGGAGCAACTGTCAGCCCGCGAGGTCGGCGCGGTGTTGGGGATTACCGAGGCGGCGGCCAAAAAGCGGGCGTTGCGGGCATTGTTGCGGCTGAGGGAGCTATTGAAGGACCTAGCGCCGGGAGGTGAGACATGAGCAGAGCGCACAAAGGGAAGGCGCGGCCGAGTCGGATTCGTCGGTCCTCGCCGACTTGATCGACGCGCTAACGGCGAAGATGCAGGCGGGCGAGCCGATCGACTGGGAAGGCGTGGCGCGGCAGTATCCCGAACACGCCGAGGAAATGCTTCGGCTCCGGCCGGCCCTCGGCGCCTTGGGCAACTTGTCGAAGTCCGGGCCGGCAGAACTCTCGGGCCTCGCCGCGCCGGCCATCGCCGACGACGGTTTGGCGACCGGTGTGCTGGGCGATTTCCGCATCGTGCGCGAGGTCGGCCGGGGCGCAATGGGCGTGGTGTACGAGGCGGAGCAGGTATCGCTGGGACGGCGCGTGGCGCTGAAGGTACTCCCCTTCGCCGCGACGATGGACCCGCGCGCTCTGCAGCGATTCCAGAATGAGGCACGGGCGGCGGCCTGCCTACACCATACCAATGTCGTGCCCGTATATTACGTCGGTTTCGAGCGCGGCATTCATTTCTACGCCATGCAATTCATCGACGGCCAGACGCTCGCTGACTTGATCCGGGAACTGCGGCGGCCAACCGGGCAAGCGTCCACCCCCGAGGAGCGAACCACGGCCCACACACCAGCCAACAAGGTCGCGGACCCGAAGGCGGACACGGAACCGGCGGCCCGGCAATCGACGCTGACAATACAGAGCGCCGCCCGCAGCCGTGAGTTCTTCCGCCGCGCGGCCGGGTGGGGCGTTCAGGCGGCCGAGGCACTGGACCACGCCCACCAGGCGGCCATCGTCCACCGCGACGTCAAGCCGGGCAACCTGCTGCTGGACGGGCGCGGCCAGCTGTGGGTCGCCGACTTCGGACTGGCCCATGTGCGGCAAGGCGAAGCCGGCTTGACGATGACGGGCGACCTGGTAGGGACGCTCCGCTACATGAGTCCGGAGCAGGCGTTGGCCAAGCGCGTGCCCATCGACCACCGCACCGACGTCTATTCGCTTGGCGCCACGCTATACGAACTGCTGACGCTGCGCCCGGCTCTGACGGGGAAAGACCGCCAGGAACTGTTGCGGCAAATCGCCTTCGACGAGCCGACGCCGCCGCGACGACTGAACAAGGCGATCCCGCATGAGATGGAGATCATCGTCCTCAAGGCGATGGAGAAGAACCCGGCGGAACGCTACACAACGGCCCAGGAAATGGCGGACGACCTGCGGCGCTTTCTTGACGACAAGCCGATCCGGGCGCGGCGGCCGTCATGGCGGCAGGTGGCGATCAAGTGGGTGCGGCGTCACCGAACTGCGACGTGGGCGTCGACGGCGGTGCTGCTGGTGACCGTCGCGCTGGCCGGAGCCTTCGGGGTGTGGCGACTACAGCAGCTGGCGGCGGCGGAGCGCGAGGCGGAGGTCGCTCTACAGGAGGCCGGGCGTCTGCAAGACGAAGAGGAGTGGTCCGAAGCCCTGCTGACGATCCGCCGGGCGGAGACACTGCGGAACACCGGCCTGCTGGGCTATGGGCTGCGGCAGCGCGTCGAGGAGCGGCTCGCCGACCTGAAGATGGTGGACCGGCTGGAGCAGATCCGCTCGCAGAAGGCCGTTCTGAAAGAAGACGGTTTCGATTTCACGCAGGCCGTCAGCGCTTACAGGGACGCTTTCCGAGACTATGGCATTGACGTGACAGTGCTGAGTGTAGAAGAGACGGCGGGGCGGATTCGAGCCCGGAGCATACGGGTGCAGTTGGTGGCAGCGCTGGACGATTGGGCCGATGTTTTCCAGAACACCAGCACCTACCGGGGCAATCAGGTATTGATGTCCGCTTCCGCCGTGGGCTGGGCCAATGGGCCGGTTTTGGGCCGGAAGGAGATGCTGGGGATGGCACGCGCCGCGGACTCCGATGAACTGCGGAATGAGCTGCGCGATGCCCTGGAACAAGGGGACGGGCAGGGCCTGAAGGAAGCGACAGCCTTGGAGGAGGTCGCCCGGCTGCCGTCTTCGACCTTGATCCTCTTGGGGCATGCGCTTGCCGGCGCCGGCGCCGTAGAGCGGGCGGTGGCCGTGTTGCGGGACGGCCAACAGCGCCATCCGGGCGACTTCTGGATTAATTATGAACTGGCTTTCCGCCTCCGGGAACTGGATCCTCCTCAACTCGAGGAAGCCGTGCGCTTTTTCACGGCCGCCGTTGCTCTGCGGCCACTTAGCTCTGCTGCACGCATCGGCCTCGGACTTACCTTGGCAAGGCTTGGCCGGCTAGACGAGGCCGTCGCCCAGTACCATAAGGCCATCGAACTCAAGCCGGACTACGCCCGAACGCACGTGGACCTCGCCAATGCTTTACGGGATAAGGGCCGGCTAGGGGAGGCCGCCGCCGAGTGCCGCAGAGCCATCGAACTCGAGCCGAGTCTCGCTAGGGAGTACTTCAACCGCGGCTATGCGCTACAAAATCAAGGGCAACTCAATGCGGCCATCGGGGAGTACCGCAATGCCATCACCCTCGACCCCAAGTTGGCAGCGCCCCAGGGAGGCCTTGGCCAGGCATTGGCGATGCAAGGTCGTTACGCCGAAGCCCAGAACGCTACTCAACGCTGTTTGGAATTGCTGCCGCCTGGCGACGCCCGACGACAACCCGCCACCCGACAACTGCAACAATTCAAACAATTCCTCGCTCTGAATCAGAAGCTCGCGGCCATCTTGGAGGATAAGGAGCAACCGGCCGAGGCCGAACGGCTGGCGCTGGCAGGGTTGTGCCAACAGCCGTTCAAGAAGCTCAACGCTGCCTCCGCCCGCTTCTACGGCGAGGCGTTCGCCGAGAAGCCTCAGCTGGCCCACGACCTGTCAACCGGCAATCGTTACAACGCCGCCTGCGCCGCGGGCCTGGCCGGATGCGGCCAAGGCAAGGACGCGGGCAGCCTCGACGAGAAGGAACGAACCCGTCTGCGGGCGCAATCGCTGAAGTGGTTGCAGGCCGACCTAGGAGCGTGGCGCCGCCTGCTGGAGAAGGAGCCGGATAGTAACCGGCCGGCCATCGCTCAGCAGCTTCAGCACTGGTTGGAGGACTCCGATCTCGCCGGCGTACGAGGCGAGAAAGCGCTGTTGGCGCTGCCCGAAGCCGAGCGCCCCGACTGGCAGAAACTGTGGCAGGAAGTCGAGGCGCTGCGCAAACAGGCTGCCCAGCAGCCCTAGGGATGCAGCCGGAAGCCGAGGTTGACCTGCTGGAAATGCGCGTCGCCCGTGAAGACGTCGGTAATGCCGAGGTCCTGCATGACCACCATGCTCGTGAAATCGACGAAGGATATGTCCGGCTTGTCGTGGTAGCGGATGCGCAGCGGGTAAGCACGATGGAACTGGGCGGGCGAGACGAACTCCAGCCGCAACCGCCCGGCCTGAACGGACTGAAAGAGGTTGTCAGTAAAGTGGCGCGCCGGCCCGAAGGGAACCGACCGGAACAGGGCGGAGATGAACTCGGAGAGGACAAAGTCGCTGGTGACGTAGCGGCGGCGCTGCTGGCGGAACAACTGGTGTTGCCGAAGCGCGATAGCGTGGTATGGATCGCGAGCGTAGGCCAGGGCGAGCCAGGCCCAGGTATCAACGAAGATCATGGCCCCTCCGCCGTTGGCGGCCGCAGACCGTACAGGAGATCGTCGTGGCGGGCCGCCAGACTGATGTCGGGGCCTTCCTTGCAGATGCCGATCACTTCGTCGAGCGGGTCGTGGTCATCGCCCACCGCGCCATCGGTTCGGCCGCTCGCGCCGATGCCGATGACCGCATCGAGTGGATCGTCGTCCGGCAAGGGCGTCATTACGATCAACTCGACCTCGGCGCCCTCTTGCAGGGCTAGGGGCTCTTTCGGTTTGAGGGCGCCGTCGGCGTAGGTGGCCTTGATAATCGTGCTCATGGCTGGCTCTCCGATCATAGTTGGGGAAAGATCGCTGGTGACATTATACCGGCCGCCTCCGCGCGGCTGGAGCCGGAAACCGAGAGGACCAGAGAAAAGCGGCCGGCCGATTTTCGGCCGTGGCGAAGGCGAGTTGTTCCTCGTCAGAGGCCGTGTCTTTGCCGACTTCTTCGGTCCTCACGACGTCGTACCCCCGGCCGCGCAGATCGACGGCCAGCCGGCCCATGATATGGCGGTCGAGGTAGAGCCGAACGAAGAGCGCCTCAAGGCCGGGTGAATCGGGCATGGGCTTGCTCTTCTTGGGCGATGAGCGCGAGGATTTCGTCGCGATGATCGAAGAAATAGCTAAGGGCGTGGAAGACCTGAGCCTCGGTTATGCCCAGCGTCTCGGCGATATCGAGAATCGTTTCGCCGCGCTGATGCAGCGTGACCACGTGACGAACGGTCACGCGCAGCCCATCAATCACCGGCTCACCGCCGCAGACGCCTTCCAGCCGGACAATGTGGGGATACTCAGTCTTCACGGCCTCGGCCATGCGGATTCCTCCGATAAGTAGAGCCTCGATCCCTTCGCCAGTGTAACAGAGGACCGGGCGCCGGGCCAGAAAGACACCAAAAAAAGGAACAAGGAAAGGCAACAAAGCAACCGATGAGTACTCGCCGCCAAGCCAAATACTCACCGGCCTCGCGGCGTCCGGTCGGCGCGACGGGGCGATCATTGGGGAACGAATGGGCCGTCAACACCCCCCTGGCAAAGGATCAGGCGGGGGCATAGCGCGTCAACCCAGGCACGCGGTCGAAGTCCGCGTCGTTGCTGGCCAGGTGGGTCAGCCCGTTCGCCTGCATCACGGCCACGACCAGGGCGTCGTTGTTCAGCAAGCCGATTTGCTGGCTCAAAGCGACGGACGCGACCAAGACGCTCGCGGGGATTGTCAGGATTTGGAGATTGCTCTGGACGACGCCCTCGATGGCGCGCCGAAAGAGGCTCAACCGGCTCACCTCGGCGGGGTGGTTCCGTAGACGATTGCCGATGCCGGCGACGGGCCAGTGCAAGAGCGCGATGGCCTCCAGCGTCATCAGTCGATGGGCCGTTTCGCCCAGGACGGGAATAGTTGTGAAGCCCGAAAGCTCCCGGCACTCTATTCGGTCTATCAGGGCCGTACAGGCGGCCCCAAACTGGGGATGGAGCGAAAAGTGATAAACAAGAGTGTTGGCATCCACAAAGACCGCCGCGCCGGCCGAAAGGTCCGTGAAGATCATGGAGCCTCCGGAGGCGGCGGGTACTCCAGTTCGGGATCCAAGGCGGCCCACTGGATCAGGTCCGCGTCCGTGCAAGGAATGAGTCCGGCCGTCTCCGCGACCCAGTTGGAGCGGAAGTGTACCGTGACTGTGACTTTCTCCTTTTCCTTCAGCGGCAGGAGCTGGGCCGGCTTGAGGACGCCGTTCTCGTAGATCGCTTCGACTGTCAGAGGCATGGCGGAGTCTCCCTTACCAGAAGCCTTTGAGCGTGTACTCATTGTAGGCGAAGACAGGCGTAGGTCAGGCGGTTCAGCCCCATCCAGAAATTTCTTGTCCCGTTTTCGGCTCGCCCTGTTAGTGACTCTATTTCACCCGCGACAGGGCGCGAAGGCCGCCTTCCAGCAACAGTTGGCCGGCGTCGATGGCCAGCTTGCTGCTGCGCGCGGTGCGCGCCTCGTAACCGCCGGCCACGAACGCTTGCGCCGTCGGCACGTAGCCGAGCAGTTCGTTGGCGAGGCTTACCACCCACGTCGTCGGATGCTTCGACGCCTTTTTGATGCGTAGGCCGTATTCGCAGAAGTATTCGGCGCCGTTGGTGGCGATGCCCAGCGGGCCGATGCGGATTGCCTGTACTTCGGCCGGGATGGTGAGAACCTGAATGCGCATCTGCGCGATCTTTTGCAGCGCCGAGCGAAACTGGGTTAGTCGCAGCACGTGGGCCGGGTTCTGCTGGAGGCGCTGGACGATCTTGGACGCCCAATTGAAAAGGGCCGACGCTTCCATCGTCATCAAGCGGTGCGCGAGTTCGCTGAGAACGTGGGTCGAAGTGTAACCGGACAGTTCCTGGAGTTCGATCCGCTTCAGGAGATCGGTGCAAGGCGGCCCGAAAGCCGAATGAGGCTGGAAATGATAAACGAAGGTATCCGCATCCAAGAAGACCGAGTCGCCGCGAACCAGGTCGGCAAAGGTCATGGGTTCTCCTTGGGGCCAGGAAAGTCGAGGTCGGGCGACGTAGCGAAGTATTCGGCCTCTTCCGCGCCGCCCTTCCAGCCCATAAGGCCCGCCGTTCGTTCCGCCCACGTGAGAGCGGGCTCGACCGTGACGCGCACTTTCTCATGTTCCTTCAGCGGCAGCGGCTGGGCCGGCTTGAGGACGCCGTTCTCGTAGATCGCTTCGACAGTCAGAGGCATGGCGAACTCTCCCTTATTAGGAGCCTTTGAGCGCGCATTCATTGTAGACGAAGACAGACGTGCATCATGCGGTTCAGCCCCATCCAAAAATTTCTTGTCCCGTTTTCGGCCGGATTGCGGGGTCTGTAGTAGAGGCTTTCCGGAAGGAATGGCCATAGATGAACCCAGATCCCCCAAAGGAGAACGTCCATGAAGCTGTTTCGCCTCCCGTCCCATCGGCCCTCGCGGAACAAGGCGTTGCGCCGCTTGGAGTTAGAGCGGTTGGAAGACAGAACCGTCATGAGTGCGACGCTCGGCTATTCCAGCTACCTGCCCGGCCCGGCCTGGGCCACCGCCGTGGACGGCGGCGGCAACGTGTACGTCGCGGGCGGCTACACCACGGGCAGCTTAGGCGCCTACGTCGCCAAAGTGAATTCCACCGGGACGGCCCTGGACTGGGTCACCAAACTCGGCAGCAGCGGTTTCGGCAATAGCATCGCCGTGGACGCCGCCGGCGACGCCTACGTGGCGGGCGAATCGCCTGACAGCGCCTTTCCGACCACCCCGAACGCCCTGGCTACCACCAAACCCTCTACCAGCCAGCCGGGTTTCCTCACCGTCCTGAACCCGACCGGCTCGATCCTTTACTCCACCTGGCTCCCCGGAACCCAATTCAGCGGTTTCGCTCCGGGTCACGTCAACGGGGCGTCCCTCGCCATCGATCATGCGGGCGACGGCATGGGAATGCTGGACAACGTCTACGTCACCGGCTCAGCGCTGGCCGGCTTCCCCACCACGGCCGGTGCCTTTCAGTCAAACTTGGCCGGCGGGACAGACGCTTTCCTCGCCAAGATCGATCCCAACCTCTCCGGGACCGCATCCCTGCTTTACGGCACTTACCTGGGTGGCTCCGGCACCGACGTAGGCACCGGCGTCGCCGTTGACGCCGCCGACAACGCCTACATCGTCGGCCGCACCACTTCGACCAACCTCCCGGCGACGGCGGGCGCCTTCCAGCAGAGCAACGGCGGCGGGACGGACGTCTTCGTGGCCAAGTTTAACCCGTCGCTGTCCGGGACGGCCTCCCTGGTCTACGCGACCTACCTTGGCGGCAGCGGCTCGGACGGCTACTGGACGGACTTCCCTCGGTACTTTCGGTCGTTGATCCGGGACCGGGCATCGCGGTGGACGCAGCCGGCGACGCCTACGTGGCGGGCACGACCACTTCGGCGAACTTCCCCACGACGCCCGGCGCCTTCCAGACGACCTTTCATACAGCGACTACCGGCGCCTCCATTGGGGACGCCTTCGTTACCAAGTTGAACGCGACGGGGACGGGTCTCGTCTACTCGACCTACCTTGGCGGCAGCAGCATGGACGGCGCTTCCAGCATCGCCTTGGACGCTTCCGGCAACGCCTACGTGACCGGCTGGACGCGCTCGACCGACTTCCCGACCATCAACCCTATCCAGGCGACCAGGAGCCCGGGCGTCGATTCAAACGGCAATCCGAACAGCGATGTGTTCGTGACAGCGCTGAACAGTTCCGGCAGCGGCCTGCTCTTCTCGACCTACTTCGGCGGCCCAGGCGGCTCCTTCACCTACAACAAGAAGACGAAGACATCGACCTTCACTGGCAGCAATGGGGACGAGTACGGCTATGCCCTTGCCCTGGACTCTGCCGGGAATGTCTACGTGACCGGCTCGACCAGTGTGCCCGGTCAGTCGATCTCGACCAGCTTTCCGGCGACGCCCGGCGCCTTCCAGACGACGCCCGGCGGCGGCTTCGTCTTCAAGATCGGCTCCCCGCTGGGCAGTTACCTGGCCTCGCCCTTGACGGCTTCCCTGTCGTCCGGCGGACCTGTAATTCCGTCCGGCGCGTCCGGCGGCGGACTGAACGCCCACAGTCCTTCCGCCGCCCATGCCCAATCTGCGACTGCCGGCCCGGTCACGGGAAGTGGCCCTGATGTGTTTCAGACGGACCTCAGCACCCTGCTGACTGATGGCCGTATGTCCGGCGATTGGCCGTCCGACGAGGCCGGGTGGTCGCCGTCGGATTTGGCTTTCCTGTAAGGGAAGCCGCGCTGAAAGCAGCGTCTCAATCCTAGTGGAAAAGCGGACAACGTAGATTGCCTACCAAAAGGAATCTACGTTGTCCCTTTTATACCACGGCGTCATTTGGCCGGGACGCGGGTATCCAAGCTCGCGATCCCAATGGATTGTTGCGCCAGGTTGGGCGATGCGGTTCCCAGCAGTCGCCCGCGGTTGTAATGTGCGGCCATGCTCCATTTCGATTCGTCATCGTAGAACAGGATCACGGCATAAGCGTCATGGCCCATCGGATCGGGAAGCCAAGTCGCGAAGAGTTCCGGCTTGAGTTGGTCCGCGGTCAAACCTATTTGCTGACAGAAATCAAGGACGCGAACCCACTCCCCCGGTCGTTTGCCTCCTAGCAGACGCAGCGGAAAGACTTCCCACTTCGCAAGGCTCACCAAATCGGTGCAGGCGTTGAACAGATTGATTTCCTCGTCTTGCATCGGCTCCTCCTCATTCAATGAACGCCTTCAGCTTCTGAAACTCCTCCTCCACAGCCGGGCGAATCGTTCCGTCCCGTAATCGAGCTAGATGGGCGGCGTCCGGCCGCCGCACGGAGGTGACGTGCTCGCCATTTGTCTCAATTATATGTTCTCGCCCCTTTGAACCTCGCACGACAAAACGGCCGTCGTCGGGTTGAACAAACACATCACCTGGCCTGGCCCGCTGGATGTCGGTTGCCACCTCCGCAATCGGCCGTCCCTGTCCAACGCGGAGCCGGGCGTGTTCGCTCCTCGTGATCCCCGCAGGATCTTGATTTCCTCCATTGTTCGTAGGAGGTTCGCTCATAACGGTCAACGACCTGCGACGTGCTTAATGGCATTCAGGCGAATCACTTATCCACCCGCGATAGGGCGCGAAGGCCGCCTTCCAGCAACAGTTGGCCGGCGTCGATAGCCAGCTTGCTGCTGCGCGCGGTGCGCGCCTCGTAGCCGCCGGCCACGAACGCTTGCGCCGTCGGCACATAGCCGAGCAGCTCGTTGGCGAGGCTTACGACCCACGTCGCCGGGTGCTTCGACGCTTTCTTGATGCGCAGGCCGTATTCGCAGAAGTATTCGGCGCCGTTGGTGGCGATGCCCAGCGGGCCGATGCGGATTGCTTGTACCTCGGCCGCCAGCATCGGCGTCTTGCGCCGCATCTCGGCCACCAGCTTACGCTCATCGGCAAAAACCGCATCGACCTTCTGGTCTTTCGACAGGTCGCTGCCCAGGCCGAACGGCGGCCGTTCGCGCGCCACGTCCGGTTCCGGCCGAATCTCCACCGGCGCCGTCTCCAACACCGCCGCCGTCGGCGCCTCCTTCAACCACGTCATCCGCTCGACCACGCGGATCGTCTCCGATGCCAGCTTCATCCCCATCATGTCGGCATAGTCGGGGCCAAATTCGGAGTTTGCCGACAGGTTGTCTACCTGAGTAATGTCGCCGCAAGTTCCCAGGAGAAAGACGACCGGCGTCGCTTCGCCGTAGTGCGCCTTGATGTGCTTGCGCAGGTATCCGGCGTAGTCCGGCGAGAACTGGTCGCCGCCCACGACGGTGCTGTGACAAGCGAAGTTGACCACGACGCCGGCGACCTGGTTCTTGGCCGCCGGGTTGCGCACGGCGAACACGCCCACGGCGGGGTCAATGGGTCCGGCCGGCGTCACGATCTCGTCATGGTGCGGCGTGCCGGGTTTGCCGGGGTGCGTGATCTCCCGGCCGTCGCGCATCAAGAAACGGCGGTTGAAGGAGATGTTCGGCTCGGAACCGACGCCGACGCCGACTTCCGCCGCGTGCAGCGAGTTCCACGCCGCGCCCACCGCCTCGGCGATGGCCTTGGCCATCTTTTCGGTGTAGGCCGGATTCTCGTCGCAGCCGAGACAGCTGGCCACGGGGCCGCCGCTGTGCGTGTGGTTGGCGCCGATCAGCACGTTGTCGCCGGGAATCTTTGTCGCCTTAACGATCATCCGCCGCGCCGCCTCGACGGTGGGCTTGGTGATGAACAGCGCGTCCAGGCCGACCAGGGCGACCGGTGCGGCGCCGTCGTAGACGACGCAGGCCGACGCCAGCAGCTTGTCGCGGACGCCGGTTCCCTTGCGCTTGAAGAAGCCGCCCGGCATTTCCATACCCACGTCGGGCGTAATATCGCCGACGCCGAAACCGACTTGTAGCATGAGAAGCTTCCTCTGGATTCAGGCCGTCAACTCAGTTTGTCCCATATGATCTATAGGACTTATAGGACTTATAGGACTTATAGGACAAACTGAAACGCTACTGTCCTTTCTACCACCGACAAGAATAAAATGTAATCGTCCTGAACCTTGGTTGCCAGGATATTTTCGCATGAGCATCGCCGACGAAACCTGGATGCGCCGCGCCCTGGAGTTGGCGGAGCGCGGTCGCGGCTGGGTCGAACCCAACCCGATGGTCGGCGCCGTCGTGGTGCGCGGTGGACAGATAGTCGGTGAAGGCTGGCACCAACGCTACGGCGAGGCTCACGCTGAGGTGGTCGCCTTGACCGCGGCCGGAGACGCCGCACGCGGTTCCACGCTCTACGTCACGTTGGAACCGTGCTGTCATCGAGGCAAGACGCCGCCCTGCACCGACGCGATCCTACGCGCAGGCGTCGGCCGCGTGGTCGCCGCCATGAGCGATCCGTTTCCTCCGGTGGCCGGCAAGGGCGCCGATCTGCTGCGCGCGGCCGGCGTTCCCGTCGAATTTGGCATAGGCGAAGCGGCGGCGCGGCGGGTCAACGCCCCGTACCTGACGTTGCTGGCGATCGGTCAGCCGTATGTCCACGCCAAATGGGCCATGACCCTTGACGGTAAGATCGCCACGCGAACCGGCGACTCGAAATGGATCAGCAACGAGGCGTCTCGCCGCCTCGCCCATAAATTGCGCGGCCGCATGGACGCCGTGATCGTCGGAATCGGCACGGCCCTGGCCGACGACCTGCAGCTAACCGCCCGGCCTCCTGGGCCGCGCATCGCTATTCGCGTCATACTCGATAGCAATTGTCGTCTGCCCGCAGATTCCGCACTGGCGAAGACCGCGCGCGAAGTCCCCACGCTGGTCGCCGCGACGACGCAGGCGCCGCCGGAGCGGATGGCGGCGCTGCGGTCGCTTGGCTGCGAAGTGCTGACACTGCCGACTGCGAGCGGGCGCACCGACGTCACTGCTTTGCTGGCCGAACTAGGCCGCCGGCGTTTCACGAATGTGTTGGTGGAAGGCGGCGGCGCGGTACTCGGCGCCTTCCTCGACGCCGGTGTGATTGACGAGGTTCACGTTTTCATCGCGCCGCGTCTGGCCGGCGGCGCGGCGGCGCGTACACCCATCGGAGGGAAGGGCGTTGACGAGATCGCGAAGGCGCTGGCGCTGACGGAGCTGCGCGTCGAGGTGGTGGACGGCGACGTGTTGGTACATGGGTGGCGTTAGGCCGGCACGAAGTTTGCTGAATAGGACGCTCGACCATCGCCGAGTCGGGATTGTTCTCATACGCGGTTCTACCAAGGGAAGCCAGAGCATGAATCATCAAGAACGCCAGGAGCATCATAAAAAAGAGCGGGAACACGAGGTTGCCCATGATAAGCACAAGCAAGAAGAAACCGACATTAAGGAAAGGAAAGGGCTGAAGTTCCCCCGCCATTTCTGGCTGATCGGCTTGGGCGTCGTGCTGATCTTCGTAATTGTGTTGATGTGGATCTTCTTCTTCCCATTCGGGCCACGCGCGGGGTGAGTCAAGCGCCCCATTCCGGCTGCCCAAGGTGGGGCGCCCGCTCCGCGGGCGCCATGTTGGTTAGGGAGGCTGGATTACGCCCCTGAACCATCAAGGCGCCCGCGGAGCGGGCGC
>DHJA01000073.1:6304-7581 GCA_002404095.1 Planctomycetaceae bacterium UBA4732 | reverse complement strand
GGCGCCCGCGGAGCGGGCGCCCCACTCTCCCCTTTTCCAACCCATTCTGGCCGGCGCCGCCTTCGCTCGCTACAGTGATTTGTAGTAAGCGGAGAGCGATGAATGGCGGCGATCCCGGCAAAATTGGCCCTGGAAGACGGCACGGTCTACACCGGCCGCGCCTTCGGCGCGCCCGGCGAGGCCACCGGCGAAGCCGTCTTCAACACCTGCATGACCGGCTACCAGGAGGTTCTGACCGATCCTTCCTACAAGGGCCAGATCGTCGCCATGACGTATCCGCTTATCGGCAATTACGGCGTCAATCTTGACGACCGTGAATCCGGCAAGCCGCAGGTTGAGGGCTTCGTCGTCCGCGAGTTGACGCGCATTCCCAGCAACTACCGTTCGCAAGGTTCTCTCGACGATTACTTGCGCGACGCCGGCGTCCTCGGCATTGAGGGCATCGACACCCGCGCTCTGGTCCGCCGCCTGCGCGTCCGCGGCGCCATGAACGCCGTCCTATCCTCCGCCGATTTGGATGACGCTTCGCTGGTCCACAAAGCGCGCACGCGGCCCGGCATTGTTGGCCGCGATCTCGTCCGCGAGGTCGTGCCGGCCAAGGGGTTCGACTGGGCCGAGGGCTTCGTCAATCCGCTCGTGACGTACCTGCCGTCGCGGCCGCCGACGCATCACGTCGTCGCCCTCGACTTCGGCATGAAACAGAACATTCTGCGCTGCCTGGTACAGGTCGGCTGCAAGGTGACGGTGTTGCCGGGCTTGGCCACGGCTGACGACGTGCTGGCGTGCAAGCCGGACGGGGTATTCCTGTCCAACGGCCCCGGCGACCCGGAGCCGTTGGGTTACGCTATTGAAACGGTGGCGCGACTCGCAGGCAAGACGCCGATATTTGGTATCTGTCTAGGGCATCAATTGTGCGGCCTGGCTCTGGGCGGCAAGACGTTTAAGCTGAAGTTCGGCCACCGCGGCGCCAATCAGCCCGTTCTCAATCAGCGCACCAACAAGGTCGAGATCACCACGCAGAACCATGGCTTCGCGGTGCGCGTGGACGACCTGCCGGCGGACCTGGAGCCGACGCACATCAACCTTAACGACAACACGTTGGAGGGGATGCGCCACCGGCGCTACCCGCTGTTCAGTGTGCAATACCATCCGGAGGCGTCGGCCGGCCCGCACGACAGTGGCTATCTCTTTGAGGAGTTTCGCCAGCTGATGGGATAAGCGCCAGCGCTGTTTAGCCGCGACCCGAGGGGGACCGCGGGGAGACGCGCTCCCCTTCG
>DHJA01000073.1:0-6187 GCA_002404095.1 Planctomycetaceae bacterium UBA4732 | reverse complement strand
TCGGGTCGCGGCTAAACGGCTTTACGCTCCCCCTTTTCAGTGATCCCCGGTCAGCATCACCGAACGCGGCAACGCCTCAACACCGGCGCCGGTGCGGATCAGGACCGACGGCGGCGCGGCCGCGCCGGCCCAACCCGCGGCCATGCTCCACACCACCTTATTAAGCCCTTCTTGGAAACCTTCCGCAGTGTTCACGGAAGCCATGACTGGCGGTTGAGAGTTATTCTTTTGCGTCCAGACAACCGCGCCGCCCGCATCCGTCAACGTCGCCACGACGGTCACTTCGATCACGTGAACGTCGATATTCTGCCTCAGTCTGCCGATTTCCTTGTAGGTGCGCATTTGGCCCGTGTCGCGCGATGGTTGAATCTGGAGGGTCAGGGTCAATGGAGCGTCCGCCGCTATTTTGAAGCCCAGCGATTGCAAGTGCTGATTCTGACGGGTGGCGATGTCGCGGTGGTAAGCCTCCGCATCCGCGCCGGGCGCCGCCCCTTGCACGGAAACTTTGACGGCCATGCCAGGCGCCAACACGACTTTCGCATTCCCACCAGCGGCCTGCGTCGCCAACTGGCGCGTCGCGTCATCCGGCAGCGTCTGCGCTGACAGTAGCGGCGGGTCGTTCGGATTGCGGGCCGCGGCAAACCAATAACGGCCGTCCGGCGAAGTGGTCGCCGCGCGGCCCAATCCGGGTAAGGTGTAAAGGGCGATCGGCCACTTCAGTTTGAGGTCGAACAAAGTCGATCCGAATAGTATGTGATCCGGGCCGCACCATTCCAACTCGTTGCCGCCGGGCGACACGGCGAACTCATCCTTGACGGCCCCCGTGACGGCATCCCAGCGCACGAGCCGAAGACCCTCGGCGGTGGTCAGCACGGCGGCCAACTCGCGGCCGTCTCGACTGTAGGCCGTCGCCTGGGCGCCTTGCGCGTTGGGACGAAACAGTTGGCCGACGCGCTCGCCGGTCGCCGCCTCCAGCACCTCGAAGTTCGACCCGGTGAACGCCGCCAGGTACTTGCGCCCCGCGCTGAGCGCCGGCAGATCGCGCACAAAAGCGACGGTATATAGCGCTTTACATTCAGGAATCTCCCATAGCGTCAATTTGCCGACGCCGCCCAGCGTCAGTAGGTGTTTCGCGTCGAGGAAGGCAAACCAGTGTACCCGCCCGTCGCCCTCTTTCTCGTAAGGCAGCCAGCCGACGACGTGCTTGCCCTCCGCCATCGACCAGACGTCGATGCGTTTGCCGGTCTTAGGTTCGCGGACGGCTATCATGGCGCCGTCGGGGCTGAGGTCGGCGTCAAGCGTCGCCGTGCTTTGCGGGCGCCCCGGCATTTCCTTGGGAAACTCCGCCGCGAACAGGTCGGCGCCGCCGAGATGCTTGCCGTCGGTCAGGTCGTAGCGCTCCACGCGCACTTGTTGGCGAGCGCTCAGTCCGGCCGCCTCGGGGACGACCAGCACGGCGGCCTGGCCGATGTCGGGCCGGCTAAAGAGGATGCGTTGGACGTTAGCCGCTTTGCCCGTCAGCGGGATCGGAGTCTTGCCGAGTACCCCCTTCGCGGCGGGCGCGTTATCCGCGACGGCCTTCCACTCGACAGCGCCGGCCGGCGCCGGCAGTTCCTTAACCGCCGTCCAGTCGGCCGCTTTCACCGTCGGCATCGAAGCGGTGTCGGCGTCTTGCCCTTCGCGCACCGCCTTGAGGGCGGCGGCGATGCGATCCGCCGGCAGCGCCTCGAAGAGTAGGCTTTTCTTCATCGGCTCGCCCTTGACATAGGCCACGCAGCCGCTGCCGAAGAATCGCCGCGGGGCGCCGTCAAGAGCTTCGGTGGGAAGTTTCCAGTAGACGGCGCCGCTCTTAGCGTCCACGAGCAATTGTCCGAACAGCATCAAGCCGCCGTCCTGTAGCCATTCCACTGCTTGTCCTTCGTAGAAGAAGGTGCTTTGCGGAACCTGGTCGAGCGTGTGTTCGCCGGTCGATTGGCCTGTGGCGACGTCCCAGATCTGAAGGCGAGAGGATTGGCCCATTCCGAATAGAGCCGCGAACGACTTGCCGTCGGGCGAGAAGGCCAATCCCTGGCACTGGCTGTTGGCCGCGACCGCCAGATCGCCGGCCGGCCGGCCGGTCGTCAGATCATAGACCAAAATGCGGTCGTTCGCGTTACTGAATAAGGCGAGGTACTTGCGCCCCGCGCTAAAAGCGCGCTGTTTCTTATCCGCTCGGGACGACGCCTTGAAGTTGCGTACTTCCGCTCCCGTTTTGACGTTCCAGACTTGCACCAGTACCTCGAATCCCTCGTGTTTCGCCGTCAGCACTTGGCCGGGGCCGGCGAAATCGACGTTCTGAAGGATGCCCGGCTTCTCGTCAACGATGATCTTGACGTTGCGGCCGTCGGCGACGTTCCAGACGTCAACGGTCATCTTGCCGCCGGCAAAGGTGGGGGCGGCAAGGTTGACGCCGTCGGCGCTGAGGGCCACATTTCCGCCGAAGCCGGCGGCGATGCCAGGGCCGACGCGCTTCATGGTTTTCAGGTTCCAGACTTCACAGACGTCGGTGAATCCGGCTTTGCCGGCGACGGCGACGAACGGGCTGGGCGAACTCGGATAAAAGACGAGATGGTTGAAACCGGCGACAGGAATAGTCCCTTTAGGGTTGTCAGGCGGCGCCAGCTCGGCCGGCAGCGGATCGGGCTGAACCTGCCAAGCCGTGAGCGGCGCCGCCGGCATCGGCGCCGGCAGGGCGGGCGGCGGAAAGATAGGATTCGGTGGTGGAACTGGGTTCGGCTGTGGGAAAGGGTTCGGAGCTGGCTGAGGATTCTGATCCTGGTTTGGATTCTGGTTCTGGTTCTGGTTTGGATTCTGGTTCTGATTCGGGAGGACCGGCATCTGAAGAGGCGCGGCGGGTGCGGTCACGGAGGCCACGGGGGCCGGAGCGCTGGATGCGGAAGTCCTTAACGCCACGAAGACCACGAGGCCGCCGCAGCCAAGAAGGAGGAGAAACGCTGCGCCGACGCCGCCGAGAATGAGGGCCAGAGGTACGCCGCCTTGTTGTTTCTTGATCCGCCGCGGCGCGTCGTCATCGTCGTCGTCACGGTCGCGCCGGGGACGTTGGGGGCGTTCCGGACGGCCGGATCGAACGCGCGATTCCTCCGTCCGGCGCGGTTTCGCGGGACGAGCGGCGGCCCGTCGCGGCGGCGGCGCCTCCGAATCGACAAGGAGGACGGCGTCGCACTCTCTGCAGCGGACCTTCTTACCGTCCAGCTGGTCGGCCACTTGGTATGAGGCGCCGCAATCGGGGCAGGTGACTGGAATAGCCATAACGAGGAAGCTCTCCCATTGCTCACGGTAGGTACGTTGTCGGCCGGTGGATTGTACACGAGGAGAGAGCGGTTCGATAGGTTTTCGCGGGCGCCGATGGGATCGTCTGGCGAACGGCCGGCGTCTTGCGTACTCGACTGGCTTCACTTGTCGGAAAGACGGAATGTGTCCATTCGGATGGACTGATCGACGGCCCCGTAGGCGTCATCGCCGCCGACGTGGGAAAAGATGTAAATACGGCCGTCCGCGTCTTGCACGCTCCGCGGGTAATAGCCGCTGGGCCGGGCGCCGGAGAGGGCCTGCCAGGATTTGCCGCCGTCGGCGGTTCCATGGATGCCGCTGGTGGCGATGTGCAGCACGACCCCTTCCCGCGTGGCCAAGAGTTCCGGGTGCCCACTGTGAGGGAGCGGCGCCGGGCCGACGTCCTGAGGTTTCCAGGTCTGGCCGTCTTTCTTGAGCAGTCCCTGCCAGCGGACTTCCTTCTCGGTTTTGCCCGTCGGGTCTACGGTACGGAAGATACAGAGCAGGTCGCCGCTGGCCAACTCGGCGCAATCGTATTCTTCGCCGCTCCAACTCTTGGCGAGTTCCGCGGAGACGACCGGGATCGGTTTCCCCCATGTCTTACCGCCGTCGTCCGAGACCATGAGGAGCGGCTCGATGGGAGGACGGGTGACGTTCGTTGGCAGGCTTCCGGCGGGGACGCGCATCAATCCGCCGGTGACGATCAATCGCCCATCGCGGAGCAGGCGCAGGCGCGTGGGATACGTCGTAAACAGCTTCGGATCGAGGAGCGGAGTTTCGGGCGGCCCCCACGTCGTCGATGCGTCGCGCGATCGCTGCAGATAGCCCGTCTTAGGCGCTTTGTCGTCGAACGGCAGATACTGCCCCCAGACCGCACGGATGATCGTGCCGTCAGCCAGCGAGATCTGACCCTTGCCAGTCGCGTGGTTCATACACGAACGGAATGAATCCGCGCTCACTCCCTTCCAGGTCATACCGGCGTCCTTCGATTGAAGGTACACATTGCGCAGCTCAAGCCCGTTCATGTCGTAATTCGCGTTGCCATTGGGCGGCCAGCCCGGAAAAGAATCGAGGACTGTCTTGTCGGTGCGCGGTCGATCTTTGAACGGCCCCGTAGCCTGCGTAAACGTGACCATTATGCTCTTATCCGGCATAAGCCACGCTCCGGTCCAGCAGGTGAACCCCGGCTTCTGCGGCGAATGATAGATCGTCTTTGAATCGTATTCGGCGGCGCTGAATTTGAGTGATACTGATCGAGTCGGTTCATCCGCGCCGAAAGCCAGAGCGGCCAGCACGAGACCGGAAACAGGGACAAGACATACGGTTATTCTGTTCATCTCAACCCTCATAGTCTGCTGCCGGCCAACGAGGAAGCTCTCCAAGCGCCCAAGGTGGATACGTTGTCGGCGGGTGGATTGTACTCGCTGGCAGAGCGCTGCGATAGGTTTTCGCGGGCGCCAACGGGTTCTGTCATTCCGGCGGCCCCGCTTGCCTACATTGCGCCATGCGTCCATACTGATACCGGCCCGCCGGCCGCGCCAACGAAACCCAGCGCGCCGGTTTGTACTCTCCAGAGAGGATGCTCATCCCATGCGCTCATCCGTCCTCGTTTGCGCCTTATTGTCGTTCAGCACAGCCGCGGCCGCCGAGAGCGGCACGGCCCACTTCACGCCCGCCGTCAATGAGAAAGCGCTCCCCGAACGCTACCGCTTCGACGCCCGCGATTTCGCTTATCAGATGAAATGGATGCACAATATCCCCGGTTATGCCATCGGCGTTTACGATGTCCGCTTCCCCTCGGCCGTTGAAAGTCCTAATCCCGAGAACAACACTGTTTATGCCGAATACTACCGGCCGGAGGGCAAGGGGCCGTTCCCGTGCGTGATCGTCCTCGACATCACCGGCGGCGATCAATCCATATCGCGGTTCATTTGCACTCACTTATCGCGGCACGGCGTCGCCGGCCTCTTCGTGCAGATGGCCTACTACGGGCCGCGCCGGCCGGCCGGCAGCGGACTACGCCTCGTCTCGACCGATTATGTCCAAACCGCGGCCGCCATTCGCCAGACGGTCCTCGACATGCGCCTGGCGACGGCGTGGATGGAGTCGCGGCCGGAGATCGACCCGAAACGACTCGGCATCCTCGGCACCAGCCTCGGCAGCTTCATGGCATCGTTGACGGCCGAGATGGAGCCGAAGCTCGGCCGCGTCGCCCTGCTGCTCGGCGGCGGCGGCGTCATCGACGGCTACTACGACGATCCACGCGCGGCCGGCTACCGCAAGATTTTTGAGGCGCTGGGCGGATCGAAAGAGAAACTGGCCAAGCTCATCGCGCCGCTCGACCCGATTACCTGCGCCGCCAATCTCAAAAGTCGCAAACTGTTAATGTTGGCGGGCCGGCACGACGAGATCGTGCCGCCGAAGATGGCCGAGAATCTTTGGCGCGCCGCCGGCGAGCAACAGATCATCTGGTATAATTGCGGTCACTATACGTCGGTGATTTATCTCGCCGACGCCCTGGAACATATCGTCCACCACTTTGACGCGGAGTAAAAAGGCCGCGTCTGTAGTCCGTTTCTCACATCCCTGGAGAGGCTTCTATGATCCGAACCCGTGGCCAACGCCACGGCGGCAATGCCGCCACGCCCCAAGGCCCGAGCTTCGACGGCCGCCCAACGCCGCCGACCGCGCTCGTCCAAATCGTCCAACAATTCCATATACTTGTCACGAATGGCTTCCAGTGTCTGAGCATCCTGCATCACCCGATCATGACATTAAACGTCAAGTCAACAGCAACGCCAATATCGGTAACTTATTTTGGCGCGGCTCCTTAAGCGAGGCCAGCCGCGTCTTCGAC